>JAJFFD010000169.1 GCA_021776805.1 Planctomycetota bacterium
GTAACCACCACCAACAGCTCCAACAAAACAGCACCCTTCAGCGCCTCCACCCGCTAGCCTAGTCCCACCCCTCAGAAACCAATGCTCGACCCGGTCCTTCTCGAACTGGCCCTGCTCTTCGGACTCTGCATCGCCGTGGCCTTGGTATTCCATCGCCTCAAGATGCCGCCGATGGTGGGTTTCCTCGCCTCTGGGGCGCTCGTTGGACCCAATGCCTTCGGCCTCGTCAGCCACCCCGAGTTGGTTGAGCACCTGGCAGAGTTGGGCGTCGTGGTCCTCCTCTTCACCGTCGGTATCGAGCTCTCCAATGTTCAGGTCGCGCGGCTGCGGCGGCCGGTCATGGTCGGTGGGTCCATACAGATCCTCGGCACGGTTGTGCTCGGCTCTCTGCTCGCGGTCTTCAGCTCGGTGGACATTGGTCAGGCGATCTTCCTGGGTTTCCTGCTCAGCCTGTCGAGCACTGCTGCCATCACCAAGTTGTTGGGGGACAAGGGGGAGTTGAGTGCTCCGCCTGGTCGCATGGCGGTGAGCATTTGCATCGCCCAGGATCTGGCAGTGGTGCCGATGATCCTGGTGCTGCCTCTGCTGGCGGGCGGGGATGGCAGCTTCGTGGACACCATGGGCGAAGTGCTGAGTGCGCTGATGTACTTGACGCTGACCGCGGTGGGGGCGCGCTTCATGATGCCGCCGATTCTTGACCTGGTGTCACGGACGCGGAGTCGCGAACTGTTCGTGTTGGCAGTGATCACGCTTTGTCTGTCGGTGGCGATCATCACGGCGCACCTGGGATTGTCTTTGGCACTGGGGGCATTCATCGCCGGCTTCGTTCTTGGGCAATCCGAGTACCAGCATCAGGCGGTGAGCGAGGTCGAGCCGTTCCGAGACGCTCTGAGTAGCCTGTTCTTTGTCTCCATAGGCATGCTCTTCGACTATCGGGTGATCATGGAAGCGCCCGGAATGGTGAGCGTGAGCTTGCTGGCGGTGATCTTTGGCAAGCTGCTATTTGCTTATCTGGCCATCCGGGCGTTGAGGATGCCGCGCTGGTTGAGTCTGCGCAGCGGTTTGATGCTCGCCCAGGTTGGGGAGTTCTCCTTCGTGGTGGCGCAGGTGGCGCGCAACGAGGGGCTGATGCCACCGGAGCTGGAGAAGATCTTCTATCTGGTGGCGGTGCTGTCGATTGCGGCGACGCCCTTCCTCTTTGGCTGGGGGAAGAAACTGACGCGCAGGCGTGGGCAGAACGAGCGCGAATCGACTTCGAGTCGGCGCAGCGATGAGTTGAGCGAGCATGCGATCATCGTCGGCTTCGGGCCGGCAGGTCAGACCCTGGCGCGCTCCCTGAGAAGTCTGGAGATCCCATACCATGCCATCGAGATGAACGCGGAGACGGTCAAGTCGAGGAAGGCTGCGGGGGAATCCATCTCCTTCGGCGATGCGACGCGGCCGATGGTGTTGAAGGCAGCGGGGATCGCCCGGGCCAGGATTTTGGTCTTGGCGATCAACGATGCGGAGGCAACGCGACGGATCGCAGCTCAGGCACGGCGAGTGGCGCCACACCTATACATCCTGGCGCGGGCGACCTTCCTTGGTGAAGTTCCGCTCCTGGATCGAGTCGGTGTTGACGAGGTGGTTCCTCAGGAGTTGGAAACCTCGGTCGAGCTGACCGTGCGGGCACTGCGGAGGTTTCTGGTGCCGGACGATGAAGTTGGTCGGCAGGTGAAGGGGATTCGCGATTTGGCCTTTGGAATCCGCAAGGAGGCGCCGCGGGATGTGCAGGCCAGCCTGATCTCGGATTCGGTGCCGGGGCTCGGGGTGAAGATCTTCAAGGTGGAGGAGGGCAGCGAGGTGGCGGGCTTGGAGCTGCAGAAGGCCGAGTTACGGCGACGGGCCGGCTTGAACGTGATCGGCATGAAGCGTGGCAACCAGACCTTCTTGGAGATGTCGCCTGACTCGGTACTGATGCCGGGAGACCTGGTGGTAGTCGTGGGTTCGGAGAACCGCATGGAGAATGCGGGAGTGATGTTCCGAAACCGAGAGATCACCAAAGGCTCCTAGTCTGTGGCATCATGGGTTGGCTCGCCGGAGACTGCCCTTGAGAAATTTCAGCTTCCAGTTCTGCCTTCTGCTCCTGCTCCCGGGGTTGGGGTTCGCGCAGCAGGTGAAGCCACCCAATGTGATCTTCATCGCCTTGGATGACTTCAATTCTTGGACGGGTGCTCTCGGGGTGCATCCGAACGCGAAGACGCCAAACTTGGATCGCTTTGCCGCCAGCGGCATTCACTTTCGGAATGCGCATTGCCCGGCGCCACTCTGCGGGCCTTCGCGAGCTGCGGTCATGTCCGGGATTCGCCCGTCGAGCTCCGGGGTCTACGGCAACACACCCAAGCTGCGTGAGAGGTTGCCGGATGCGGTGACCATGCCCCAGCACTTCAAGGCGGAGGGCTACTATGTGGCGGGTGCTGGCAAGATCTTCCACGGTGGCCAGAACGGTGGCGAGGGTTGGGATCGCTATCAGTTCACTGCTGCGGATCCGCGGTTCGTGACCAGGGACAAGAAGCCCCGCCCATTCGGTTGGGGTGGCATGCCGGTCGCTGACGAAGACATGGGGGACTATCGAGTGCTGCGCTTTGCCGAGGAGGAGTTGGCTAAACAGCAAGACCGGCCCTTCTTCATGGCTCTGGGCTTGTACAAGCCGCACCTACCGTGGAAGGTGCCACAAGAGTACTTCGACATGCACCCCATCGAGCAGATCAAGATCAACCCGATACTCGAGGGCGATCTCAATGACCTGCCGGCGGTGGCGCGGAGATTTGCCATCGATGCGGTGGGTTTTGCCACGCAGCCAGGCGGGGATCACAAGGTGATCACGCGTTATGACAATCACCGTCAGGCCGTGCAGGGCTATCTGGCCGCCTGCAGTTTTGCTGATGCGATGTTTGGCAGAATCATTGATGCCATCGATAGGAGCGCATACGCGGACAACACGATCGTCGTACTTTGGTCGGATCACGGCTGGCACCTGGGTGAGAAGCTGCATTGGCGCAAGCACGCTCTATGGCGTTTGGCGACCCACTCGCTCTTGATGTTTCGTGTGCCCGGAGTCGAACCTGGAGAACGGGATCAGGCGGTGTCCCTCTTGGACATCTATCCGACCTTGATCTCATTGGCAGGTCATGGGGAGCGCCGCGAGTTGGAGGGCAGAGATCTGTCGGCCTTGCTCGCGGACGATGAGCCGGGCTGGGACAAGCCGGTCTTGGTTACCTATGGCCGCGGTAATCACTCGGTGGTCAGCAACCAGTGGCATTTGATTCGCTACCACGATGGCAGTCGGGAGCTCTATCACCGCGGCGATGCCTATGAGTGGTACAACCTGGCAGGCAGTCGGCTTTTTCGCGGTGTGATCCGAGTCATGACTGGCTACCTACCGAAGGTTGATGCACCCGGGGAGATCTTCGTTGGTGAAGGTGAGGAGAAGATTCGTGGCTACTTGCCGGTGGTCACAGAAGCCCTCGAGTCAGGACTCGGGTCCTCACGTTGACTGGGCAAGGCAGGGCGTTTTTCCCAATGTGCTCTTCGATTCCATCGACGATCTGAGTGCTCAGGTGACTTCGCCTGACATGGAAGGCTATCGAGGCAACAATCAATAGCTCGCCCGAACTACACGGAGAAGACATGCGAACGATCCACATTGCCCTCATGGCCAGCCTAGTGCTGGCGTTCAGCTCCTTTGACCTTCCTGCGCAACAAGGCAATGCGCAGAAGTCCGTTCCTGAGAAGAGCCAGCGCGGCAACACGCGCATCTTCTATTGGGGCGGCAACAAGTCCATCGGCCAACTCAACATCGACTACGGTCAGCCCGTCTGGAAGGACTCCTACCAGGAGCAGGTGGACAGCGGCAAGTTGGACAATCGGCGCTGGCGGCTGGGTCAAAATGCATGGACCGCATTGGATACCAACATTCCCCTGACGATCGGCGGACAGAAGCTCGAGGTCGGTCTTTACTACATGACCTTGGAGCGCAACTCGGATGGTGAGTTCTGGCTGTATTTCCTCGACCCGAAGGAGATTCGCAAGCGCAAGCTCGATGCCTTCCATGCGCACATGTCCAAGGGTGGCAAGGAAGTCCTCATGGAAGAGGATGAGATGGGCGAGTCGACCAAGCTTCTGGAGATCGAGCTAGTCACCTCAGGCAAGCAGGATCGTCGCGCCAATATCGAGATCCGCTACGGGCCCTACCGATTGAAAGCCCCTGTGGTCATGCATCCCGAAGAGAGCTAGAGACGACGCCAGCGTCGATTCTTGCCCAGGATCCTGGCAGCCTCCGATGGTCCCCAGGATCCGGCGGGATAGGGGCTCGGCTTCATCTTGCAATCTGCCCAGCCGGCGACAACCGAGTCGACGATGCGCCAGGCTTCCTCGAGTTCGTCGCGACGTGCAAAGAGGGTCGAGTCGCCGATCATGGCATCGTAGAGCAGGCGTTCGTAGCTGTCGGCTGAGCTGGTGCCGAATGCCGCTGCATAGCGAAAGTCCATGCGTACGGCACTCAGATCAAAGTCGGGACCGGGAACCTTGGAGCCGAAGTTGAAGCTGATGCCCTCGTCCGGCTGGATCTGAAGCACCAGTACGTTGTCAGGCATGTCGGCCACACCTGCCTTGCCGAAGAGCATGTGCGGCGGCTGGTTGTAGTGAATGGCCACTTCGGTGATGCGCTTGGGCATGCTCTTGCCCGCGCGCAGAAAGAAGGGCGTGCCGGCCCAGCGCCAGTTGTCGATGGAGAGGCGCAGGGCGGCGAAGGTCTCGGTGGTGGAATCCGGGGAGACGCCCTCCTCCTCCAGGTAACCGGGTAGATCCTTGCCGGCGACGGCGCTGGCCGTGTACTGACCGCGGGCTGTGCGCTTGGCGACGGTCTCCGGGGTGAGGCTCTCCATGGAACGCAGGACTTTGACCTTCTCGTCCCGCACCGAGTCCGCGTGCAAGGTCGCGGGAGGTTCCATGGCGATCAGGGTGAGCACCTGCAGGAGGTGATTCTGGATCATGTCGCGGATGATCCCTGACTCTTCGAAGTAGCCGCCGCGGCCCTCGATGCCGATGGATTCGGCCACGGTGATTTGCACGTGGTCGATGTACTTCTGATTCCACATGGGCTCGAAGAGCCCATTGGCGAAGCGCAGTGCGAGGATGTTCTGCACTGTCTCCTTCCCCAGGTAGTGATCGATGCGATAGACCTGGCGCTCCGAGAAGCTGGCGGCGACCTGCTCGTTGAGTTCTCGAGCGGTTTCGAAACTGCGGCCAAAGGGCTTCTCGATGATGACTCGTGCAGCTCGCTGCTCTGTTTCCTCGGAGAGGCCGCTCTGTTCCAGTCGCTGTAAGATTGTGCGGTAGGCGCTCGGTGGTGTGGCCAGATAGAAAATGCGGGTGGCTGGCACCTCGCGCGCTGCATCCGCGGCATCAAGGATCTCGCGTAGCTTGGTGTAGCCCTTCTCATCATCGAAGGTGCTCTGCAGATAGTGAATGCGTTCGCGCAGCTCTTGAAAGGCCGGCTTCTTGCGACCCTGGCTGTGTTCTTCCAGGGCAGCTATGAGTCCCTCGCAAAAGTCATCATCGCTCTTGGGCCGTCGGGCGAAGCCGATCACGGCGAATTCTTCGGGCAGCAGATCATCCTCGTGGAGGCCGAGGACCGAGGGGATGAGTTTGCGATGAGTGAGGTCGCCGGTGGCACCAAAGATCACCAGCACCGTGGGGCCCGGTTTGCGTGACTGTTGAGCGCTCGCTTCTGCCATCGGTATCCAGGCTAACCGGCACTGCTGGGAAGCAGCAGTGAGAATTGGGATTCGAAGTCGCCCACGCGCTCTCGCCTACTTAGGCTGTCGCGGTGACCGAATACGCGACCATCGCCAGCTCCGCCCACTCAGGAGAGAAGTACTTTCGCTGGCGCGGCGCGGACGTTTCCCGCATCGAGGGTCTGAGCGACGCGGTCTTTGCCCTTTGTTTGGCGCTGCTCGCGCTCAACGTGGATGTGCCGCAGACCTACCAGGAGCTGCAGGTCCTCTTCTCTGAGGTGCCGGCCTTCCTTGCCACCTTCGCCATCCTGGGGATGATCTGGCACACCCACTACCTCTTCTTCCGACGCTATGGCCTGCGGGATGGGCTGACGACCTTTCTCAATGCCATCCTGCTGTTTCTGGTTCTCCTGTACGTGTACCCGCTGAAGTTCCTCTTCACGGCTGTCTTCGATCTCTTTGCCAGCGGCTTCAGTGAATCGCCCACGAACGCGGCTGGCGGAGAAATGTTCGGCGGCGCCGATGGCTGGGAGAACATGCGCAGCTTGATGCTGATCTATGCAGTCGGCTACGCCACGGTCTTCGGGGTTTTTGTTCTGCTCTACCAGCGCGCTTGGTCACAGCGCGGTCGCCTGAAACTCGATTCGGTGGAGCTCGCCTACACCCTTCAGTACCGGCGGATCAACTTGATCCACGTGAGCCTTGGCATCACGTCCTTCTTGATCGCCTTCTTCCTACCAACCCGCTACTGCTATCTGGCAGGGTGGTTCTTCGGCTTTGCCGGGCCGGTGTTCTATCTAAACGGGCGTAACTGGGACAAACAGTTGAAGGCGCTGTTAGCGCAGCGGGCGGCTAGCTGAGCTCGAGCATGCGCTTCAGAGGGATCGCTGCCCGCTGACGCAGGCCTTCGTCCATCTCGATGCGCGGCTGCAAGTCCCGGAGCGCCAGGTAGATCTTCTCCAGAGTGTTGAGCTTCATGTGCGGACACTCACTGCAGGCGCTGCAGCTACCCACGTTTTCGACCGGAGCTTGGATGAGTTCCTTCTGTGGCGCGGCCTTGTGCATGCAGTGCAAGATGCCGCTCTCCGTGCCGACGATGAGCTTCTGCTCTGGCGAGTCTGTGACGTACTCGATGAGCCTGCGGGTAGAGCCGACGAAGTCCGCGTGGCGAAGCACTTGCTCTTCGCATTCTGGGTGGGCGATGAACTTGGCCTCGGGGTGCCGGGCCTTGAGCTCGATGATCTTCCGCTCGCTAAAGGTAATGTGCACCATGCAAGTGCCCGGCCAGAGGTCCATGGGCCGGTCCAATTCTTTGGCCAGCCATGCGCCCAAGTTACGGTCGGGGACGAAGAGTACGGGCCTGTCCTTCGGCACGGATTGCAGCATCTTCGCTGCATTGCTCGAAGTGCAGATGAGATCCGACTCGGCCTTCGTGTCCGCGTTGCAGTTGATATAGGTGAGCACGAAGTGTTCCGGATGTTTGGCCTTCCAGGCGCGAAGCTGGTCCGCCTGGCAAGAGTCAGCCAGAGAACATCCCGCTTCGAGATCGGGAACGATGACCGTCTTCTCCGGATTGAGGATCTTGGCGGTCTCCGCCATGAAGTGAACGCCGCAGAAGAGGATGACCTCTGCTGTCTTTACCTCGCGGGCTATACGAGCCAGGTCGAGGGAATCACCCAGGTGATCCGCCAGGTCCTGGATGTCAGGATCCTGGTAGTAGTGGGCGAGGATGACCGCCTTGCGCTCATGCTTGAGCCGCTCGATCTCGTCGAATAGATCCAGGGCGGGATCGATTGGGGCTTGCGTGCTGATTCCGCTCATCTGCGAGTGAGGAGGGTCACGGCTCTCAGGGGGCCGGTTTGCTCAGAAGGGCATTCTGGGGGGAAGAGTTGCCTGCGCCAAGGGCCTTGCTGCTGCAGGCATACGATGTGAGCATTGGTCTGTTGGACCGCATGCTCGAAAACCCCGAACTCCTGCGCAACCGCTTTTTGCAGCGTCTTCTGGCCTTGAAGCCAGAATCTGTCCTGGATGTCGGTTGTGGAGCCGGTCAGATCCTGCAGGCCCTGGGAGAGGCTGGGGTCCCGGCCCAGGGCCTCGAGCCGGCAGAGGAGCGGGTGGCGGAACTCCGTACTGCGGGTCTGGATGTTCAGGTCGGCCGGGGAGAGAGCGTGGATCTTGCGGCGGAGAGCTTCGATTGGGTGATTTTCCGACATGTCCTGCATCACCTGGAGCATCCTGGCCTCGCTCTACAGAGAGCTCTGCGGATCGCGCGCTCCGGACTCCTCCTGGCCGAGCCCTACTACGATACGAGCATTCCCTCGCATGAGCTCGCCAAGCGGATCAACCGCTGGGTCCTTGCCCAGGATCGGCGCCTCGGTCAGATCCACAATCCGCCCCTCGAGGCGGGAGACATGCAGGCCCTGCTAGCCGACGCGAGCGGCTACGAGCTCAGCTGCGAGACCTATTACTATCTGCGAGATCGACCCCTGGAACGCTTCGTCCAAGAGTCCGCCGCGGCCCTGCAGACTCTCGCCGAGGATGATGTACAGCGGCGAGAGTACGAAGCCCTGCTTGGTGAAGTGGAGGCCAGTGGGCACGCCTGGGGCGGCACCCTGATCGTGCAGATCAGAAAATCACTCGATTGAGTCTGTCCGCCAGAGCTACTTGTTCGTCGCCTTTTTGGTCGACTTCTTTTTGGCGGCCTTCTTGGTCGTCTTCTTCTTTGCCGCCTTCTTACGGGACTTCTTCTTGGCAGGACCCTTGGCGGCGCGCTCGGCCAAAAGGTCTACGGCCCGATCCATGCTGATGTCCGTCGGGGATTCGCCCTTGGGGATTGTGGCGTTCGTCGTGCCGTCACTCACGTAGGGGCCGTAGCGACCATCCAGGATGCGCACATCCGCCTTGCTCTCCGGGTGCTCGCCGAGTGCCTTGAGCACCTTGGCTTGCGCCGCCTGGCTGCGACCGCGCTTCTTGGGTTGAGAGAAGAGCTCCATGGCGCGCTTGAGGTCGATGGTCAGCAAGTCGTCCTCAGCGGGGATGGAGCGAGTCTCCTTGTCCCAGCGAAGGTAGGGGCCGAAGCGTCCGTTGTAGGCGAGCACGTCCGCGTCCTTGCCAGGAGTCTCTTTTGCATCCGGGGTCTTGGCAGTGCCCAGGTTGCGAGGCAGTGCCAGGACTTGCAGAGCCTGCGCCAGGGTTACGGTTTCCGGCTCCATGCCATTGAGGAGGGAAGCCATCTTCGGCTTTTCATCGCCGAGGGATTCGGGATCGCCTTTCTGGAAGTAGGGGCCGAAGCGTCCGACCTTCACGTAGATCTTCAGGCCGGTTTCCGTGTCCGTGCCGAGAGCCTTGGGGCCTTCGAGAGCTTTGGCCAGAAGGTCTTGGGCGAATTCGGCCTTCAGTTCATCCGGTGGAATGCCATCGGGAAGGCTGGCGCTGATCTCGCCGCTCGAGATGAAGGGGCCGTAGCGGCCGACTCGCACCTCGATGGCTTCGCCCTGCGGACCCTTGCCTAGATCGAAGTCATTGAGGGTGCATACCTCGCGTGGATCGATTCTCTGCTCAACCTCGTCGAGGGTGGTACGCAGGCCGGGTTTGCCGTTGCCGAGGAAGAAGTTATGCAGGTACTCGTCGCGATCCTTGCGCCCGTTGCTGATCTCGTCGAGGTCCTCCTCCAGTTTGGCTGTGAAGGCGTAGTCGACCAGGTAGCCGAGATACTGATCCATCAAGTTCAGCACGGCGAAGGCGGTAAAGGTTGGCACCAGGGCCGAGCCCTTCTTGAAGCAGTAGTCCCGCTGGAGAATGGTGTCGATGATGCTCGCGTAGGTGCTCGGTCGGCCGATGCCGCGAGCTTCGAGCTCACGAATCAGGCTCGCTTCCGTGAGACGCGCCGGCGGCTTGGTGGTGTGGCCTTCGGGGAGGAGCTTCTTGACGTCGAGCTCTTCGCCTTCTTTGACCTTGGGCAGAAGCTTGTCGGTCTCAGACTTGCCATCGGCTCCATCCCTGCTCGTTTCTCGCCCGGCCTGTTCATTGTAGGCGAGGCGGAAGCCCATGAACTCGATGACCTTGCCGGTGGTCTGGAAGACCGCATCATCGATTCCCAGTTGCAGGATGCTGCGCTTGCCCTTGGCGTCCTTCATCTGCGAAGCGACCGTGCGCTTCCAGATGAGCTCGTAGAGTCGACGCTCGTCATCGCCCATGTCCGTGAGGCTCTTGGGATCTGCAAAGCTCGAGCCGGCGGGGCGGATGGCCTCGTGAGCTTCCTGCGCGTTCTTCACCTTGGTCTGGTAGACCCGAGGCTCGGCGGGCAGGTTCTCACTGCCATAGCTGGACTTGATGAGGCTGCGGGCGGCGGAGATCGCTTCACCCGAGAGAGTGGTCGAGTCGGTCCGCATGTAGGTGATGTGACCGTTCTCGTAGAGTCGTTGAGCTGCGCGCATGGCGCGCTTAGCGGTGAAGCCTAGCTTGCGGCCCGCATCCTGCTGCATGGTGCTCGTCGTGAAGGGCGGTGATGGGCGCTCGGTGACGGGCTTTTGCTCCAGGCTAAGCACCTGAGCGCTCTTGCCCTCGAGGCGGGCAACGAGGGCGCGGGCCTTCTCCTCGGTGAGGTGCAGGACCTTACGTTCGGTCTTCTTGAGCTTGCCGGTCTCTTGTTCGAAGTCTTTGCCGATGGCGACGCGCTCTTTGGCGACGGAGATGAGGCTGGCGCTGAAAGCTGCCTGGCCGCTGGCTTTGAAGTTGCCCTCGACTCCCCAGTAGTCCACTGGCACGAAGCGAATGCGTTCCTGCTCACGCTCGACCACCAGCCGGACGGCGACACTCTGCACGCGGCCGGCGGAGAGTTTCGGTCGGATCTTCTTCCACAGCAGAGGCGAGACGCTGTAGCCATAGAGCCGATCCATGAGGCGGCGGGTTTCTTGCGCCTCGACCAGGTGGGCGTCGATCTGACGCGGATTATCGAGGGCGTGCTGGATGGCCTTCTTGGTGATCTCGTGGAAGACCAGGCGTTGAACCTCGCCCTTGGGCTTGAGCTCCTGCACCAGGTGCCAGGATATGGACTCCCCCTCGCGGTCTTCATCAGTCGCGAGGTAGAGCACGCCCGCATCCTTGACCAGCTTCTTCAGCTTGCGCATGTGCTCGCGCTTGTCTTTCGGGACGACGTACAGTGGCTGGAAGCCTTCCTCTACGTTGATCCCCAGGCGCGACCACTTCTCCTTCTTGTATGCGGCGGGAACCTCGGAGGCGTTGGCGGGAAGATCCCGCACGTGTCCGACGCTGGCCTCGATGATGTAGTCCTTGCCTAAGAACTTGGCGATAGTCCGCGCCTTTGCAGGGGACTCGACGATCACCAGGGGCTTGGCGCTCTTACTTGTCTTCTTCTTGCTCGCCATAGGAAGCTGAGGCCGCCTTGTTAGGGGGCGGTCGCGGAGGCTGTCAAGGCTTGTCGTCCGACAGGGTATTCCGGGACTAGGGAATAATTCCCTGCCCCTGGGAGGGCCCGGACTGGGCTCGAGCCCTCAGGGTCTCCAGGATGCCGTCATAAGTAATTGATTATGAATGGTTTGAGAAGGTTCTCCTGGAGCTGGAAAGGTGCCCCGAGGAGCTGCAGGATGGGTTGATGAGCGAAGACCCTGCCGAAGCCCGAGCGAAGCTGCCCGAAGGGCAGCAGGGAGAGCTCTTCCAGTCCGCAGGGGTCGGGAATCGGGGGCGCAGCAAATTGGCGGATGAATTGGCCCGATTTCGCGACTTTGGCGGGCCCAGCCACATCTTCCGGAGCATGAGTCAGGACGGCCGACGCTCGGTGGAGACCTTTGCCAACGAGTTCTGGACCAGCAAGCAGCGCGCTGGGGACTCGCTGCACGAACTCTCCTACCGAGCCTGCTTCAAGCCGCAGTTGCCGCGCTTCTTCGTGCAGCGCCTGAGCCGGGAGGGGGATCGGGTCTATGACCCCTTCATGGGTCGAGGCACCACTCTCCTCGAAGCGGCGCTTCTGGGCCGGAATGTCCTGGGCAACGACATCAATCCCCTCTCCCAGGTGATGTTGCAGCCCCGCATGTGCCCGCCGGCTCTCGCAGAGGTCAGGGATCGATTGGCGGTCCTGGATCTGCAGGCCAGCGAAGAGCTTCCCGAGGATTTGCTCACCTTCTTCCATCCTGACACTCTCAACGGGATCTGTGCTCTGCGCAGCTATCTCCGCGCCCGCGAGTCTGCGGGAGAATTGGATGCCTGTGATCGCTGGATTCGGATGGTGGCGCTCAATCGCCTCACTGGCCATTCGCCGGGTTTCTTCTCGGTCTACACCATGCCGCCAAACCAGGCGGTCTCGGTCGCTGCGCAGCGCAAGATCAACGCGAGACGGGAGCAAGTGCCAGAAGTCAGGGACGTCAAGGCGCTGATTCTTCGCAAGAGCCGCAGCCTGCTCGCGCGGGGAGAGAGTCAGGAACGGGCACGCCTTGCCGAGTTCGGGCCGGCTGCCCGCTACTCTGCCCAGCCTGCTGAGGCCACGCCGGACATCCCCGACGAGAGCGTGCAGCTCATTGTGACTTCGCCCCCCTTCTTGGATGTGGTGCAGTACCGGGAGGACAATTGGCTGCGCTGCTGGTTCTGCGGCATCGATGTGGATGCGGTGGATGTCACCATCCTGCGCAAGCTGGAGGAGTGGCAGGCGGCCATGACGCGAGTCTTCGTCGAGCTCTGTCGCCTGCTCGCCCCGGGCGGACATGTCGCCTTCGAAGTCGGCGAAGTTCGTGCTGGCAAGATCAAGCTGGAGGAGGTCGTGCTCTGCTGTGGACTGGACGCCGGCCTCGAAGCGGAGCTGGTCCTCATCAACGAGCAGGAGTTCACCAAGACCGCCAACTGCTGGGGAGTGAGCAACAACAAGAAGGGCACGAACAGCAATCGGGTGGTGCTCTTCCGTAAGCCCTGACCCGCCTTCCCGCATGCCTGGCGAAGAAGCTCTCGAATCCCCGCTGTCGACCTTGGCCCCAATCGCTATCTTCCCCGGAGCCCTTTACCGCGTGAAGGGCTCCGCCACCCTGATCAGAGCATGAAGGAGCTGTCACGTATCCCCCCTGGAACGACCTTGGGGCTGAACTACACCTGCATGCACGACTCCTCGGTCGCCCTGGTTGGTCCCAGCGGCGAGCCTCTCTTCGCATGTGCGCTGGAGAGGGTCACGAGAACCAAGCAGGACGGGAGATGGCCTGCCGAGATTCTCGATCAGATGCCCTGGGATCGCATCGACCGGATCTCGATTGGCAGCCTCAATCTCGAGGACTCGGCGCGGCTGGGTGAGGCCTTCGCGAACAGGGACTGGCCTGCTCGTCGTAAGCGGGAGCGTGAGGATCTGACTCCATTCCCATACCCCTCGCAGTGGACCGAGCTAATCAGTTCATTGCCTGGCGAGCGCTTGCATTTTGATCACCATCAAAGCCACGCAGCCAGCGCGTACTACTCCTCTGGTTTCGATCAAGCGCTTGTCTTCACTTGTGACGCGGGTGCTTATCAGTGCCCCTGGAACTTCGCAGTCTATCGCGGCGACGGGGATGCACTGGAGCTGATCGCTGGCGCACACTTTCTCGAGTTCATGACGCCGGCGCATCTCTATACCCTGGTGACGGCGCTACTCGGGCATCGCCCGAATCGTCATGAGGGCAAGGTGACCGGTCTGTCTGCGCGTGGCTTGGTGACAGCGGAGGATGTCGCGGTCTTCGAAGAGATGGCCTGGCCCATGGCCGAAGACTTGGGCAAGCTCGTGGTCTGGGACATGTGTGCTGATCTCGAGCATGCACCGACATGTGTCGTCAATGAGGCGACTCGTCAGGCCTGGCGCGGCGAGTTCAGCAGGTTCAGCGATGAGCAGCTCGCTGCCTGCGCGCAGAGAGTTCTCGAGAGCTACGTACTCGCCATGGTGGAGCATGGTGCTGAGATCGCCGGCGGTTCAGCCCAGAATGTCTGCCTCGCCGGAGGGGTCTTTGCCAATGTTCTCCTCAATCAGAAGGTCCTGAGTCGTTTCGAGCGTGGCTTCGTGGCGCCGGCGATGACCGATGACGGCATCGCGCTGGGGGCCGCCTTTCTCGGTCACCTCGAAAAGCGGCCGGCAGAATCCCCGCGCAGACACAGAAGCACGATGTATCTGGGTCCTGATACGGGGCATCCCGCCCAAGCTCTCGAGGACCTGGGCCTGGCCTATGAGAGGCCCGAGCGTCTGGCAGTCTGCGTAGCCGAGGCCTTGGCGGAGGGTCGCATCGTCGCCGTAGCTCGCGGTCGAATGGAATTTGGCCCCCGAGCTCTCGGCCACCGCAGCGTCTTGGCGCCAGCAACTGATGCGAGCATCAATGACTGGCTCAACAAGAAGTTGCAGCGCACCGAGTTCATGCCCTTCGCGCCGATGATGTTGCCGGAGGATGCTGAAGAACAGCTTCGAGACTGGAGAGGTCAGGAGGGCGCGCTCCGCTATATGACGGTCACTGTCGATTGCGCGGCGGAGATGTCGTCCCTCTGTCCAGCGGTCGTGCACATCGATGGCAGCGCACGCCCGCAGGTCGTATCTCCCGAGGACGATCCCTTCACTGCTGAGGTTCTCGCCGAGTATCGGCGTCTGAGTGGTCGGCCGGCCCTGGTCAACACCAGCTTCAATGTGCACGAGGAACCGATCACCTGCAGCGCTGAGAACGCCCTGGTTGGCTTTGCACAGACCGGTCTGGATCATCTCTGCCTGGACGAGTTCTTTGTTTCGCGACAGGGAAATGAAGCAATTCTCGATCAGCTCGCGGCCAACCAGCCGAAGCGGGTAGATCGCCCGGGTAATCTGCGGACCCCCATAGCGCTTGGGCGTTGGATCGACCGACTCGGTACCCACAATGCGATCCTCTCGGCACAGGAACGTCATTGGAGAGTGACTCAAGAACAAACCGAGCTTGCCAAACAAGAGGCGGAGCGCGAAAAACAGGAAGCCCAACAGAGCGTTGCCGGCCTGCGATCCGAGTTACACGCCATGGTGGGCATGCGGGAAGAGATGGATCGAACAATCACAACCCTGAAAGCGGATTTGCAGGGCATCAAAGGCAAGCTCGACGGCGTGGAGTCCAGGTGGTGGGTTCGCGTCGGGCGCAAATTCAGGATCATGTAGTTGGCCACGAGCCCGAAGACTTGGAACCCGGAGGATCCTGATTACAGCTGCACGCCGGTGTCGCCGCTTCGGCCTCAGTACGGCTATCGACCCGCGGCTGAATCGGCAGAGCCGCATGTGACGATCGTCACGCCTTTCTACGAGGCCTGGGACCACTTCGAGGAAACTGCTCAGTCCGTGCTCGGGCAGTCCTTTCAGCAGTGGGAGTGGCTGATCGTCGACGACGGTAGCAAGGATCCACGCTCACTGGAGATGCTGGCGCGATACGAAGCGCTGGATAGTCGTATTCGCGTCATTCGCCAGGAGAACGCTGGCCCGAGTGCGGCGCGCAACCGTGCTTATGCGGAGGCGCGCTGTGAGTTCATCGCACAGATCGACGCGGACGATCTGCTTGAACCGACAGCAATCGAAAAGTGGCTGTGGTTCTTGGAAAGCTACCCGGAGTACAGCTTCGTCAAGGGCTACGCGGTTGGCTTTCAGGCGGAGGAGTATCTCTGGACTCGAGGCTTCCACACACCGGCTGACTTCCTGGTAGAGAACCCCGCCCAGCCCAATTCCATCATTAGGCGTTCGGTGCACCAGGCGGTTGGCGGCTTTGATGAGGACAACCGGCAGGGCTTCGAGGACTGGGACTTCTGGCTCAAGTGTGCGAACGCGGGCTACTGGGGCTCGGTAATCCCGGAGTACCTCGATTGGTATAGACGCCGAGAATCCCACAATGACAAGTGGTCCAACTGGGATGGAGCCAAGCAACAAAAGACCTTTGTGAGCGGGCTGAAGGAGCGCTATCCGCGGCTCTGGAAGGATGGCATGCCCAGCATCATCTCGCCGGGTCAGCTGCCCTTCGATTCGGTCGCCGATCGTATGCCCTGCACGAACATCCTGGCCAAGGGCGGTCGCCGTCTGCTCATGGTGCTGCCCTGGATGACCATGGGTGGATCGGATCGATTCACTTTGGATGCGCTGCGCGAGCTCCATGCTCGCGGTTGGCAGGTGAGCATTGTGACTACGCTGCATGGTCAGAACCTTTGGCAGCATGAGTTCGCCAGCTACAGCTCGGACATCTTCATTCTGGAGAACTTCCTTCGAGTCACGGATTACCCGCGCTTCATCCGCTACCTGATCGATTCGCGGCAGATAGACACGGTGCTCATCTCGCACAGTCTGCTGGGTTACTTGTTGTTGCCCTATCTCCGTTCACGTTGCCCACAGGCCTCGTACATCGACTACTGCCACATTGAAGAACGCGAATGGCTCAATGGCGGCTATCCACGCTTTGGCTCAGCCTTGCAGGAGGCTCTCGATCTGAACATCGCCTCGAGCGAGCACCTGAAGTCCTGGATGATCGAGCGGGGTGCGAACCGGGAACGTACCGAGGTCTGCTACACAGCAATCGACACGGAATTGTGGAAGCCAGATGCGCAGGCTCGTCAACGCCTGCGCGAGCAACACAAAATCGGGACCGATACTCCGGTGCTCATTTACCCGGCCCGGCTTTGCGACCAGAAACAGCCCAAGGTCTTCGCGGAGAGTCTGTTGCCCTTGGCCGCGGAGAAGCTCGACTTCGTGGCCATGGTTGTTGGCGAGGGCCCGGACATGGGATGGCTGCGAGGCTTTGTCGCCAAGCACAAGCTTGAAGACAGGGTCCGCTTCCTTGGGCGAGCCAGCGCCGACGACATGCATGCCCTGATGGCCGCCAGCGACATCCTGTTCTTGCCCTCCAAGTGGGAAGGCATCTCGCTCAGTCTCTATGAAGCGATGGCCTCGGGTTTGGCGGTAGTGACCGCGGTAGTGGGTGGTCACCGCGAATTGGTAAACGCAGACTGTGGCTATCTGGTCGAAGTCGGTGACCCGGAGGAACAGGTTGGGGAGTATGCACGGATCCTGGCCCAGCTCATCTCTGATCCGGTGCTGCGTGCAGGAATGGGTGAGCGGGCGAGGGAGCGAGTGCAGGAGGAGTTTGGCATTGCCCAAATGGGTGATCGCTTGGAGGCCCTGATCCTTCGAGCCAGGGAATTGCATGCCGAATCGCCGCGGCCGGAGATCAGTCCGGGCCTGGGCTTGGAGTACGCGACCATGGGAGTCGAGTACGTTCGCCTGAATGATCTAGCCACCCACCTCTGGCAGAGCCGCGAGCATCGCCTGGGCATCAGCAAGTCCTGGCGTGACCGCCTGCTGGATCTGGCCTACCGGGGAGCTCTACGGCTGCCGCCGAAGCCGCGCGAGATGTTGGCGCGGGTCTATCGGCGTTGGTTCGTGCGCAGCTAGGCTTCTTCCGAGTCGTTTACTTCGCTGCTTTCCAGGCTCTCGTATTTCTTGTTCTCCGGTCGGGCCTGCAGGTATTGGGCGACCAGATCGTCCGTGCGTTCGTCTGCCTGGCGGGCGATGCGGACCTTGGCATTGAGTTGGTCGGGGACAGTTCCGCCCAGGGACTCGATGATTCGGCCGAGCTCTCGGCTGGGGTTCGCCACCATGTTCTCGTAGATCAGAACCAGGGCTTCGATGCGGCAGCGGGAGAAGAAGGCTCCCCAGATGCCGTCGGTCCAGAGGAGGTAGCCGAGATGCTTATCCACTTCATCCGGATCGAGCTCGGGGAGTTCAGTGACCTCGTGTTCTTTATCTCGCCAGCGACGAAACTCACCGGTCTTCGATGCTCGCCAGGACGAGATCGCCTGGCGGATGCGATCGTCCCGGCGCAACCACACGAATCTCGCGCCAGGAAAGAGAGGTACGAGCAGATCGCTCTGCACTTCCCAGTCCTTCTGCCTCGAGTTCTCTGCCATGATTTGCAGGTGCGAGGCCATGATCTTCACGCCGAAGACACCCCCGCGACTCCTCTCACGCTGTAGTCGAACCAGGTAGTCTTCGGTAGATTGGCCGGCTTCGATGGCCTCAGCGAAGCCAAAATTCGGATTGAAGTATTCGTTTGGATCGCCCATGCCGTTGCCGATCATGAGCTCCTGGAGGTAATTGCTGCCGCTCCTGCCTGCGGTCAGAACCACCAGGTTGGCGAGTGGTGCGGTTGTCGACTGATCTCCGGGGCTTGCCATTTGCTTGTGAGAATTATGCTGCGAACGAGATCCATGCAAGGCTTCGCAGACTGACAGCCTGATGGAATAGCGCGTTGAACATGGTGTTTAGCATTCTTAAACGAGCCCGTGGATGGCTAGAGTCGTGGCTGATGGCGGATCTGCGAGACGAATACCTTTCGCGAGTAGTGCAAGGCAAGAGCTTTGCCGAGGTCGGTGGGCTTTGGGGAACTGTGAACGAAAAGGTCTCAGTGGCCCGAGATTGTGGCGCAGAACAGCTCACCATGATCGACATCACAGAGGAAGGCGGTGATCTATGGCAGGCCTTCGAGAAGCGGATGGGCGGGTTAGGGGTTCAGGACTACCGCTGCATCTCTTCTGATATCTGCGCTGTGGATGATCTGCAGTTCGACGTGGTGCACTGCTCAGGCGTCCTCTACCACCACCCCAATCCACAGACTCTTCTCGCCGCTCTCCGCCGTGCGACCCGTGAGCATCTGGTCATCTGCTCGGCGATCACGCAGGAGAGGATCGAAAACAAGGCCGGTGTCTACCAAATACCGCCTTCGGGGGTGCTCTTCGTCCCGGCCTTGACGGAGGAAGAGCGTGCGGTGCTGAGTGAGTACTGGCTCTCCTTCGGCGTCGAAGCGCATGGCATTACCGAAGCCGTTCGTTATTCGCCCGAGGAGTTCGGACCATGGTGGTGGCTGCCGACAGCTGAGGCGATGAAAGCCATGTGTGCTGCCGCGGGCTTCAAGGTCCTGGACAGCGGCCCGATTTGGAACGGCAACGCCCTCGTCTGCCTACTCGAGCGAATCTAGGTCCGACTAGGCCTGAGCTCCGCGCTTGCGCATCCAGAAGCTGCAGCCATGGGCAGGCTGCACTCCCTTGTATAGGGAAGCGAGGAGCTCGGGTTCTTCGCCCCAGAGATAGCGATTTGCCATGATGATCTCGTACTGCGAGTTGTGCATCAGGAAGGCGCGCAGCAGATCCTGTTCATTCCATGACTGACCGCGTTCGAAGATCCAGTTGTCTGGATAGGGCTCGGGCAAAAAGATGTCATGCAGATGGATGAGGACTCCGGGTGCCAGGCGTGGCAGGACTTCGAAGAAGAACCAAACCACATCACTGCCGGTCTTCACGCAGTGTGAGCCGTCGTAGAAGCAAATGTCGCCGGCCTCGAGTTCTTCGAAAACGCTGAACTCTGCGCGTTGCAAGATGCTCTCGTGGTGCCGCCAGTGCTTGGGCAGCTTGGCAAAGATCGCGCGATTGGGGTAGGGCTCGATCTGCGTAACCTGGCTCTTGCGCTCGTTTAGGTCGATGGCGCGCGCAAGCAGCATGCTTGACCAGCCGCAGCCGATTTCGACGATGCGTCGGGGAGACATGGCACGAACCAGCCCGTACTGGACCATGGCATCCGCGTTGTTCCAGAAGTTGTTGTCCCAGCCGAAGCGCAGCGGCACGCGCGAAGGCTTCTCGGGAATGTCGCGCAGCTCTTCGACGAATTCGCTGACTGTGCGAGCGGTTTCGATCTGCACGTCCTTGTTCCAGTCGATCTCTCGCGGCGTTTCTCGGCCCTTCCAGATGTCCTGGTTCTGGCTGAGAAAGTCACAGTCGTTGAGAGGTGAGTAAAAGTCGTTGGCCTGGAAGTGATAGCCAAGACGCTGAATCTCGAGAAAGGGAGTGTTGGCCAAGACCTTGATCGCCGCGGCCACTTCCTTCGGGTTTGATTCCTTGCTCATTCGCTTTCTCGTTGGCCTCCCATTGCCTGGTACTGCTCGACGACAGTTTTTGAATCACCGTCTGCTTTCAGTTCGCCACGATCCAGCCAGATGGCTCGCGCACAGAGGTTTTGCACAGCGCGCATGTTATGGGAGACGAAGAAGAGGGTTGTGCCGCCTTCGATGAACTTTCGAATCGTTGTCCGACACCTGGCCTGAAACTCGGCATCGCCAACGCCGAGGATCTCATCAACCAGAAGAATGTCCGGATCGATGTGGGCGATGACGGCAAAGCCGAGGCGCGCGTTCATGCCGGTGGAATAGGTTTGGATGGGCGAGTAGACGAAGTCGCCGAGGCCGCTGTATTCGATGATCGAGTCCAGTTTGCTCTCCAACTCTTCGCGACTGAGTCCCAGGAGGGAGGCGTTCAGGAAGATGTTCTCATAGCCCGTGAGCTCTGGGTGGAACCCAGCCCCGAGTTGCAGCAAGGGGCCGACCCGGCCCTGCACTTCCACCGACCCTTGGGTTGGATAGCTGGTCCTCGCAATCAGGGACAGGAGAGTGCTCTTGCCCGAGCCGTTACTGCCGATGACTCCGATCGACTCGCCGCGGCCGACTTCGAAACTCGCTTCGCGCAAGGCCCAATGCAAGTCGACCTTGCTGGGCCGTTGCAGGATGCGTTTCAGCATCTCCTTTGCCAAGAAGGGTTGTTGGCGAAGCACGCGGTAGGCCTTGGAGACCTTGTCGAGTTTGATCGCTGCAGCCATCAGATCAGATCCGCGAATTCTCGCTCATGCTTCCAGAAAGTGCGCACTCCGAGGATGCCGATGATGACCGTGATGCCCAGCGCCATGGCGAGTGTGCTCAACTCAGGGCTGCGCCCGTAGTAGAGCACGCTGCGATAGGCCTCGAGAATCCCGCTCAGTGGGTTGAGGAAGTAAGCGTAGTACAGCCATTGATTCTCAGCGAGTGCGGATGGCGTGTCCTCACGAAATAGAGTCGCCTCGTAGACAATCGGGCAGGCCCAGAAGAGGACGCGCAGACTGGACTCGGCAATGTACTGCACATCGCGATAGAGCACGTTCAGCCCAGCCACGAGGAATCCCAGGCCGGTGACCAGACCCAG
>JAJFFD010000170.1 GCA_021776805.1 Planctomycetota bacterium
CGATCAGGTGTGCCGAGCATTTGCGGTAGGGGCATCTAGGCGGCCAAAACATGGTCTGCTCCTGATTGGATTCCGGGCCTCTGCAACATGAGCAGGGCCTCCGTCATCCCCGTGGCTTAAAAAACTCAGCGGTTACACGGAGTTCGAGCAGGCGTGGCGGAGTTCAGCACCAGCAAACAAATCCAGAGTCCTAGCTTTCTGAGATGCAGTAGAGAAACTTGTCCGAGCGGAGGAAGAGCTGAGCGCCGACGATGGCCGGTGAGCCATTGAACTGGCTGTCGTCACTCAGTTCGTTTCGGGACAAGAGTCCGAATTCTCCGTCTGCTGAGTAGACGAAGGTGCCGCGGTTGCGCGTGACCACGTAGATCAGGTCATTGGCGACTACGGGTGAGGCGTAGACCGAGCCCGTGCGCCCCTCGAGGCGGCCGCGATGAATCACCTCGCCGTTTTCCGCGTCGATACAAGTACCGTTGCCGTCGGAGCTGACCAGGTAGATCTGTCCCTGGTAGAGCAAGGGGGAAGGGATGCCCACATTGGCGCTGGTCCAAACCACACGCGGATTCTCGCCTTCTCCACTCGCCGCTTCGATATCACGCTCATAGCGGAGGGCATGGCTGTCACCGGAGCCACCAAAGGCGTAGAGCAGCTCGCCATCGGTCACCGTGGTCGGTGACATGCCACCGCGAGCCGTGGTAGGAACCTCCCAGAGAAGCTTGCCGGTCGCCGGATCCATCCCCCAGATCGACTTGGCCAGAGTGATGCTCATGACCTCTTCGCCGGCCGGCCCGACCACCATCGGCGAAGCGGCGCAGCCGATCAGATTTGCTGACGCATGCTTCCAGATCACCTTGCCGGTGTTCTTGTTCAGTCCCTGTAGGGCGTGGCTCCAGGCTGAGTCGTTGACGATGATCATGTCGCCATGCAGCAGCGGACTGGCTGCTGTGCCCCAATTCAGATCGATGGCCTCGCCCTTCGGGTCGAGCGACTTATTGCTCGCCTCAGGCAGGTCGGGACTGGCATCGCCGAGAGCTGTCTGCCAGATGACTTTTCCATCCAGATCCATTGCGACCACTCCCGCTCGGCCGAGGAAGGCATAGAGGCGTTTCCCATCAGTGATCGGGGTCGGGCTCGCGAAGCCATGCTCGTTGATCTGGACCTTGCGCGCTGCCTTTGGCAGAGGGCCAGGGATGATGGTCTCCCAGATCTTTTCGCCGCTGGCCCGATCGAAGCAGAGCAGATGGTGCTTGAGCTCCTTTGGGTCACCGCCGTCATCTAGGTGGTAGCCGTAGCCCGAGTAGCAGCTCAGGAAGACGCGCTCTCCGAGGATCACCGGACTCGATGAGCCAGGGCCAGGCAACTCGGCTCGCCAGGTGATGTTCTCCTCGTCGCTCCAGGACAGGGGGGGAGCCGCATCGATGGCGACCCCGTCCCGGCCCGGTCCACGGAAGCCAGGCCAGCTGTCTTCCTGCGCCTGCAGTTCAGCGATGGAGAGAGGAAGGGAAAGGAGAAGGAGCGCGGTGCTTGCGGTCTTCATGCTCTTCGAAGAGGGCTGTGTCAGTGGAGGGGTAGAGTGGATCTTCGATCCGGGCCGAATACTCGCCTCAGGCCTGGTCTGCGGGAACTTATCTCTAGATTCGCTCCGCCGATTGTCCCGCACACAAACAGGCCTTAGGCCCCATGGCTGCGGGGTAGAAGTCCTGGGCGCGGCGTGGCGCCGGTTTCGCGAACTCACAAAACCTGTCAGAAGGAAGCATTCTCCGCCTCCGGACCTTCACAGAAGTCGAAGGAGGGCCGTAGATTGCGCGACCTTTTGTCCGTCCTCCCAGCACATTCATGAGCTCCGATTTTCAGGTCCTGGTCATCGGCGGTGGCCCCGGCGGTGCCGCGGTAGCCAGCTTGCTTGCCAAGGAAGGTTTGCAGGTGGCGCTCTTCGAGAAGAGCACCTTCCCGCGCTTTCATGTCGGTGAGTCCCTGGTCCCGGCGGTCAATCAGACTCTGGAGAAGCTCGGCGTCCTCGACCGAATGCTCGCCAGCAGCTTCCCCCGTAAGCAGGGGGTGCAGTTCTTCTCACCCAAGGGCCCGACCAAGCCCTTCTACTTTGAGGAGATCGGGGTGCCAATCCTCGACGGAACCTGGCAGGTCCTGCGACAGGACTTTGATTGCCTGCTCTTGGACCGGGCTCGAGAACTCGGCGTGCAGGTCTTTGAGCCCAGTGAGGTCAAGGGTCTGGTTATGGATGGAGACCGGGTCACGGGCCTCGAGGTCATCGCTGCCGATGGTGAGAGGCAGACCTTCATGGCGCCGGTCGTCGTCGACGCCTCGGGCCAGAGCAGCATGCTCGCTCGTCGCTTCGGTCAGCGGGAGAACATCGAGGGTTTACAAAACGCTTCGGTCTTCGCCCACTACAAGGCCGTCCGCCGCGATGCAGGCAAGGATGCGGGCTCGACCCTCATCTACCGTCTCGATGCACGCTCATGGCTCTGGTACATCCCCCTGCCGGATGACGTGGTGAGCATCGGCCTCGTAGCCCCTGCCACAAGGTTTGCCAAGATGGAGGGCAGTTCCGAAGATGTCCTCAGCGAGTCCATCGCTGCCAGCCCGGATCTCGCGAGCAGGATGGATCGAGCGCAGCGGAGCTCGGATGTTTTTGCCGTTCGCGACTACTCGTACCGTTCGAAGGTGGATGGTGGGAAAGGTTGGGCGCTGGTCGGAGACGCCTTGAGCTTCATCGACCCCATGTACTCCACTGGTCTTCTCTTGGCCATGATCTCCGCGGAGCAGGCGGCGGCGGCCATCAGCAGGGCGGTTCGCGATGGTGATGCCGCCCCCGATCTCCGCGGCTTCTCCGCCGAGTACCAGGAAGTGTACGAGCAGTACCTCTGGCTGGTGCGTGCCTTCTATGCTGAGGACTTCCACTTCGGGCAGCTGGCAAAGGACCCGATTCAGCGCCGCGGTTTGGTGGAGATGCTCAGCGGTGTGATCGGAACCGAAGAAGGCTTGGCGGTGACTAGCCGCATTCAGGAATTCTTCGCCGAGGAAGAAGTGCACTAGTCAGGCGTGCCTGTTTAGGCTGCGTCCATGGCCAGAATCCTCATCACGGGCGCGAATCGCGGCATCGGTCTCGAACTCTGTCGGCAGTTCTCCTCCCGCGGGGATGAGGTGATCGGCGTCTGCCGCTCGAGCTCCCCTGAGCTCGATGGTCTTGCTGTGCGGGTGCTTCCCGGGGTGGACGTCTGTGACGAGGATGCTCTGCAGACCATGTCCTCTGACTTGGCAGGGGATGACTTGGATCTCCTGATCAACAACGCTGGGATCCTGGTTCGTGGGGGTCTTGAGGACTTCGCAGTCGAGGATCTACGCCGGCAGTTCGAAGTGAATACCCTGGCACCCTTGATGGTGACGCGGGCTCTGCTGCCACGCATGAAGAAGGGATCCAAGATCGCCATCATCACCAGCCTGATGGGCTCGATGAGCGACAATACTTCTGGCGGGTACTACGGCTACCGCATGTCGAAGGCGGCGGTGAACATGGCGGGGGTGAGCTTGGCTCAGGATCTTCAGGGGAAGGGGGTCTCGGTGTTCTTGTTGCACCCGGGAATGGTGGCGACGGAGATGACGAACCGGCAGGGGATCTCGGAGGCGGAGTCGGTTCGTGGGTTGTTGGCTCGCTTGGACGAGTTGGGGCCGAAGCAGACGGGGAGCTTCTGGCACCAGGATGGAAGGGAGTTGAGGTGGTAGGGCTAGGCTAAATCAACGATGCGCACGGACCCAGGCGACGGCTTCGTCGACTTCGCGCATGATCTCGTCCGGGTCGCTGTCCTTGTTCCGTTCCTGGATCTCGCGAACGAGTTCGCCGAAGATCTCGCGACGCACGGCGCTCTCGAGGAGTTGCTCGAGTTTCTTGGCGCTGGCGCGGGGATTCTCACTGCGAAGTCGCTCGGCCATCTTGCGTATGACCTTCTCTCGAACCGCTGCGTTCACTAGGGCGGAGAGGTCACCCTTCTTCATGCCCTGGCGAGCCAGGTGTGAGCGGACCAAGCGGTCCGTGTCGGCGGGGATGGACAGATTCCACTTGGGCATCGGGTTGGGCGTGTTGTGACTTGGGCGCATAGGCGCCTATCCTCCTATGATAGCAGTTAGAGTTTGGGACCGCTAGATTGGGTTCCGGCTCTCTGTGCCCTGGGGCCGTCGGAGGGCTCGCTGATTCTCGTGGCTCTGGCGCTGGTCCGCATGCTGCGTATTCGGCAAGATGGCGAGGTCGCCTGAGTTCGAAGGCCCCTGACTGGGGTTCGAGGAAGAGTGTTGATGGAGAGGCCACACAAGCCTGCGTTCCTGCTAGTTCTTGCGGGCATCACCCTGGCTGCGCTTGGCCTCTGGGTCTTCAGCTCCCCAGACGGCCAGGGTCTTGGTAGCACGCCTGATTCAGTCAACAGCCAAGGAGCAATCGATCAAGACTCCGAGTTGCATGTCGATGCGGGAGAAGAACTGAGCTCGGAATTGTCACGCCAGGCCATGGGCACTGCGGAGGAGCCTGTCGCCGCAACGGCCAGCTTGCGCGTTGAACTCCTCTACATCGATGGGGAGCCCGGCAGCGATCTCCTGGTCAAGGTCGAGCCCGAGAGCCTGGGGAGAGACCTGCCGTCTATGAAGAGAATCGTCAAGCGCAGCGATGAGCAGGGAGTCATCGAGTTCGAGAACCTTTCAGATGGACAATACCGAGTGCATGTGTTGCACCCAGGGGCTTTCGAAGTGGTGGAACTGGCCGCGGGTCAGCAAACACTCCATCGCGTCCAGTTCAGACGAGGCCTGCTGCTCTCCGGCGAGGTCTTGGACCTGCGAGGCGGTCCGGTACCTGCTGCAGAGATTTGGACCGAGGGCAGCGTCGGACTAAAGCCGGTCGCAGTCAGCGATGCCCAGGGAAAGTTCCAACTGCGCGCGATCCGAGATCGATTCGTAATCGGTGCTACGGCTGATGGCTATGCGCCGAGTCCTCTGCGCCAGATCCAGGGGGCGCCGGACTCAGAGGTGAGCGTGCAGTTGGTGCTCAAGGGGAGGGGCGGTGCTGTGCGCGGAGTGGTCCTTTCCGCGCAAGGTGAGCCGGTTGAAGGGGCCGAAGTGACCTTCCCCAACCGACGCCTGGTATGGGAGCAGCTCGCAGATGAGCGAGTCAAGCGAGTTACCGAAGTCCGAGTCACCACGAATGCAGCGGGTCTGTTCTTTGCGCGAGGACTCCCGCCCTTGGAATTGCCCCTGATAGTGCGCGCGGAGGGCCATGGTGCGATTGCCGAGACAGTAGAGGTCTATTCAGGTGGAACGCGGGAGGTCACGCTCCGGATGACTGGTACGGGGGCCCTCCATGGCAGAGTCCGCAACGAGTCGGGTGAGGGTTACCCGGACGTGAACCTCTCGGTGACCTCGAACCAATGGGGGGTGATGGCTCAGGGCAAGAGCGATTCAGAGGGCAGCTTTCGTTTTGCCAATCTGAGCTTGGGTGAGATCTACATCCACTACTTTGTCGGGCGTAAGTCTCATTGGGAAGAGTTGTCCCTCTCGGAGGGCGAGGCTCTCGAGCACGATTTGATCGTGCCCTCGGGCGCAGAAATCGCTGGAAGGGTCGTGGATTCGCGAGATCAACCGCTTGCCGGCTGGTCGGTCTCCGCGGACAAATATCGGAGCACCGGTGGTTTGGTCTTTGCGGAAACGGACACGGACGGGAAATTCCTGCTCGAGCATCTGAATCCGGACTCCTCCTACGTCCTCACGTTCATGTCGCCAGACAAAGGTTGGCCTCCGAACCACAGACTCACCGGAGTTCGAGCCGAGGGACGGAAGTTATTCGTGCGGATTCCAGATGATGCCTTGCTGCGCGGCAGCATTCAGGGCCGGGTCCTCGATGCGGATGGCAAGCCCTTTGTGAATCCACGGGTGAGTGCCATGCACATGGGTATCGAGTCTGCTGTGATGGCGGAGTTTGGGGAGGGTGGTGCGTTCCTTGCCAGCAGTCTTCCAGCCGGCGAGTTCAAGCTTTCCATCAGTCTGGGCGCGCAGCGAGTGCACATACAGGTGCCGGACTTGGGCCCGGGTGAGAATCTGGATCTCGGTCTGATCCAGGCGGAGGCAGTGGGCAGGTTGACTGTGAACTTCGTTTCCCCAGCGGGAGCCAATGCGGAACGGGTCATCTTCCTCGATGAGAAGCACCAATGGATCGGAGGGGTCGATCTGGTGGGAGGCAAGCTCGAGGACTATGCGATCATTCCTGGCTCGCACCTCATGCATGCCCTGGGTCCGCAGCTGAATTCGAGTGTTCTGCCGATCCAAATCCGATCGGGCGAGCACAGTCGAATCGAAGTTGTGCTCGAGTCAGGAGTCCCCTGCGAATTCTCATTCACCTTTGCCGAGGAGGAAGCGCTGCCCACCCGGCTGCTCGAACTGAGGGTGCGGGATGCTGCTGGGAAGCTCTTGGTTGCGGAAGCTTTGGGCAACATACAGGGCCAGTTCAAGTCCAGGCGACCGACTCCACTGCCGGCGGGGACCTACACCCTCGAAGCCGTGTGTCGTACCGGAGTCTCTGCCCGTGGCGAGTTCGAGATCACTGCTGAGGAAAGCGAGCCGCGGCTACTGAGCTACGAGTTGCGCTGATTTCTAACCAAACTC
>JAJFFD010000018.1 GCA_021776805.1 Planctomycetota bacterium
GGGCACATGGCGACCTATTTGCAGTCCCTGCAAGCCCTGAGCGAGCGTGAGATCGGCACCCTCTACCCCGCTCATGGACCCGCGATCCCAAGGGGTGGCCGTATCATCGCGCATTACCTGCAGCATCGCGCGGAGCGGGAACAAGGCCTCATCGCTGCCCTCGAAGCCAGCGGCCTGGCCAGCACGCGAGAACTCCTGCCCAAGGTCTACAGCGACGTGGATCCGCGCATCCACGCCATGGCCGAGCGCTCGCTGCTGGCGGGCCTGATCAAGCTGCAAGAAGAAGGCAGAGCCGAGGAGCAGGCGGGCAACTGGCGCCTGCTCGATGGCTGAAAGTCGGATCAGTGATCCTTCTTCTCACCCTTCGCCTGCTGCTTCTCCAAGAGTGCCTTCAGGGTCTCTAGCTCCTTGCTCATCTTGGCAAGTTGCTCCGCCAAATCAGCACCCTGTCCCTCGGCCTGGTTGATGGTGTAGATCCTGCGCAAGGCATCTTCCTCGGGCAGAACATAGGTCTGGTTCTTACCGTCCTTCAGCAGCTTGCTGTAGGTGCTGAAGCCACCGTCCTTGGAGAGGTTCAAGTTTTGAAAGAAGGAGTTCGGACTCAGAACCGCGTAGGAACCGCCTTTCTTCTTGTCACCCTTCTTGCCATCGTCCTTCTCCGCGTCGCCATCAGCATCCTCATCCTTGTTCTTGGCCTTGTTCCAAAAGAGTTGATTGAGGCCCTTGGCGTTCTCCAAATCCTGAAAACGGTAGACCTGGTTGTTCAGCTTGAGCAGGTTGTTGTACCGGTTCTTGGCGGTGCCCCAGGTGAAGTTGGTGTTGGGATTGGTGTAAAGTGAGCTGCCCTTGTTGAAGAAGAAGGGCGAGTCACCTGACAAGGACAGACCTCCCCAGGGTGAGCTTTGCGATTCGCCGAGCTCGACCACAACTTCCTCTTCGCTACCACGGCGCAGGATACTGAGCCGAAGTTCGTCACCGGGCTCCTTCTCGCCGAGGATCTCGCGCAGACGATCGCCAGTGGCCGGGCCTTCTCCGTCGATCTCCAGAATGATGTCGTGCTCGCGGAGACCATCCTCCTCGGCCGGCGACTCGGGGGTCACAGAGACGATTTGAGAGACGCTGTCCTGGTCGAGATCCATGTGGGTGGCGAGGGCATCGCTCACCGGACGCAGGTCGACGCCAAGCCAGGCGTGCATCTTGGGGGCATCGACGAAGTTGAATCCGAAGTTCGACTTGGCGAAGTTGCCAACGGCCACGGGCCAGCCATTCTTGTTCTTGATCTGCACGAAGTTGTCGTTCACTTCGACTCGATCCGCAGCGATGGGCTCCCCATCGAGCTGCACATCCACATCTTTGCCATTGATGACGATGCGGATGGGACCATCGTCGATCTCGAAGCTGATGACGATCTTCTTGGCTTCCTTGATCGCAATAGGATCCTGCGCTCTCGCCGCAGCACATGAGCTGAAGACGATGCTGCCGAGCAGCAAGGCCTGGGATAGGTGTTGAGTGTTCTTCATCCTGGTTCTCCTGTTCTTGGTTCGTTGATTCTGTATCTCAATAGGATTGAGTTGGCCGGTAGTCGGCCGGCGTAATGCTGGTAGGCGAGGCCATGCCCGCTTCATCCATTCCCAGGCTGTAGAGCTCGTCGACTTGCACGCGCTCGAGGATGCGGCGCATGTAGAGCAGCTCGAAGCTGTCACCGCTGGCGCTGGGCTCACTGGATACCAGCACACGCGGCAGCTCAGTGATGATCTCGCCATCGGCGACGAAGGCAGGGGCGACGACCATTTCGCTCGCTTGATTGCCAAAGGACCCGGGTGGATAGGTGATCCAAAGCAGGGCCATCGCGAGAGCGGCAATCCAACCGAGCGGTGCCAGGAAGCGCGAGGCCGAGCGAGACCAGGAATGCCCTGCTGTCGGCAAAGGTGCCTCGACTGCCTCCGCCAGGCGCAAGTAGCCGGTCGAAGCGGCACGCAGGAGAGTTTCGTCCTCCATGCTGTCGATCAGGCGCTTCCACAGATCCTGATCTCCTGCTGCCAGGCTACGCAGTTCGCGCCAGTCGGCGGGCTGATCGTCACGGCCGATGACCCGGTCGATCAAGATCTCGTCTCTAGTGATCTTTGACATGACTACTTCCTGGTAATGCGCTTGTTCTTGCTTCTGAAGACCGCTCAGGCACAGTCCTCGTCCTTGATGAGCAGGGCTGTGCTGCGCAGTTTCTGGCGCAGCATCCGGCGCGCGCGAACGAGCCGGGATTCGATGGTGGTTTCCGTTACTCCGAGAGTCACAGCGATCTGTCGCTGCGACCAGCCTTGCATGCTCTTGAGCAGGAGTGGCTCGCGATAGTCCGGGTGGAAGCCCTCGAGCAGATCCATGACCCGCTGCAAGTCTTGACAGGCTGCATCCCGGCGACGCTGCTCTTCCCAGCGCGGATCCGGTGGGTCCTCCGCATCAAAGGCTGTGTCCTGGCGCACCCGGCGCTGAACCTGGGAACGGCGGCGGGCACTGCGGCTGATGTTGATAGCGATGCTACGCAGCCAGCCATGGAAGGCAGCGGGCTCACGAAGCCGCCCGATCTCGCTAACCACTCGCAGAGCGACCTCCTGGAGGAGATCCTCCAGATCCGCCTCCGGTGGCCTGTGGCCCAGAATCACGCTGCTTAGCCAGCTCCGGTTTTGCTGCCAGAGCTCGGCGACGGCCTGGCTATCCCCTGCCATGGCGCGGTGAATCTGTGCTGCCTCGAATGCTTCGCTCATGCTCGAGGTCTTGAGGACGCACAGGCCCCCCCGTTCCGTCTGGATTTTCGCGCTTTTTGCCCCCTGGGGGGCAGCGGGCGTCTAGCGGACCTTGATCGAGCCGTTATGGGTCTCGATGGTCAGCTTGCCTTCACCCTGCCCCAGGGTGCCGGAGAGGAAGTTGCGGCCCTGGAAGCGATCGCTGAGGGGAAGGTCACTGGAGATGCTGCCATTGTGAGTGGAGCAGCGCAGCTCGGTGGAGGCATCATCATGCAGGTCCAAGCGCACGGCCCCATTGTGGGTGAGGATCTTGCCCGCAACGCTCCCAGCCCTGGTCAATGCCACGACGATGCCCCCGTTGTGGGTCTCGAGCATGACCTCGCGGCTGCCGCCGCGAACCTCAATTCGACCATTGTGGGTCTCGGCGCGGCAGTTCTCTTCGATTCCGCTCAGGATGATCCGGCCATTGTGGGACTCGGCATTGCTGGCCAAAGCGGCTGGCTGCTCGATATCGAAGGAGACCTGCGCCCGCCAATCGCTTTCCCGAGGCTGGATCCACTCCCACCCCAGGCTCAGCTGACCGTTCTCTTGATCTTTGATGATGCGGATGGAATCCATCGCCTCTGCGGCCTCGTCCTCATCGTCGCCACCGGCCTTCATGCGGACGGTGACCCTCACCTCTTCGAGACCACTCTCACCCTGTGACTCGATGCGCCCATTGTGAGTCTTGCAGGAAAGGCCCTGGAGCCCACTGGCAGAGACAGTGAAGCTCTCGGTCTCCTCAACCCAGACCGAGGGCTCGCCCCAGTCACCGAAGTGGATGGAACAGGCTGGTAGGAGGGAAAGGGCGAGGATGGCGGGGATAATGCGCGGGATGGACATGTTCTTCTCCAGTTTATGAGGCATGGATCACGCACCTGCGTGGCCGCCGCCCTACGGGATCCTTCCACAAGATTCGTAAATTCACCCGGGAAGGAATCAAGGTCCCGGGATTGACCAGCCCCAGCAGACCCATCCGGAGTCCAACCTATGGTAGATTCGTCGCCTGATCCAAGCCCATGCATTCGGCCACAAGACTCCTCCTCTGCAGCGCTATTCTCGCCGCCAGCACCCAGGCCCAGCGGGGTCTTGGCCAGCTCTACCAGGAGAACCTGGCTGCGGGGAGCATCGACCTGATCAGTCTCATCGATGCGAACACCGGATTCGGCCATGACTCCTGCCTGGGTGTGGCGCGGACTCCTGATGGGCACTACTTCGTCTCCACGCGCCGGAGCCTGACCTCAGGGCTGCACAAGTACTATGAGTTCGACGCCGCCGGCGGCTACCTGGGCTCGCATGACCAACCCTCGGCCAATTTCAACGACCCCGAGGGCTACCTGGACCTGGCTTGGGACGGCAAGACCGGCCCCTCCTCCAAGATCTGGGCCGGGATGACCGGGTCCACCCTGCAGGGCTTCAACTGGCAACTGGGAGTCTTCGACAGTGCCGCGCAGGTCACGGTCGAGAACTTCGACGGAGTTCGCGTGAGCTGCCTGGCCATCGCCGAGATCGACGGTGAATCCGTATTCATCAGCTCAGACTCCTGCCCCCCCAGCAGCGCCAATGAGGTTCGGATTCCAGGCAGCCCAGTGCACTACAGCAACATGGATGGCAGCCCCTTCCAGGACAGCACAGCGGACCCGACGCCTGACGTACTCGAATCGAGTCTGGCCTGTCGCCCGGATCAAATCCCCGAAGGCAAATTCGGCGCCGCCTATGATCCGCTGACGCAGACCGTCTGGTGGCACGTGGATGCGCGCAATGACAACCCGAACCCGAATGGCAGCCTGACCCGATTCTTTGCCACCGACCTGGAGGGCAATCGCAGCGGCGAGATCTTTCAAGGTGACCGATCCATCGGTGGCGTCGCCAATGGCTGCGAGTTCTATGTGGATAGCAACGGCAACGGCGTCATGCTCTACCTGGTCGGTAGCGATGAGGATCGCAACCGACGCGGGGAGATCATGGTCGAGGTCTACGGACGCTTCGCTTACGGCGAAACCTGCAGCGGGCGCATCGGCTATGAGGGCGAGTGCTTTCTCGGCAACTCGGACTGGAGCATAAAGCTCGAGAACATCCCCGCTGGACATGCAGGCGTCGCAGTGCTCTGGCGAGGCGCCGGAGTCTTCCCCCCGGGCATTCCAGCTACCCCAGGCCTGAACAACTGCGCCCTCAACATCGAATACCGCCAGAGCATGGGCGGGGTGAGCATCCTCGATGGTCAGGCCAATCTGCCCCTGGCCATCCCTGACAGCCCTAGCCTGCTCGGCTTCGAAGCCGCTTTTCAGTGGCTCGTCCCAGGCAGCCCCTCCCTGCTGCCCTTGGATCTGTCCCGCGCAGGTTCTGTGCGTATCGGGGCGAACTTCTAGCGACCGCCGCGGCGACCACGATTGCCGCGATTGCCCCGGCGCCCAGCACCCCGATTGCCGCCAGCACGATTGCCACGCTGGGTCCGGCCAGCACCCATGGGGCCCGGGCCCTGACCCTCGTAGGCCGGCAGGAGCAGGAGTTCCGGATCGAGCTTGTTCATCGCCGCATCCAAGGTGCTGGCCTGCTCCTTCATCTCGAGCTCCTTGAACTTGGCGAGCATCATCTTCGCCGTGTCCACCGCAGAGATGTTGAGGCCATCCAGATTGGCGGCCGCATCCGGCTTGAGTACGAAGGAACTCAGCAGGTCAGCCAAGGCCTTGTCGTATTCACCCATCTCGTAATGGATGCGAGCGCGCCCCCCAAGGGCCACTGCTGAGTAGTGATCCGCGCTTTCCTTGCTGGCGGGATTGGCTGCCACGCTCTTGGCGTAGTAATCAAGAGAACGCGCATAGGCTGCCAGAGCCTCATCGTCGTTGCTCATGCGCCGGTAGTATTCGGCGGCAACGATGGAGGTGTAGGCCGCAAACCACACGGTGCTGGGCGGTACGTTTTCTTCCACGAGCATGGCCGCGTAGGCCGGCTCGAGGCCGATGGCGCCCTGATCCTGGAGGATCTGACCGCGTAGACGATCGTGCAGCACCCAGGAACTGGGGAAGCGCTCCAGACCAGCATCCAAGACGCGCGTGGCAGCGAGATCGGCTTCAAGGAACCTCAAGAAGTCATAGTGCGAAGCGGCATGCACATCGGTGCCGAGGGGATGCTTGGCAAGGACCTCATAGGCGTTGTTTAGGTCGGTGAGCCATTCCCCTGGCCAATCCTCCTTATTGCGCACGGCGCGACCGATCTTCAATTGCCGCGCCTCGGCGAAGAGGGCGATGGTCGAGATGGCCGCCCACTCCTGGCTGCCGGAGGGGATGTCCGCAACAGCTGCCTCCGCACGTTGATAGGCTTCTCGCCGCTCACCCAGGTAGTAACTGGCCAGGGCGATGGTGGCATTCACCCGCCAGCCGGTGGCACCCAGTTTCTCTGCCTCGACTGCCGCGCGCTTGGCATCCTCGAACATGAGTCGCGCGTAGGTCGACCCTGAGCGACGATCGGCGGACAGAATCTGCGAGGTCTCTGGATCAACCGCGAGAGCCAGGGAGGACTCGGCGAGCTCCAACATTGCCTGGGGATCCTTGGGGCGCTCTGCTGCCGCCTTGGACTTGGTCTCGAGGCTGCTATCGATAGCGGTCCAGTCCTTGGCTGCTGAATACGAGGCTCCACCACCGGCGGTGCTGGTCCAACCCTGCGCATCCACCTTGTCCGACTTGGTGGCCATGCCCTTGTGCACTACGGAGAGCGTCCGTGCTTTGGCCGAGGACTGTCCCAGTCGTTCGAGGGCAGCGACCAGGGTCGCGCGCTCGGACTCGTCCATGGGCACGCGCAGGGCTTCGTTGAGAAGATCCACTGCGCCATCGGACTTCGCCTTGGTGAGCACTTCTCTGGCGATCTTGCTGAGCTCGGTGTCGAAGCCGAAGAGAGCCAGTCGGATCATGCCGATCTGCTCAGCATCCGGATTCTGCAGGGCGGCTTTGAGGAGGTTCTCCTGCATCTCTCGATCACCGCTGAGGTAGGCACTCTCCACCGCCTCGCGATCTTTGATGTCACGACTCGCGACCTTCTCGATCACGGTTCGGTCGCCACGCACGATCGGGTTCGGCTCGATCGTGCGCTTCTCGATGCCCTCACGAATCTGATTGAAGACCGAAACCGTATCGAAGGCATAGAAGACGTCGTAGGTCTCCTTGCCATCCAACTCCACCATGATGTGCCGCGGTGCGATGCGCTGACCATCGAAGAAGCGCTCGAAGAGGAATGGTTCGATGGCGATGTGCTCGCCACAGGTCACGCTCCCAAAACGCGGACAGAGTATGCGCTGCCCCTTCTCATCGAAGTCCCGCGCCGTGTGCCTATAGACCGAAGCCATGACCAGCACGTAGGGCTCATAGAGTGCCGCGATCTCCGGCTGGCGGTAGCGAATGCCGGCGTAGTGTTCGCTGGCAATCTCGCCGTCCATATTCACGCAAACCAAGATGGCCTTGCCAGTCTCCTGTGAGACGGCGACCGCATCCTCCCAGCTGCGCTGGAATGTGAGCAGAACCGGGCGATCCCAATCCTCCGCCGTCGGCGCATGCCACATTTGCTCGCGGCCAAGACCGTCCTGAGTGCTCGCCCCCAGGTCCTGGGCTGTGGCCAGGGGAGTGAGGCTGCTCAGAATCAGAATGCTGGCGAGAGAGTGAAGAGTTGGGCGATTCCAGGCCATGGCTTGCGAGGGGTCTTGATTGGAAAATGGGAGTCCGGCAACTGTACCTGCACCCCCCGGCAGCGACTAGGTCCGTCCTGGCGCTGCGCTTATCTCAACAGCCTTGGGACAAGTCCCCTGGTAACAAGTAAGTTCCCCCATGCGAAGGGCTTGATCCAGCCTCCAGGCCTGCTCATCCTCAGCGCGCTTTTCGCCCCAGCTGCCGAGAACCCCCTCCCAGACCGGAATCATCAGGTTCTCCGCAACCCAACATCCGCTCGCCAAGAGCCCGCAGCACATGACCGACGTCGCCGACCTCGCCGATCGCATCCAGTCAGAAAGCAGCTTCCTCCGCGAGGTCGTCAAGGAGGTCGAGGGCGTCATCGTTGGGCAACGCGCCCTCCTCGATGGCATGCTCATCGGCCTCCTCGCCGACGGCCACGTGCTCTTGGAGGGAGTTCCCGGGCTGGCCAAGTCCCTGGCGGTACAGTCCCTGGCTGCAGCCCTCGGCGGCAGTTTCAAGCGCATCCAATTCACCCCCGACTTGCTCCCATCTGATCTGCTCGGCACCCACGTCTACAACCCCAAGACCGGTGACTGGAGCGTCCGCGAGGGGCCGGTCTTCTGCAACTTGGTGCTCGCCGACGAGATCAACCGCGCCCCAGCCAAGGTGCAATCGGCTCTCCTCGAGGCCATGCAGGAACGCCAGGTCTCTCTGGCGGGTGAGACACGCGATCTCCCGAATCCATTTCTCGTGCTGGCGACGCAGAACCCGGTGGAGCACGAGGGCACCTATGGCCTGCCCGAGGCACAGATCGACCGCTTCATGCTCAAGATCGTAGTCAGCTACCCGACTCGAGAAGAGGAGGACCTGATCGTGCAGCGCATGGCAACGAACACCAAGAAGCCGACGGTGCGCTGCGTCACCAAGCCCGAGCAGATCCTCGCCGCCCGCGCCCTCATGGACCAGATCTTCGTGGATGAACTGGTCCGCAAGTACGTCGTCGACCTGGTCTTCGCCACGCGCAACCCAGCTGAGTTCGGCCTCTCCGAGCTCGAGCCCTTGATTCTCTACGGCGCTTCGCCACGAGCTTCAATCGCCCTGACGCAAGCGGCCAGGGGACATGCCTTCCTAAATGGCCGCGGCTTCGTGACCCCGCGGGACATCAAGTCCATCGGCATGGACGTGCTCCGCCACCGGATCATCACCACCTACGAAGCCGAGGCAGAAGGCGTCAACTCGGAGCAGGTGATTCAGAAGGTCTTCGACAGCGTGCCCGTGCCCTAACCGGATAGGTCATGGGCGAAGAGCGCAGCGCAGAACTGGCGGAACTCCTCAAAGAGGTCCGTCGCATCGAAGTGCAGAGCAACCGGCTGGTCACCGAAGTCATGGCCGGTGGGTACAGCTCGGTCTTTCACGGCGCCGGCATCGAATTCGATGAGATCCGCGAATACGCGGAGGGCGACGATCCACGGTCCATCGACTGGAACGTCACCGCCCGCGTAGGGCGTCCCTTCGTCAAGGAGTATGTCGAAGAGCGCGAGCTCCGAGTGATCTTCCTGCTCGACCTCTCACCGTCCATGAGCGCAGGCTTCGGCCGACTATCCGCGCGCGACATGGCCGCACGCATCTGCGCCTGCCTGGCTCTTTCGGCGGTCAAGAACGACGACAAGGTCGGGCTGATCGCCTTCGGCGAGAAGATCGAAGAGTTCGTCTCCCCAAAGAAGAGCCTGGGGCATGTGCTGCGCATCATCCGTGACTGCCTGGCCTTGCCGGCGAGCAAAGGCGGCAGCGATCTCAGACCGGCCCTCGAGTTTGCAGGCCGCGCCCTGCACCGTCGCGCCACGGTCTTTCTCGTCTCAGATTTCTTGTCCAGCGGCTGGCGAGACTCGGTCACCCGCTCGGCCCGACATCACGACCTGATCGCAGTGCGTATGCTGCCACCGGAACTCGACCCGCCCAAGTCCGGACTCATGCGCTTGCACGACCCGGAGACGGGAGAAGAGATGGTGGTCGATTGGGGCAGCAAGAAGCTGCGCGAGGCCTATCTGGAACGGGTCCGAGATTGGCGACAGAAAACCGAGCTCGCCCTGCGCCGCGCCGAGGTGGATCGCATCGACGTGCCTATCCCCCTGGAAGAAGACCAGGGTGCCATCGCTCGACCCATCCTCAGATTCTTCAGAATGCGCGAACGCCGGGGGATGAAGCGTTGAGGCGCATCGCTGCCGGCGGCCTGCTCATGCTCCTCTGCTGCTCCCAGCAGGGCGGTGAGCCGGGCAGCGCCATGAGCAGCGCGGCGATTCCGCAGGAAGACCTCCTGCTCCGCATCCACTGCCCAGAAGAAGTGGACTTCGGCAAGGCCTTCTCCCTGCAAGTGCAGCGTATCTGGCGCAAGGACCTATCCCCCGATGACTGGCGCGACGAACAGCTCGCTCCTCTCCGCTTGCAGCTCCTGCGGCGTGAACGCCGGGAGGACGGGGAGCGCATCGAAGAGTGGCTGCACTTCGACGGCTATCTCTTTGCGCGCGCCGCAGTAGAGATCCCAGCCATCGCCTTCTCCGCCCGTAACTCCGCCGGCGTTGCCGCCATACAGGTGCAGAGCGAAGCCATTACGATTCGACCAAGCCTCGGCATCGACGCGGAGACCGCAATCAACGCCGAGCTACCCGATGGCCCCATGCGCCAGCCTGGCAGCGGCAACCTGCTACTGACCTCTGGCCTCGCAGTCCTAGCCCTGCTGAGCTTTGTCCTCTGGAGTTCTTGGCGGCGTTCGCAGGGTCAAAGCAGCGGCACTCAGGAAAGCAGGCTATCGGCCAAAGAACGCGCCACTGCCCGCATCAAGGCACTGCGCCCGGCGGATCCGCAGGACCGGCAAGAGATCCGCGCCTTCCACTTGGAGGCCTCGGATGCCCTGCGAGCCTTTTTGGCGGAGGAGCACGCCCTGCCGGCACCGGAACGCACCAGCGAGGAAGTTCTGGCAAGCCTGGGTTCTAGCAATCTCCTCAGCGCAGCCAAACGCGAGCTACTCGACAGTTTTCTCGATCGTTGCGACCGGGTGAAGTTCGCCCAGGGCAAGCCTGGCCAGCAAGCCATGGTCGAACTCCTCGATGCAGCCGAGAGCTTCTTGGCCGAGGGCGATCGAGCATGAACGACCTGCTCGAGTCCATGACCGGTCTACGGCTGCTCGACCCTTGGATGCTCAGCCTCACCCTCTTGCTGTTCATCGGCCTGCTGTTGCGCATTTACCGCGGTCAGCCGGCGGTCAATTTTGCCCCCGGACCCCTGGTCTTCGGCGGGCCAGACCGCAGCAATCCCAGCGGCAAGCCCAGCGGACTCCTCAGCCATGCCCGCGCCTTCCCCCGCACCTGGCGGCAGCGCCTGCTGCCCCTGCCCCGACTGTTGCAAGTTCTCGGCTTGCTGCTGGTGATCCTCTCTCTGGCCCGACCCGTGCGCCGCGATCAATTGCCCCTGGAGACCAAGGGCATCGACATCTTCCTCTGCCTGGATGTCTCTTCATCCATGGCGGCTGACGATATGGACCGCAGCCGCAGCCGCCTCGAGGTCGCCAAGGACGCTGCCGCTGACTTTATCAACGGTCGCAGCAACGATCGCATCGGCTTGGTCAGCTTCGCTCGCTTCCCCGATCTGCTCTGTCCACTGACCCTGGACCACGCCGCCTTGAAGACCTTTCTCGACGAACTTCAAATGGTCGAGCCGGACGGAGACGAGGACATGACCGGTGTCGGCACCGCCGTCGCCCGCGCCGCCCAGGTTCTGCAAGGCAGCCAGGCGAACTCCAAGGTCATCATCCTGCTCACCGACGGCGAAGAGAACGTGGCCACCCTGCAGACCCCGGATGAGATCGGTCCTCTGCAGGCCGGCCGACTCTGCGAGCAGCTCGGCATCCGCGTCTACAGCATCGCCGCGGGCATCGGCAAGCAGGCAGCCGATGGCCAATTCGTCGCCCTCGACACTGCTCTGCTGCGCGGACTCTCCGCAGTCTCCGGCGGCGAGTTCTACGAGGCTCGGGATGCCGGCGCCGTGGCGAGCGTCTACACCTACATCAACGAGTTGGAGAAGGTCGAGTTTGAGGAACCGCGTTTCGAAATGACCGAGCGCTTCATGCCCTTCCTCATGGCTGCCATCGCCCTGCTTCTCCTGAGTCGAGTGCTCAACTCCACCTGGCTGGAGGTTCTGCCATGAGCATTCAGGATCTCTTCGCTCTGCCCGAAGCGGCCTTCCTCCTGCTGCTCGCCCCCGCCCTCTGGTACCTCCTGCATCGCCTGGACCGAGGCCGCGCCCAGCGCCTGGCCACCGCTATCGGCAGCGGCAGCGATCGCCTCCTCGCCGAGTACGCTCCGAAACAACGGCAGTCTCGCCGTCGACTCATGGCCATCGGCTTCATGGCCGCCGTCATCGCGGTCATGCAGCCACTCTGGGGCATCGACTTTCGCAAGTACGAGCAGCGCGGCGTGGACATCCTCATCTGTCTCGACGTTTCCCGCTCCATGCTCGCCCGCGACCTGCCCCCCAATCGGCTGGGCGCTGCCCATGCCCAGATCAGGGCCCTCAGCGAAGTCGTCAACGGGGATCGACTCGGCCTGGTGGCATTCGCCGGCGAAGCCAAGCTCAAGGTTCCCCTCACCAAGGACATGAGCTCCTTCGCCGAGATGGCAGAAGCGACCGACGATATCAGTGTCGATATCGGTGGCACCGATCTGGGCGCCGCCCTCGAGACCGCCCTCGCCGGATTGGAGGGTGCCAGCGGGGATCACGAGGCCATCATGCTGATCAGCGACGGCGAGGACCTGGGCGAACGTGGCCTCCGCGCCGCCGAGCTCTGCCGACAACGCAACATCACCGTGCACTGCCTGGGTCTGGGTTCGGTCCTCGGCAGCAAGATCACTCTCGAAGAAGGCGGCCGCCAGATCTTCCTGCGGACGGATTCAGGCGATGAGGTGGTCTCCGCCCTGGATGCTACGGGCCTCAAGCGCATCGCCGAAAGCACCGGCGGCATCTACCTGGATGCGAGCAATCGCGAGAGCGCCCTCATCGATCTCTATGGCCAACGCATCCTGCCCATGGCAAGGAAGGCCTTCGAGGCGGAGGAACGCAGCGAGCGCCAGAACCGTTTCCAGTGGCCCTTGCTGCTAGCCTTCATGTTCTGGATGCTGGAGCTCCGCCTCACGGACCGAAAGAAGCGATGAGAGCCCTACTGCTATTGCTGATCCTGGCAGCTGGCGATGACTTCGCCACCGGGATGAAGGCCTACGAAGAAGGTCGCTACAAGGACGCTCTCGCCGCCTTCAGCGCCGCCGAACTCGCAGCTGGCAACACCGCCTCCCCCGAGCTGCTCTACAACCGCGCCCTCTGTGCCCTGCGCATGCGCCGCTGGGTGGAGGCGGAGTATTCGGCGGAAAAAGCTGCCGCCCGCGGTGGCCCCGAGTTCGCTGCCCTCTGCAACTTCCTCCGTGGCAACGCCGAGTTCATGCGCTGCCAGACCGCCGAAGCCGAAGCTCTCCTGGTCGAAGCTGACCCCACCGCCTACGACCGCGCCCTGGGTCACGCGCGCAGCTCCCTCGAGTACTGGGAGCTCGCTGCCCGCAGCAGAGCCGACTGGCCAGAGGCCCGCCGCAACGCGGAACGTGCCCTGCTAAAGCTCGAGCAACTCCTGCAAAAGCGCGAAGAGGCTCTGGCCAATCAGAAGAAGAAGAAGGCCACACCACCGCCACCAGAACTCGAACCGCCCCAAGACCCAACCGACCCCGAGGAAAGCGAGGAACAGACTCCAGAGCTAGCGACCGAAGCCGAAGCCCTTTCCCTGGCCGAGGTAGCGGACATGCTGCAGCGCCTCGCCGCCAAGGAACAGGAAAAGCGTGACCTGCGCCGTGCCCGCCGCCAAAGCGGCGCCTTCAAGGTCAAGAAGGACTGGTGATGCGCAGTCTGCTCCCCATTTTCTTGCTCAGCATCGCCCAGCTCCAGGCACAGGAGCCCATAGGCGAGCAAGGCGCCTTCATCACAGTCAGCAGCCCGAAGACCGATTACCTGGTGCAGGAAATCATTCCCCTGCGCATCACCATCGGCGTCGAAGAGAAGTTTCTCCAAGAGAACCTCATCCAACCCTTCCGCCAGCGCCTGGACCTTCCCCTTCGCCTCGAAGCCAGTTGCTTGCAGGAACTCGCCGGTAGCGAAGTTCTACCGCAGACGACTCCCGCCGATCGCAGCGCTCTGCAAAGCCTGGTCCTCAACGGCGCTCTTGGTCAAGCTCGCCGGGTCGATGACCGCCGCATCGAGAACGCTGTTTTCCGCGTCTTTGAAATCGATGCCCGCCTCCTCGCGCAGGAATCCGGCAAGCTCGAGATCCCTGCCGCCAGCATCCAAGTCGCCTACGCCACGAGCTTTCGCGAGGACTTCCTCAACGGCCGCGTTCCTCAGGACCGGCAGCAGTTTGTCCTCAGCAGCCAAGCCACCAGCCTGAACATCAGCGACTGGCCAGAAGAGGGTCGCCCCCCCGCGTTCATCGGCGCCGTCGGCCAGTTTCGCATCCGTGCCGAAGCGACAGTCGATTCTCCCCGCATCGGCGAGCCCTTCGAACTGAACCTCCACATCGAAGGTCGCGGCAACCTGCACAGCATCCCCCTGCCGCGCCTGGATGATCTACCGGGCTTTCATGTCATCGGCCGCCTCGAGTCCAGTAGCCCGGAAGGCCGCAGCATCCGCTACGAGATGGCCGGGCTGAGCAGTTCCATCAGCCAGATCCCGCCCATCTCCTTCGCCTATCTCGATCCGGATCCATCGCCCAAGTACCAACTCATCCAGACAGCAGCGATCCCCATCCGCCTTCGCCCCATGGCGGATGGTACGTCGTTCATCACTCCACCAGATCAAGACTCAGAGCTGATCGATCTATCCGGCGATCTCCCCCTGGTCGAGAACCCGCCCGCCGGCGAATCGGCGGCGATCCCGCCTCCACCCCTGCTGATCGAGGACATTGCGGATATCCGTCCCATCGATGCGAGCCGCTCCCACTCTCCCTGGCAGCCGCTTCCCTATGCCTTCCTCGCCTTCGCCCTCCTTCTGCCCCTAGTCCTGACCGCGGCCACTCTCTTCATCCTGCATCGCAATGAACAACGACGCCTGCAGGCACTCATGCCTGAACCCAATCGGGCCGCGCGCGATTTTCGCAAGCGCATGGGCGAAGGCTCACCGGACATGAGTCAGGCCTTCGCTGAATTCATTGCCGGCCGCCTCGAATGCAAACTGGCAGCGGTCATCCGTCCCAAGCTCGCAATCCGTCTGCAGGAAGCGGGCATACCCACGGATCTGGCAGCCCGCAGCGAATCTCTACTCGAAGCGATGGTGGACCGGCGCTGTGATGGTTCGCAATCAAGCAACGGCATCGACGTCTCCCAGGCTCCGCATCTGGTGGAAGCCCTGGAAGCGCGCTTCCTGCAACTGGAGGAGGGCCGGTGAAGCGGATTCTCTTCACAGCACTTCTCCTGGCAAGCCTGCTCCCGGCACAAGCTGCATCGACTGCGGAAGGGCACTATCAAGATGGCGAGTACGCCCAAGCAGCAGCCTTGTTCGAAGCAGCCCTGCAGACAGAAGGCGCGGACCGGGGCAACCTCCACTACAACCTGGGCAACTGCGCCTTCCGCCAGGAAAACTACGCGGAAGCGATCTATCAGTACCGCTGCGCGGAGCTCTACATGCCGCGCAGTTCTGACCTCGCCCAGAACCTCCGCCTGACCCGGGACAAACTGGGTATCCAGCCCCTGCAGTACGAGACTTTCACCTCGGTCATGCTGGCGATCGTTGATTGGTTTACCGCTGGCGAACTCCTGCTCCTGATCAGCCTCTTGGAAGGCATCGGCCTGCTCGGCTTCGTGCTCATGCGCGGCAACAACTCTGGCAGGATCGGCATGATCTGCTTGCTCCTGCTAGCAAGCCTCCTAACCGCTCGTTTGATCATGAACGAGTACTTCCGCGGCCAGCAGGAGGGGATGGTTCTGGCGAGCCAGGTATCCCTGCGTGCGGAACCTCATCGCAATGTGCCCGCCCTCTTCGATCTCCGTGCCGGCGAGAGCATTCGGATCGCCGAGCAATCAGAGCGCTGGGCCCGAGTGATTCACGCCCGCGGTGAGGGCTGGACCCCGGTCGCTGGGATCGGATTGATCCGCTAGGGCTACTTGCCTTCGATGCTGCTGATCTCGGCGCGGATCTCGGCGGCGCGCTCGCCCTCCTCGAGCTGGTCGAGGGTCGATGCGTAGTTACGCAGCAGGTTGAGGCGACGTGGGCTCTTCGGCCCGAAGGCATCGAGTTGCATCTGGTAGGCTTCGCTGTACAGACGGCGCACTTCATCCTGCTTGCCGGTCTCCAGATAGAGAGAGGCCAGATTGGTCATGGCGCTAGCGGTGTACACCGGGTGGGGTTCGGTTTGTGCCGCCCAGATGGCCAGAGTCTGTTGGAAGAGCTCTTCGGCCTGTTGGATGTTCTTTCTTTTCAGATGTACTGCTGCCAGGTTACCGATGTGCTTGGCGGTTTCCGGATGCTCCGCCCCTTCTGCACGGCTGGAGAGTTCGACCGCCTCTTCGAAGACCTGCTGCGCCTCGTCGAGCTTGCCCCGCTGCATGTAGAAGTTGCCGAGGAACTTGAGGCTGGTGGCAACGCGCGAACGGGCGTGGTCGAGTTGTCCGAGGGAAGTCTCGTGGGCCTTGACGGCGAGTTCTTCGGCCTCGTCGAGTTGTCCTTGCAACAGCAGCATGGTGGAGAGGTTGAGCTGGGTCTTGACTGTGCGCTCGTCAGATTCACCAAAAGTAGTTTCGGCGAAGGTAAGAGCAGCGCGGGCGGCATCGGTGCTCTCCTCCATCTTCCGCTGGTTGAGGAAAGCGACTGACTTCTCGAGGAGAGCCTGCAACTCCGCTTCGGCTGCGGAGCTCTGATTGCTCGGGCGGGAGGTTGGGGTTTCCTGGGCCACTGCGAACAGACAGAGAGCGGGAATGGTTAGTACGCCGAGGAGCTTGGGATGCATGGGGATCCTGGGATGGTGAACGGGGTGGGAGTGGCCGGTTGGTTGGTTTGTCTGTCGTCCGCTGTCAGGCCATCTGACCAACTAGCGCGGCCAAGACTCGAAGGCATCCGGGAACTCTGCCTTCGACAGCTCCCAAACCATCAGTAGTCCACCTCGATAGGTACTGATGTAGCGCAGCCTGTCCGTGTTCCTATGCGCCCGCCGAGTCTCCTGTGGACCCAGGTAGTAGAAGCGTTGCTCCTGGATCATCTG
>JAJFFD010000171.1 GCA_021776805.1 Planctomycetota bacterium
ACCCGCTTCCGCGTGATCGGCTGCGTGTGCGTCCACACCACAACCTCGTAACCCCCAACCGGCAACAGATCCGTCGTAAACACCCCCGGCACCAGACTCGACACCGGCACTTCCCCATCCTTCCCCCGAATCTTCAAGCTCACCCGCTGCGGCGTGTTCCCCTGCTGATCAGTACACCGAATCCCGATCTTCCCTCCGTCGCCGAAGCTCAACACCCCCAGATCCAGAACCTCGTCTACCCCCAGCTCCTTCTCCCCGATTTCGATCGCAGGGTGCAAGTCACTCACCAGCCGCAGCTGCACCGTCCCCGGCAAGAGCGGGCCCACTCGCAACTTCCCCGTCTCCCCATCAACAGTTCCCTCACCCGACTCCACCGAGTCCGCGGTCATCACCCGCAGCCGGGCGTCCTTCACCGGCAGCCCATCCGGCCCCAACGCAACCGCACGCAGCCAGGCCGAGGCCCGATCATCGTCTTCCAGCTTGATCAGCAGGTCCGCAGTACCCGCCCGCACAGTCGCCTCCCTGGCGACCTCCTTCCGACCGACCGCCTCCGGATCGCGCACACCCAGCTGGTACGTGAAGTCCAGGCAGTCCGTGAATACGAACTCGCCCATCTCGTTCGTGCGCACTTCCCGTCGCTCGATCGGCGCCCCATCCATCCGAATCTCCATCCCCACCAAAGGCGCACCTGCAGCATCCAACACCCGTCCCCCGATCCTCGGTCCCGAACCAGCCACCGGATCCCAACGCCGCGTCTCCTCCACATCCAACTCGAAGCTCTCCTGCAGCGCACCACCATCACCGGTCTGCAGACGTAGCTTCAAGCTGCCCGCCGCGAGACCACTCAGGCGATACGAACCATCGCTCGCCGTCCGCGTCCTCGGCTCCAACCAGGTCGGCTTCTGATAGGTCGAAGCCGTCGAAGCGATCGCCATGCCAGCGACCGGTCGACCCTCCAGATCCTTCACCAGGCCATGAATCGTCGAGCCCGTCTCTAGCACCACGTCGTGCCGGGTCCAATCACCGCTGCGCAGGGAGACCTTGCTGCTCGTGCCTACCTTCCCCTGCGCCCGCACGAATACGCTGATGGTCGAACCCACCTTCGCGCTACTGCTGCGGTACCAACCTTCCTCATCCGTCACCAGAGTAATCGGTGCCTGGTTGGTGATCAGCTGGTCCAGGCCGCCCTTCACCGGATCGATCATGTGGAAGGGCGGTGCCTCCGTGCCGATCCGTACGAGAGCACCTTCGATGGGTTCACCTTCCAGATCCGTGACGATGCCAGTGATACCCGCGCCGCTTCTCTCCAGGATGATCTCCAAGTCTTCGCCGTTCTTTGGCTGAGCCTCCGGCGCTCCGATCTGGCAATCTTCCGCTTGCGCGGTGACCAGGTAGCTCGGGTCCATACCGCGCAGTAGGAAGCGGCCATCCGCGTCGCTCTGAACCGCGAGGACCGCTTCGTCGGCGAGGCCGCCGGGGGAGACCCAGATCCAGGCGTCAGCGATGGGGGCGCCCAGGGGATCCTTCACCAGGCCCCGTACTTCGTTGGCCTTGAGTTGCAGTTCGACATGTTCCGTTTGACCGGCCTGCAGCTGAACCCTTCTGCCCTTGGATCGATCCAGACGTACGTCGACCATCCCTGCTTCCCAGATTTCGAAGCGGGCGATCCCCGCGTGGTCCGAACTCTGTCGCTCTTCAGCTAGCAGCGGATCCGCCTGATCCAAGGGCCGGATGATCACGCCGATGGCCTCTGCCGGCTTGCCCTGGGCGTCCTTGACCTTGACCACCAGGTTGGCGGGGGCAGTCGAGTCTGCGGGGGCCGTACTGACGGTACTGCGGTCGACCTTCTCTGCTTCGGCAGGTACTGCAGTACCCTCGGGTACCTGCTGCGCCATCACCGGCGCAGGTTCCGCATCCCGGTCCCTGCTCAGGTCCGCGGCTTCCGCTTCGGGCCAGCTCAAGAACAACACCAGGCTGGCGAGGGCGGTGCCCACCGCAACTAGCAACTTCTTCGTCGTCATCGTCGATACCAAGATCAGAGGAACCGTGGGGGCCATGGAAGCTGCGCCGGCCATGACCTCCGCCCGAACTGCGGCGAGGCCGCGGGCCGGGCTGAGGGTCAGAGCGAGCATGCTGGCGAAGCCGGCGGGCAGGATGCCGCGCAGCTGCTGCAGTCCGCGGGCGAGTTGGCTGCGCACGGTGCCGGGTGAACGGCGCAGGGCGTGGGCAATCTCGCTGGGCTGCAGACCGTGACGAAGATGGAGGACGAGGACCGGTCGGTAGGTTTCGGGTAGAGCTTCGATGGCCTCGTCGACGGCGGCGGTGAACTCGCTCTCCGCGGCTGCGGAGATCGGGTTTTCTGCTTTGGTCTGTGCGAGGCGTTCGGGCTCGGGCCTTCGGCCGATCTTGCGTTTCTCCTCCCGCGCTACGTTCTCGAGGATGCCGATGAGCCAGGGTAGGACTCGACGGCCGGGTTCGTAGCGGCGGGCGTCACGGATGGCGCGGAGGAAGGTGTTCTGCAACAGGTCTTCCGCGCTCGCCGGGTCATGGGCCATGTGAGTGGCCAGGCGCAGGAGCTCGGGCGCGGTACGGTCGAAGACCTCGGCGAGGTACTTGGGCCTTCCACTGGTGCGGAAGAGTCCAAAGAGCTCGTCGACGGTCTTTTCTCCAAGGCGCTCGGGCATCGGGGGTTCTTGATCCAGGGGCGTGGATGCGTGGCAGGATGCTAGGAAAAGTGCCGTGGGAGGGATTGGCAGGTGACCTCCTAGGAGACTTGGGCACAGGGGGGCTGTCTCGAACTGTCCAAGCCAACGGGGTGAATAAGAAGGGCAAGATGGATACCGAAATACAGAATTACTGCTATACTGCTGACATGGCATCACGAGTTACCGTCAACGACAGGGGGGTCATCACCATCCCCGCGAGCATGCGTCGTGCACTGGGTCTCGAGGCAGGTGGGGACCTGATCATCGAGCAGACCGCGGACGGCATCCTGCTACGCCCCTCGATGAGTGTTCCCATTGAGATCTACAGCGAAGAGCGAATCGCCGAGTTCGCCAGTGACGAGGAAGAGATCGACAAGCTGCTCCCGAAGAGCGACTAGTTGTCCATGCGTGTCTTCCTGGATTCGAACGTGCTCTTCTCGGCGAGTCGTAGGGAGAGCGCAACAGGGAGGATGCTGGTCCTGGCTCTCAAGAGTGTCGAGCTAATGACGAGCGAGTTGGCTTGTGCTGAGGCCCGACGCAACTTGATTCTGAAACGTGCTGGCTGGCTGGAGGACTTTGACCACCTAGTTGGGAAGCTTCAGCTTGTTCCCTCTGCGCGCTTCGAATTGCCAGTTGAGCCTTCCGACAAGGACTTGCCGATTCTGTGTGCAGCGATCGGGTCGAAATGCCAGTACTTGGTGACTGGTGATCAAAGGGACTTTGGGCACCTCTTTGATCAGGTAGTCATGGGAGTCGCAGTGATTCGCCCGCGAAGATTTACCGAGTTGTTGGTTGCAGAATGAGTTCGATGAAGAGGCTCCCCATGTCAAAGACCATCCAAGAACTGCAGTCCTGGTACCAGGATCATTGTGATGGAGACTGGGAGCACCAGCAGGGGATCAAGATCGAGACCTTGGACAATCCAGGCTGGTCAGTGGAGATCGATCTGGCGGGGACCGAGCACTCCAAGGTTTCTTTCACTCCGATACGGGAAGACCGGAGCGATGACGATTGGGTCGACTGCAGGGTCGAAAAAACCAAGTTCCTGGGTCGGGGCGGGCCTGGCAATCTGGAAGAAGTCCTTGCCTGCTTTCTGAGCTGGCTGCGGCGTACCTCCTGAAAGAATCTACTCGACCCTGCTATCCTCACCCCCATGACCTCCTCCCGTCTCCCCATCCTCCTCGCGACCCTCCTCTCCCTCACCTCCCTCCCAGCCCAGGACCGCCAAGTCGTTGCCCCCAAGGGCATCCAACCAGGCGCATCCTTCAGCCCAGCCATCCTCGACGGCGACTTCCTCCACCTCTCCGGATCCCTCGGCCGCGATCCGGAGACCGGCCAGTACCCAGAAGGCATCGAAGCCCAGGTGCGCCAGACCATCCTGAACATCGAGCCCAACCTGAAAGCAGCCGGCCTCGACTTCAGCGATGTAGTCCGGGTCAACGTCTTCCTCGTGGATGCCCGCGACTACGCCGGCATGAATCAGGTCTACCGCTCCTTCTTCAAGGAGACCCCGCCGACTCGCGCCACGGTCCAAGCGGACCTGGCGGTACCCGGTGCCCTCGTCGAGATCGAGATGCTGGCGGCGAAGAAGGACGCCGGCCGCAAGGTCATCAAGCCGAGCAAGCTCGCCAGTCCTGCCCTGCCCTTCAGTTGGGGTGTGGAAGCGGGCAACATGGTCTTCGTCGCCGGTGCGACCAGTCGTAACCCGGAGACCTTCGAGCCCGTCGGTGGCGACATCAAGACTCAGACCAAGCAGGTGCTCGCCAACATCGGTGCCGTTCTCGAAGAAGCGGGACTCACCTACAGCGACGTGGTGGAGTGCAGTGTGTTCTTGGACGATCCGCGGGACTTCGCGGCCATGAACGAGGTTTACCGTACTGTCTTCACGGAAGCGCCGCCAGCTCGTGCCACCATGCGCGCCAAGCTGATGAACCCGATCCACAAGATCGAGATTCAGTGCTCGGCGGTGCGCGGTGGCGATCGGCGTCCGGTGTATCCAGAGGGTGCCAACAAGAATGCGCCGTATTCCCCTGCGATCGCAGCGGGGGATCGGCTCTTCCTGGCCGGACGTACCGGTCGTGGTCCCGATGGCTATGCGCCGGGGGATCTCGAGGCGCAGACCAGGCAGGCTCTGGCCAGCCTCAGGAGATCACTCGCCGCGGATGGCCTCGATTTCTCGGACGTGATCAGCACGCGCATCTACCTGAGCGACATGCGTTACTTCGGAGCCATGAATGCGGTCTACAAGGAGATCATGCCCGAGCCGCGTCCGACGCGGAGCACGGTGGGATCCGTGCTCATGTCGCCGGAGGCTCTGGTGGAGATCCAGTTCGTAGCGAAGAGAAAGCAGTAGCTTCTCAGTCCTTGGCCGCGGGCAGGCTGGTCATCCAGTTCTTCAGTGAGAACTCGAAGGTGCCGGCTTGCACGGCTGGATCGGCGGCGAGCAGGTTGCGGGCACGCTTCCAGCTGATCGTGTTGATGATGACGAAGCCCTCGGTCTGAGAGGCCAGGGGCCCGGCCATGTAGAGCTCGCCCTTGTTGAGCATGGTCATCATGTAGGCGGCGTGGTTGGCCATCTTCGGCTGCTGGGCGGCGGGCTTGCCCGCCTTCCAATTTGGTCCAGGGGTAAGAGAGGCGAGGATGAAGTTGGCCGGCTTGCCGAGGCCTCTGCGGTCGACGGTCGGTTGGGTGGCGTAGCGCAGTTGGACTAGGTCGATGCTGCCTTGCCAGGCCTTTTGAAACCAGGCGCGGTATTCGTCCCAGGTCTCGTTCTGTTTGAAGCCGTGATGGGCGAGATGCACGTGACTGTGGGCCGGGTTCTCTGCATCCGGGATGATCTCGACTTCGACCCAGGTGGGAAAGGGCTGCTGGTTCATCTCGGCGAAGTTCTCAGGGCCGCGCCAGTCGAAGACGATGCGTTCGTTCGCGAGCTTCTCGCGGATCCTGCAGCCATGGCTGCCGAAACGTTCACCTTGCGGGTCTTCCTCGGGCATGAAGGCGATGTGGTAGGGATCGCCGACCGCATCACCTATCCAAGCATCGGCACCGGGGAAGAGGGTGCGAACCCCTTTTGAAGTGGAGAAGAGGCGAAAGACCTCGGATGAGGACGCTTCTACCTTGGCATCGATTTCGATACTGCGGGTCTCCTGTGGGCCCTGGAGAGTGCAGGCGATCAGAAGAAGGTTGGTGGTCAGCATGATGGGGTCCTCATGGGGACTGGGTTGATACTCAGGCTTGGAGGCGATTCAGGTAGTCGCGGAGCATGGCGACGCTGTTCTCGAAGGGGCGCAGGCTGCGCTCGACTCGGGCTTGCATGACGCCGCCTTCCATGACGGAAAGGACGAGCATGGCGAGGGCTTCCGTATCGGTTCCGTGAGCCAGGCGATCTTGGGCGGCGTCGAGACAGGCTTTGATCTCGCTGCGCCAGAGGGCGAAGAGTCGGGCGAGTCCCTCGCGCACCGAGTCATGGCTGTCCGCGAGTTCGCCGGCGAGATTGCCGATGGGGCAGCCGAGCTGACAGGAGGTTTGTTCCAGCATCAGCTGGTAGAAGCCGAGGATGGCGAAGAGTCGCTCGATGGGATCCGCGTGTTGGCGGGCGGGGGCAGCGATCTCGACTTCGAAGCGTTGGGCATAGTGCTCGAGCACTCCCTGCAGCAGGTCTTCCTTGTTCTTGAAGAAGTGGTAGAGGCTGCCGCTGCCTGTGCCCGAGTGCTCGAGGATCTGGGCCATGCCAGTCGCTGCAAAACCCTGGCGGTGAAAGAGGCCGGCGGCGCTGGCCAGGAGCTGTTCGCGGGTCTTGCCTCTGAGTGGCATGCGATGACTTTATTGATCGATCAATAAACTACAAGTGCTGCCCCAAAGGTGCTGCAAGCTATTTGTTTTCAGTCCTTTACCACATCCACCGGGTTGGCGGCTCCCTGCCAAGCCCCGCAGAGAAGGGTCTCCACCTCGGTTCCTCGGGACTTGAGGCTCTGGGCCATGGCGGCGGCAGCGGCCTCCGCCTTGTGTGGATCCGTGCTCATGGCCAGGAGGGAGGGGCCGTGGCCGGAGATTGTGACGCCGGCGGCTCCTGCCTCTTCTGCAGCCTGCATGGCCGCATCGATGCCTGCGGTGAGTTGGCGTCGGTAGGGCACATGCACCTCATCCAAGAGGCAGAGGCCAAGCAGTTCCTCGTCCGCGTCGGCGAGGGCGCGGAGCAGTCCAGCCAGGCGACCGGCGGTGCGCTGGGTGACGGCGATGGGCAGGCTGGCGGGGAGCACCCGATGTACCTCCGCCGTACCGATCTGCACAGCCGGAGAGACGATGGCGAAGTGCCAGGTCTCGTGCAGGGGATGGGGGATCAGGCGGAAGCGTCGACGGTCGTCCGGACTGCCAATGGGAACCACGACGACGAGTCCGCCGCAGAGTGCCGCTGCCCCGTGGGCGGGGTCGCTTCCGATCTCCACCAGCAGTTCGTGTACGTCGTTGAGCTCCGGTTGCTTCTTGGCGAAGCGTAGTGCGGCACAGAGGCCGGCGGTGAAGTCTGCGGAGTTTGTACCGAGGCCGGTGCCGCGGGGAACCGAGCCGGTGACCGTCACCAGAAGTCCCTTGGGCAGCTTGATGGCGAAGCGCTCGGCGCCGGCGCGGAGTCCACGCAGGATGCTGTCGTGGCGTAGGTCGAGGTTCGAGAAGGAATCCGCACCAGGCCGCTCGACGACGAAGCCCTCCACATCGCGCTCTTCGATACTGATGGCAAAGCTTTGGTCCAGAGCGAGTCCCAGGACGCCAAAGCCTGGACCGAGATTGGCCGTGCTTGCCGGAACCTGAAAGTGCATTTTCTCTGCCAAGTCTTGCCTCGGTCCTAATCGGAGCCGAACTGGATTCCCTGGGCGAGAGGCAGCTCGCTGCCCCAATTGACCGTGCTAGTTTGCCGGCGCATGTATGCCTTCCAGGAGTCCGAGCCCGATTCGCGGCCGCCGCCCGTGTCCTTCTCGCCGCCGAAGGCGCCACCGATCTCGGCGCCGGAGGTGCCGATGTTGACGTTGGCGATGCCGCAGTCCGAACCGACAGCGGAGACGAAGCGCTCCCCATGGCGGATGTTCATGGTGAAGACGGCCGAGCTCAGTCCCTGGGGCACGTCGTTCTGGACCTGGATTGCCTGCTCGATGTCGTCGATAGGCATGATGTAGAGAATGGGTGCGAAGGTCTCCTCCTTCACCAGCTTCATCTCCGGATGGGCGCGGATGATGGTGGGCTGAACGAAGTTGCCTGCCGAGAGTTCGCCTCCCGGATCGTGCTTGCCGCCGCCGCAGAGGATCTCGCCACCTTCTTCCTTGGCAGTCGCCAAGGCCTGCATCATGCCCTGCACCGCATCCTGGTCGATGAGGGGTCCCATGAGGGTGCCCTCTGCCAACGGATCGCCGATGACCACCGACTTGTAGGCTGAGACCAGGCGGTTCTGCAGTTCGTCGATGATGCCGCGTTGGGCGAGGACCCGGCGCGTGCTGGTGCAGCGTTGACCGGCGGTGCCGACGGCGCCGAAGACGATGGCGCGCACGGCCATGTCCAGGTCGGCGTCATCGAGGACCGTGATGGCCGAGTTGCCGCCGAGTTCGAGGAGGCTGCGACCGAGGCGCTTGCCGACCTTCTCGGCGACGATGCGCCCCATGCGCACGGAACCCGTGGCGCTGATCAGGGGAAGGCGCTTGTCCTCGACCATGGCATTCCCCACCTCGCTCACGTCGCCGATGATGAGTCCAACGAGGGGGGCGAAGCCGTCCTCGGCGAGCACATCCGCAGCGACCTTGGTCATGGCGATGGCGGTGAGGGGAGTCTTCTCCGAGGGTTTCCAGATCTGGGCGTTGCCGCAGACCAGGGAGAGCATGGCGTTCCAGGCCCAGACCGCGGCGGGGAAGTTGAAGGCGGTGATCACGCCGATGGTTCCCAGGGGGTGCCAGATCTCGCGCATGCTGTGCATGGGGCGTTCGGACTTGATGTCCAAGCCGTAGAGCTGGCGTGAGAGGCCGACCGCGAAGTCGGCGATGTCGATGCACTCCTGAACTTCGCCCAGACCCTCTTGCAGGATCTTGCCGCTCTCGAGGCTGACGAGCTTGCCGAGGGCGTCCTTCTTTTCGCGCATGGCCAGGCCGATGCGACGGACATACTCGCCACGCTGTGGGGCGGGCAGGGCGCGCCAGCGTGAGAAGGCCTCCTGGGCGGCGGCGACCACCCGTTCATAGTCCGCCCGGCTGCCATAGCGTAGGGAGGCGATGGTCTTGCCGTTGGCGGGGGCGATGGAATGGCACTCCTCGCCGGTGGTTTGCAGCCAGCTGCCGTCGAAGGCACCTGGGTTCTTGGCTTCGATGCCCAGTTCCTTGAGGAAGTCGAGATTCATTGCTTGCTCCTGGGGTCCCTGCGCATCGACCCGCTTACTTGCTGAGCTACAATCCTGGGCGTGATCCTCGATCCTCGCAACAACCTTTCTCGGCTCCTGCTCTGGACTTCACCGAGCCTTCTCCTGCTGTCCTGCTGTGGAGTGGAGGGTTCCGAGGTTCTGCCCAGGTCTCCTGCCCCCGCCGACCAATTCCTGGTCGATCTGCGGGCGCCGGAGGACTTCGCCCGGGGGCACCGATCGGGGGCGATCAATCTGCAGTGGGGCTATGGGCAATTCGAGCTGCGGGCGAAGAATCTCTTCCCTGCTGGTTCGAGCTTGCAGCTGATCGGTGAGGATGAAGCGCAGTGTCGAGCCGCTGTCGAATTCGCTCAGGCGGAGGGCTTCTTGGGCCTGAGCAGTGAGGTTTTCACGGCGGATCAGCCTCTGCAGGTGCAGGCGACCATGGGGGCCAGGGAGCTATCAGAGGAACTTGCCGGCAGAGGCATCACGGTCCTGGATGCCCGCACTGCGGAGGAGTATGAGGCGGGCCACATTCCGGGGGCGCTCTTCGTCTACCCGGACGACATCCCCGAGACCAGCAAGGCCCTGCGCAGGGAACGCCGGCTGGCAGTCATCTGCACCGCCGGTTGGCGTTCATCCCTGGTGAGCAGCTGGCTCGAGCGCGAAGGCTTCGAGCATGTGGTCAATGTGATTGGCGGGATGCGCGAATGGCAGGAGCTCGGCCTGCCATTGGAAGCTGGCAGTCAGCAGAAGAGCTTCCGCTAGCCGATCGCTTCTTCTTCGCTGGCGCGCTTGGGCTTGGTGACCTGTGGGCTCGGATGAAGCTCATGGATCCTCTGGCCGGCTTGGTCACGATGGGCCTTCTCCATGTTCTGGAGGTCCTTCTCGAGAAGGGCCATCTTCTGGCTGAGCGCCTTGACTCGGAAGGTCAGCTTGGAGAGATGCACAGAGAACTGCAGGGCGACCAGCATCAGAAAGACGAGGGCGCCAAAGAAAAGGGCGTTGGTGGCCAGGACGGCGCCGACCGCCTGCTGGAAGAGGTTCAGGAGCCGCGGTTCCAGGGCGAGTGCCATGAGCAGGACAGCTGTGAGTGTCCAGATGACCGAGTACTCCTCGCGCAGTTTTCGCTTTCGCACCAGCTCGATCACGACGATCAGCATGGCAGCAGCGATAACGATCGCAGCGATCCTGTGCTGCATGGGCAGTTCTTCGAGGAGCTGTGGACCGCTCGAGGTCTCTTGCAGAAGGGGCAGCATAGAGATCATTGCGGCCAACTAGCTGGTCTTCGCGAGGCTCACCTTGCGGCCAGCTCGGAATGGAGATCGACGACGGATGGGCAGTAAGGAGAGGGTGAGGAACATCTTGTATGCGTAGTACGCCGCGCGCCCGCTGCGATGCATGCTCGTCCCACCGGAACGTTCATGCATGCGTACCGGGATCTCGACGATCTGTATCCCGGCACGTGCCAAGGTGATCAGGACGTCCGCGTCTGGATAATCTTCGGGGAAGTTGTCATGGACGAGTTCATCCAAGGCCTTCCCCGACATGGCTTGGAAGCCGGAGGTTGCGTCGGTGATTTGCACGCCGGTCCACTTGGTGACGATCCAAGAAAATATGCGCGTGCCGAGTCGCCTCGCGAAGGTTGTTTGCGGGGCATTGTTCTGCCGATAACGAGAGCCCACGACCAAATCGGCGCCGCTGTCCAGTGCACTCAGCAGATCCGGAAGGGAGGCCGAGTCATGTTGGCCATCTGCATCCATCTGCACGATGCGCTCATAGCGTCGGCGGCGTGCATAGAGGTAGCCAGTCTGCAGGGCGGCCCCATAGCCTAGATTGAAGCTATGTTGCACCACCTCTGCGCCGAAGCGGCGGGCAACCTGGGCTGTCCCGTCACGGCTGCCGTCATCGATCACGAGCAAGTCCGCGGCGGGTATTTCACGTTGGATTCTCATGAGTACCGGCCCGATGCGACTCTCCTCGTTGTACGCAGGGATCAGTATGAGAATTCGTCCTGGTTGCAGAAGGTCCTCCTGAGCAATTGAGCTCGACCTGTGTGCCCGAGGATATTCCCCTTGCCGGGTGATTTCCTCAGACTTCCAGCGCTTGGCGAAATATGCCCCCGGAAGCCGCCCAGGCTCTCTCGGTCCAATGTGCGCTCAAGCCGGCCGGAAGCCCTTCTGGAACATCTGCAGGCGGTTGGTCTGTTGCTGTCGCACTGACTCGAGCACCAGTCTGGGGATTCGCCAACGGGCCTGCTCCTCGGTGAAGTTGGCGCAGTGGGCCATCATGCACTCGTAGATCAATTTGAAGGCGTCCCTGGGTTGATGCATCTGGTCGAGGGCATCTACCAAGTCCTGTCGGTTGACGTCCTCATCGAAGAGGTCGGAAAGGGTGATTGCCGCAGCACCTTCAATCCTGCAGGTTGCCAGCCGGGCGTTGCAGAGGTCATAGAGCATGGCTCCGGTCCAGCTCAGGTGCTCGACCAGGTTCTGCTTGTCCATCCGAGCTTCTTGGAAGAAGAGGGCAGTCTCCCGGAAGAGTGCACCGTGTAGCTCGAGGGGTAGCAGCAGCTTGATGCCAACCTGATCCTGTTGCAGGAACTTGTTGCGGAGCATGGGCCAGATGATTGGCCGCATGCGTTCCGGGTCACCGTTCACGAGAGTCGGCTCGTCCATCCGGTCGAGAACGACGATCACGCCCGTGTAGCCGAAGAGGCTGATGACTCGACGCAGGCGAGCGACCATCGCGTAGCGGTGGTCTTCGAGATCATCCAGAGGGAGCAGGGATCGGTCCCTTTCCTCTGGGCGCATCAGGGCGAGGCAGGCCTTCAGGGATTCTTTGCTGCGCTGGGGGCTGCGCAGTTCCCGACTCAACTGAGTCGCCAAATGTCGCAGCTGCCATCCTTCCCAGAGGAAGAACTTGAGCAGGACTACAACCCACCCACTGAGGGTGACCGCGAGCATCCACACCCATGGATTGCTCCAGGCCATCCCGTCTTCGGTCCAGAGGCTTCGGATGAGTGCGGCGAGGGGTAGGATCCACCCGCAAAATCCGAGCAGGCGCCAGAGGCTGCGCTTCCAATCGCGGGGAGCGGCGATCTTTCGGCGCAGAGATCGACTGCGTTCAGCGCCGGCTCCGTCGCGATCGTAGAGTGCTTGCAGGAGGAGCAGGTCGCGTTTGTCCGTGAGATCCGCGCTGCGCAGCTTGCGGTCCGGCTGTTCGCCCAGAGCCTGTGGCGGTTCAGTGAGGCGTCCAAGTACCGCGTCGACCAGATTCGGCACGGCGACGTGCAGAATCGCATCCAGGTGGTCAACCAGTCGGAAGCCGCTCAAGACGCGAGTGACTTGCTCAGCCGTGCTCTGTCCGGTGATGCCCGCTCGGCCGCAGTACCAATCGAGGAAGGGATTGAGGTCGTCGTAGGGCACGAGCCAGACCTTGGCGTCTGGATTGGCATCATTGTGCTCGCTGACGCGCTTGGCGATCTGCATGCGAATGGCAGTCTTGCCACTTCCCTTCTCGCCGAAGACCACGGAAGTGGACGGGCGGTGCAGATCGCCGAGTATCTTCTCGAAGTCAGGATGACTGTTCGGCGCGATGTCTAGCCGAGCGAAGATCCGATCGTGCCTGGCCTCCTGGGCGCGAAAGGGGTTCTCGTCGATCGACCAATGCTCGAGGAATCGGGACAGGTTCATGCGCGGGGGAGTCTAATCGCTTCCCTGGCCTGAGCCCAGGACGAGGACGCAGACCCCGGTGATCACCAGGACTCCGCAAAGGTTGATCCAGACGCCCTCGCGGGCCATGCGACGGATGGGGATTTCGCCCGTGCCGAACATCACCGCATTGGGGGCCGTGGCCACCGGGAGCATGAAAGCGCAGCTGGAGCTGATCGCTGCCGGGACCATGAGCAGTTTGGGTTCGAGATTTGCGGCCACCGCGGCGGAGAGCATGATCGGCATGAGCAGGGCCGTGGTTGCCGTATTGCTGGTGATTTCCGTGAGGAATGTCACCGAAAGGCAGATGCAGCCGACCACGATGATGGGATGCATGCTGACCACGGATTTGAGACCATCGCCGATCGCATCCGAGAGCTGCGACTCCTTGAAGGCGGCAGCGATGGCCAGGCCGCCGCCGAAGAGGAGGAGAAGGCCCCAAGGGATGGTTGTCGCGGTTTCCCAGTCGAGCATGCGTTCGCCCTTGCCTTCGCCATTGGGCATGACGAAGAGAGCGATCACGGCGGTCAGGGCAATGGTTTCGTCGCCGACCAGATTCATGCCGGTGAGGCCTGCCCAACCGCCAAAGGGGGCGCTGCGAAAGATCCAGGCGCAGGCGGTGAGGACGAAGACGATGGCGACACGTTTCTCGGCCGGACGCCAACTCCCGGTTGGTGGTAACTCGAGCATCGGTCCGGGACGGATGGAGCGACTTAAGATGAACCAGGCGATGGGCAGCAAGATGATGACCACCGGGATGCCCCAGGTCATCCATTCGAGAAAGCTGATCGTCTCGCCGAACTCAGCCTCGTAGACCCCACGGAGCTGCAGATTGGGTGGGGTGCCGATTGGCGTGCCCATGCCGCCGATGCTCGCCGCATAGGCGATGCCGAGCAGGAGGGGGATCTTGAGATCCCCTTCCCGGTCCTGGGTGAGAATCGCCTGAGCCACCGGCAGGAGCATGAGCACGGTTGCCGTGTTCGAGATCCACATGGAGGATGCGGCGGTTGCGATCATGAAGCCGAGCACCAGGCCGCGGCGACCGAAGCCTCCGAATAGCGAGACCATGCGCAAGGCCATGCGCCGATGGGCACCACTTCTCTCGATGGACTTGGAGAAAATGAAACCTCCGAGGAGAAGCAGGACGACCCGATGACCGTATGCGCCGGCAATCTGTTGGTTATCGAGAACGCCTACGATCGGAAATCCAGCCAGGGGCACCAGGGAGGTGGCTGGGATGGGCAGGGCTTCTGTCACCCACCAGGCGGCGGTGAGGGCAGTGATCGCGGCGGTTGCGCAGGCCTTGGGCGGTAGACCCATGGCGCTCGTCGCCAACCAGACCAGGATGGCGAAGATCGCACCGCTAAGCATCGCCCAAGATTTGCCACCCATCGGGGCCGGATGATAGCCCCGTGGATGGCCTACAGGCAGCTTTTAGCTGTTACCGGGGTGGGTTACTTCAGTTTCCCGGGGGTAGGAAGAGAGCGTCGCGCACGTTTCCGAAGCGGATAACGAAGGGTGGACGCAGGGCGAGCATTTGGGTGGACAAGGTCGTTCCCCAGAGAGCTGAGTCATTGGGGACCCCTAGATTGCCGGCGATCGTCCCTGCTGAACCCATGGTGTTGCATCGCAGCATCGTGATCGGCTCGAAGGGATCGAGCAACATGAGCATCTCTGAGGGCACGATGACATTCAGGTCAAAGAACAGCTTGTTCCTGGCCTGGAACAGGCACCAAAGGTCGCCCGGGTCGGTGCTGAGCTCGACTAGTGCGCTGCCGCCAGTTGGCCAGAGATTGGGGAAGTCCATTCTCGGCGAAGTCCCTGGCAGTGCGGTCAGGCTCGAAGTCATGTCAGCACTGCTATTGCCCGCGTTGAGCCCCGCATCCACATGCGTGACCTGCGATCCGCTCAGTACTGAGAGGTTGCCGATGCCGCCGCCGTAGACGTAGACGCTGGAGTTGTTGCTTACAGCCAGAGCATCCGTCCCGCTCAGGTTGCAGTTCTGTAGAGCGACCTGTGGCGAGTTGTCGATCGACATCGCCGCGACGCCGGGACTGCCATTGACCGTGATGTTGTCCAAGATGACCGGGTTGGCGCAGTTGATGATATCGATGCCGGTGGGACCGTCAGTGCTCGACATGATCTCAATGTCATAGAACGTGAGATCGGGTTGACCGGGCTGGATGTCGCGAACCTCTACCTTGCCGCCCATGGTGTCGATGATGACCGGGCCACTGCCGTCAGACATGATGCTGACAGGTTTTGTGAGGACGAAGTTCGGGTAGGTGCCCGCAGCGACGACGATGCTGGTCCCTGGCTGGGCAAAGGAGGCGGCAGCTGAGATGTTCGTGAAACCGCCGGGGCCCACAAAGACGCTGTCGCCGATCACCACGCTACGCGGGACGGCGGACACTTCGCCGAGCAGTCGAGTAGATCCCTGCAGGAGAGTCTCCTCGATTCTGTACGTGTACAGGTTGGGATATACGACGTTGGTGTCCAGCAAGGAGTAGCTGGCGCCGGCCATGCCGACCCCCATCGCTGCGATTGGTGAACCCGGGATCTCGACAAAGATGCCTGAAGCTCCCTGGGAGCGCGTCACACGAAAGTCAGTGAGATCCACTTCCATACTCGTGGTGAAGTCCAGATTGATCATGTCGATCAGGCTGCTCGCATTCAGACTTGAGAGCTGAGTGCGCATGTCAGCAGGCCATTCGATCACATCGTTCGGGTCATCCTCGAAGGCCATGCCGCCGAAGTTGCCCGCAAAGTTCTTGCAGGTGATCGTGTTCGTCGACGCACTGCGCACGTTGAACTCGGGCATGTCCACGATGCTGCGAACAAAGGTCAGGTCGCGGAACTCGATATCGATGTTGGTATCGATATCGAGTTGTACCGATCCGGGTCCGGGAGCGCCTTCGGCGAAGAGTCCGGCGCGGAAGTCAAAGGGTGCTGCTGCGAAGGTGGCTGTATCGAGAATCCGAATCCCGGTCGGACCCATGTCGAGGAATTGGAAGTTGAGAGCCTCGATCCTGCCGGCGATGTTGACCTCGTAGTTGCCACAGGGCGGCCCACAGATGGTCGAAGGCAGATTGGTGCTGCCGACGACGCGGATAGTTGCGCCAGTGCCAACATTCACAACGCTACCGATTTCGAGGCAGAGCTCGGACTCCTCGATGGAGAGGTTGCCGTCGACGTTGAGGGTTCCGCCCATCATGGTCACGTTCTCGCCACCAGTATCGAGCTGCGGGTTGGGGTTGCTGATCACCAGTGCTGCACCGGCGAGGACGTCCAAAGTCTGGAGATGCAGGACGATGTCAGTTGCTGGCCTGCGGCTGCCTTCGGAGATGATCAGGTTGTTGAAGAACATGCTGCCGCCGTCAACGGCCGCTGCGATGCTGCCAGCGCCTTGACCATTGAGGGTGACCGTGTTGCTGGATGGGGTGTAGTTCGCATCCGCGGTGTAGTTGCCAGAACAGATGATGTCCGGGTCGCCATTGCCCGCCACCGTTCCGAGGAAGTTCACATCGCCCACGACGCGGATCAAGCTGCCCGGATCTCCACCCAGGGTGCCACCCAAGAAACTACAGAATCCGGAAACATCCAAACTGTTGCCCTGCCCGACCCGGACCTGACCATTGGTGATGGTGAAGTTGCCATTCACAATGCCAGTGGTGTTCAAAATCTCCACCAGACCGGTGGTGTTGATCCCCAAGTTGCCAATGGACCCGGACCCGGTCACGATGCCGCCACCGATCATTCGCACGGAACCGGCACCGATGATGCTGCCATTTACGATGACGCTGCCGCCTACCAGAGCGGTCGCGGTTAGCGAGAGTTGGCTGGCGAGCGGGACGACCAGGTTGGATGACACGGAGGTGTCCGGCGGCGCCTGAAAAAGCCCGGAAATCGTGAGGCTGCCGAGAACAGAAATCCGCTGCAGGCCCTGGAAGGTGAGAAGTGAGCTACTTCCCACGATGAGGGATGTCGTGTTCACGATGGGGGATCTGATCAACTGTGGCCCGGAACCCTGAAAGTTCACCGTGCCATTGAGCGGCGTCCAGTTGGCATTGGTCGTCCAGTTCCCGTTCACATTGATGATCAGTGGTGGATTGAGCACCGGACTAGTGGTCTGGGCGCTGCCATTCCCCAGTATGTTCAGGGTGGAGCCCGGGGCTTGCAGAGTCTCGAGGATGGTTGGGCCGGAGAAGAGTGCGTTCCCCTGGACCGTCGTGATGCCGGCAAAGCTCAGTGGCCCAGCAGTGCTTGTCTGCTCGAGGTCGCCACCGATGAGAACATCCAAGAGGGTGTAGGTGCCTTCGATCTTCACCGTCGGCAGGTCCACGTCCGACTTGATCTCTCCTGCGCCGACGAACACGAACTTGCTGGGCAGGGGTTGGACGAAGCTGGTTCCAACTACGCAGAGTCCGTTCTGGAACTCGTGATTCCATGGGCCAACCATGACCCTGCCACCGTTTGAGACGAAGTCGCCAGTGATGATCAGGGTCGCAATCGGCGTGTTGAGGACGCCATCCTCGAGCAAGAAGCCGTTGCCCGTAAGGACTCGAATTGCGTTGGCTGCATTGAGTGAGCCGCTGAGTTTCAGCTGTCCTTGGACTTTGACCTTGAGAGCCGCTGTGTCGAGTGTGCCAGTAATGCATAGATCCCCTTCGACAAGCATGAAGTTGTCCGGGTCTCCACTCGCGTCATAGGTGTAGCTACCACTCACGATCAGATCGGAGTACGAGTTGCCGCCGGGCGTCGAGATAGTCCCTTGGCCAGCGCATTCCAGTGCGCCACCGCCATTGATACTGCCGACGAGGGTCGAGTCGGCGTTGACGACCAAGTTGTTGCCGACGGCGATTCCAAGGGTAGCGCCAGCCTCGATGAGCAGGGACAAGCAGCTCGGGTTGACCGCCCCTGCAGTGCTGGGAGAGTTGGCAGCCGCTGCGATGATTGCATCGATACTGCTGTCCGGGACGCCATTGGTCCAGTTGCTGGGGTCATCCCAGTTGCTGCTGATTGCCCCCGTCCAGGTGCTGCTTTGGGCGTGCAGCTGCTCGGATGTGGAGAAAGCGAGAAGCGAAGCGATGGCGAGAATGCTGGCAATCTCTCGGATCGAGAGGAGCGCAGCCTTGATGAGGTGAAGAGAACGAGGCAATGACCTCTCCTTGGTTGCGGGGGTTTGGAGGCTAGTGGTCGCCGGGCGAGGATGATAGCGAGTCACCTCTTCTATTAGGTGAAAACACCAAGTGCGAAATTAGCCGCTTTCGCGAAGGCGAATCGGCATTGCTTCGCGCCGGCTTGGGCGTTCATCAATTCGGAATGAACCTTCCGCCCCTGCACAGTGAGACCCCGACTCGCACTGCAGCGAAAAGTACTGCGCGACTACTACAAGCAAGGAGAAGCCACCCCACTGCAGACGCGATCGCTATTCCAAGTCCAGGCAGCCTTAGGCCGGCTTCGTAATGAGTCGGAGCCTCTGCGTCTCGTTCTTGCGCAGTGACAGCCAGGCTGTCCAGAGTAGACCTAGGGCGAACAGTCCGTGGAAGGTGCCAGTCCAGGGCAGGTTGATAGCAAAGGCGAGCACGCTAGTTGTGCTCGCGCATGCTCCAAGCAGAAGTTCCACAATGGGCAGGCAGCCTCGACTAGAGCGGTAGGTGATCGGGACCTCGGGAGCGCTTCGACCCTCGACATTGTGTTTCGGCGTTCTGCGGAATTCTCCCGTCTCACGTTTGAGAGCGGAGAAGATCGCCGCGGTGTTGTTGACTGCCATGCCGGCGCCGGCAGCGAGCACCATCGGAAGTCTGATCATGGAGGACCAGCGCAATCGACCCACGGCAAGCTGCGCAGTTCCGTAGTAGAAGAAGACGCAGAAGGTGGCGAAGAGCATGGGAAGCCCTTCGACGCTTGCCATCCAGGCCGGGATTTCGCTGCCCTGCATCCGGCGGAGGACTTGCAGAGGCAGGGCGACGAGGATCAGACCGATGATGAGGGGAAATGCCAGATTGCCGAGCAGATGGAAGAGCGCTTCGAGCTTGGCGAAGGGACCCACCGAGCTGCGGAGAATCCTGGGCAGAAGCTTGCGAGCGGTTTGGATCGATCCCTTCGCCCAGCGGTGCTGCTGGCTGAGGAAGCCATTCATCTCGATCGGCAGCTCAGCCGGGCAGGCAACCTCGGGGAGATAGCGGAATCGCCAGCCCTTGAGCTGTGCGCGGTAGGACAGGTCCATGTCCTCGGTGAGGGTGTCGTGTTGCCAACCGCCTGCATCCTCAATGCAGCTGCGCCGGAAGATGCCGGCGGTGCCATTGAAATTGAAGAAGCAGCCAGTTCGAGATCGTGCCAGGTGTTCGATGACGAAATGGCCATCGAGGAGGGTTGCCTGGACATCTGTCAGCAAGCTGTAGTCCGGATTCAGGTGGTCCCAGCGAGTTTGCACCATGCCGATGCCTGGGTCGCTGAAGGCTCCAACAGTCTGCAGCAAGAAGTTCGCAGGTGGCATGAAGTCGGCGTCGAAGATGGCAAGAAGCTCGCCGCTGGCCTCTGCCAGCCCGGCGGCCAGGGCTCCCGCCTTGAAGCCGACCCGATCGAGACGTCGGGAATGCTGAATGTTCAGGTCTGCAGGCAGGCCACGAATGGCCCTGGCGACGATCTCAGTGCTGTCGTCGGTCGAGTCGTCCAGGACCTGGATTTGCAGCAGATCGCGCGGGTAATCCAGTTTGGCTACCTGCTCGATCAAGCGGGCGGCCACGTAGCGCTCGTTGAAAATCGGAAGTTGCACGGTCACTGCGGGCAATGTTCCGGTGGCGATTCCCGAGGGCAAATCCTGATTCCGGGTCCGGTAATAGAGCAGAACCATCCAGCCCCGGTGCAGGCCGAGGACGGCGAGCGGCACCAGAAGTGCAATCTGTATTCCGGTCAGGATCGTCTCGAGGTTGCTCATCTGAATGGAGAAGGGATAGGCTCCGGTCTTACCTGCTCGTATGCAGCTTAGTGTGGCACGCGCCCTCAACCTTTCCGATTTCAGATTCGATCTGCCGCCAGAACTGATCGCCGATCAGCCCGCCGAACCGCGGGATGCGGCGCGGATGCTGGTGTACGAGCGGAAGACTGGTGAATGCCTGCATGAGCGAGTGCGCGATTTGGGGCAGTTTCTGCGGCCAGGAGACCTGCTTGTCTTCAATGACACTCGGGTCCTCCCGGTGAGGCTTTTCGGGAAGCGCCCTTCCGGTGGGAAGGTCGAGGCGCTCATCCTCGAGCGGAATGGTGAAGAATGCCGTGGTTACGTGAGACCTGCGAGAAAGGTTCGTCCGAATGAGGATCTCAGCATGGAAGGGGGGCAGTTGCAGCTGATTCCTGGAGAGAGTCTGGGAGGAGGGATGTTTCGTTTCCGCCTTCGTGCCGCCGGGGATCTGGAGTCCACTCTCGCGAGCTGCGGGCGTGCGCCTCTGCCTCCGTATATCAAGCGTGATGGCTCGGAAGATCCCGGGCCTGATCGGGAGCGCTACCAGACGGTCTTTGCTCGAGTCCCGGGGGCCGTTGCGGCGCCGACCGCGGGCTTGCACTTCGCTGAGGATCTTCTCGATAATCTGGAACGGCAGGGCATTGCCAGGGCTTGGGTGACTTTGCATGTCGGTGAGGGGACTTTTGCCCCGGTGCGTTGCGATCGCATTGCCGAACATGTCATGCATAGTGAGGAGTATTCACTGCCCTTGGCAACAGCTCAGGCCGTGGCGGAGACCAGGCGGAAGGGCGGTCGGGTCATCGCGGTGGGGACCACGTCCGCGCGCACTCTCGAGACCTGCGCCCTGGATGGACGCATTGTCGAGGCCCGCTCCGGTAGGAGCGAGATTTTCCTCCATCCGGACAACCCGCCGAAGGTAATCGATGCGCTCTTGACCAATTTCCACCTGCCAGAATCGACCCTGTTCATGCTTGTCTGTGGCTTCGCTGGCCTTCAGGAGATGCAGGCTACCTATGGGCTAGCCATTGCCGAGGGCTATCGCTTCTACTCCTATGGCGATGCAATGCTGATCCTGTAGTGACCGGCCTCTGCAGATTCGGTTTCTAGGCGAGGACTGTGCGCAGGTTCTTCGCTGCCAGCTCTGGATCCTTGGCCTGCAGGATGGCAGAGCTAAGGGCGATCCGCTGGCAGCCTGATTGGATCAGTTCTGGCAGATTTTCATCGGTGATGCCGCCGATGGCGAAGACCGGGATCTCAATCCTCTCCATGATCTCGGTCAAAGCCGACAAGGGCTGTCCCTGCTCATAGCCCTTGGTGGCCGTCGGATACATGGGGCCGAAGCCGAGATAGTCAGCCCCATCATCCTGGGCCTTCAGCGCTTGATCCAAGTCATGAGTGCTGACTCCAAGCAAGCGGTGTGGCCCTAATTCAGCGCGAGCCTGCTTCGCTGACATGTCCTCCTGACCGACATGGGCTCCAGCCAGGCCGAGTCTGCCAGCGGCTCCGACGTGGTCGTTCACGATCAATGGCACGCCGTGTTCTGTACAGATTTCTGCGCAGCGCTCGAGGCTGTACTCATCCTCTTCCTTGAGGCGCCACTGTACTAGATCAACGCCACCTGTTAGTGCGGCTTCGAGAGTTGGCCAGGGCAGCGCTCGGCAGAGTGAAGGCGTGAAGAGCAGATACAGTTTCGCCTGGATGGCTGTCATTGCGGTTGGTCCAGGCGCGGGATGTTATCAGCCCGCTCTTACCCAATCCGCATGCAAGCGCGTCAGACCGCCTTCCACTTCCGCTTCTGAACTTCTTCGGTGAAGCCCTTGGCGTCTTCCTTGTTGAAGAGCTTCACTCGTTCACCGCATTGTGCGCAGTAGGAGTGATTGACGCTCATCATGTAGGTCACATAGTCACGGCACGTTGCGCACCATTTCTTTTCGTCGTAGAAGTCTCGTTGCGTCATGGCATGGTCCTTGGCTCGGGGTGGACTGGCCTAAGAGCAAGTGACTTGCCATTCTCGGGGGGATCGCTCCCAGAGCTCCCGAGACAGCGCTGACATGGGGGCATAGAAGCCTGCTGCGGGGAGCGCCCAGGTGAGGGGGAGAGAGCCGATGTCCAAGGAATCGGACGCTCTCAAAACTCAGTTGCTTTCGGTGGATCGTGTTGAGCTTTCCAAGCCGCCTTTGTCCCCTTCCCATGGCGGATTGGTCGCCGTCCAGATTCTTGGACAGGCGTGTTGTGTAGACGCAATTCTCTTCAGCGCTCCGCAACTGCGTCCTGAATCGCCGATCGCACGGTCGGGTTCTCTTCACGTCCAAGCCGATCATCAAGCGCTTTGCAGCTCGGGTCGATGCAGGCGATCGCCCAGGCGGCGTGTTCTCGCAGGATCGGATCCGGATCCTCGAGGGTTCTGCAGAGTGCGGGTAGGTGCGCCTCATCGCCCAAGTTGCCAAGGACGACCGCTGCGTTGCGACGCAGTCCTTGGCGGGTGGCCCTGCGCATTGCGGTGCCAGTCCAGTGCTCTTCATAGTCCGCGGCGCTCAGACCCAGAATGCCGACCAGGGTGAAGTCATCGAGGGCAGAGTGGCGCTGCAGTTCCGGGGGGAGTTGATTGCCCTTGTCGCTTCCTCGGCTGGACTTGCTGGTGAACGGGCAGACCTCGAGGCAGACATCGCAGCCGAAGAGCCACTCTCCCTGGAGGGCGCGGAGTTCCTTTGGGATGCTGCCGCGCAATTCGATAGTTGTGTAGCTGATGCACTTGCGAGCATCGACTTGGAACGGTGCGGTGATGGCTTCTGTGGGGCAGGCATCAAGGCAGCGCGTGCAGCTGCCACAGCTACCGGGAGCAGGAAGGTCGATGGGAAGCTCGAGGGGGGTCAGTAGCTCCGAGAGCAGAAGGTAGGGGCCCTTCTCCGGTGAGATGATGCCAGAACTCTTCGCCAGAAAGCCGATGCCTGCTTGGGTGGCGAGAGCCCGTTCGAGAATCGGCACCGCATCCGTCCCCACCTTGACCTCGCCCTTGGAGAGGCCCTCTGCCTCGAGTTTTTCGCGGAGCCATCGTGTGCGCTTTCCCAGCACTCGGTGGTAGTCCCGGCCCACGGCGTAGCGAGCTACCTTGGCTCCGCCTTCGATCCTGGTTTCACTGCTGCCGTACTCAAAGGCGAGGGAGATGGAGCTTCTGACATCGGGGGCCCATGAATGGGGCTTGGTAATGCGCTCGCGGTTCTTGTGGAGGTAGGACATCTCCCCCGCCCGTCCGGATTGCAGCCAGTTCTCGAAGTGTTGCGCATGGTCGCCCGGGTCGGCGGGCCCAAAGCCAACCAGGTCGAAGCCTGCGGCCTCTGCCAGCTCTCGAACGATGCTCGCCTTGATGTTCACGTGCCTCGAAGTGTGGATTTGTTCGACATGCGCTGACCGGCGACAGGGGCCTCCCTCAAGCTTGGCCTCGAAGCTGGTCGAGGTTTGCCATGGTAGGGAGCATAGGGAGCAGTCATGACGAGGTCCGCAACGCCAGAATCACAAAACACTGATTTCGCAGATGAGGCGAAGTCTGCGAACTCAGCGATCACCCCTGGGCGTGAAGTCGTGATCCTCAGAGAGAGTCAGCTGGACTGCGACTTGCAGACTGCGATTGATCGAATTCGGGCGGATGAGGGCACGAGCACCGCAAGGATCCTGGTGGTTGCCGCGGAGGATTCGGCAGACTGTCCGGGCTCTGGGGGGAGAGAGTGGCCCCCTCCGATAGCGCCGCTAACCGCCATGCAGCTGAGTCGAAGCCGCGAGACCAGCATCCTTCAGGGAGCTGGCCAGCGTTTCCTGCCATTGCTCGAGTGCCTGGAGCGGTTCAACTCCGAGTCTACAGAGGTCCTCTCTGCGCTCGACGAGGAGGTCACGGATCAGACTCGAGCCCGTCTCAAGAACCGTATCGCGACCCTTCGTAGTATTCATGACTGGGCAGGAGCAGTAGTGGCGGATCTTGCGAGCGAGGCAGGATCACTAGCTACTGGCCAGCGCCGAGTTGATAGTCGGGAGCTCTGCGAAGAGATGGCCAGGCAGATTGAGGTGCGCTTCCCAGACGTCAGGGTCATGCCCTGTCGTGGTCCTGCTGCAGCTGAGTGCATTGGCAGGGCCGCCGAAGTCGCAGACATCCTCTATTTGGCTATCGGGCTCGTGGCGCGGCGCATAGGCGGTGTCGGTCGGATCCACGTGGAGATCGAAGAAAAAGACGGCCTTGTCCTGCACCGCATTGCTGGGGATGGGGAACCTCGCCCGATCGAGGCAGAAGATTGGATCAGGCGCTTTCGTGAGCTCGTTGAAGCGCAGGGCGGTAGGGTCGAGCCAGATCTGACTGGTCCCGGGGGGACCGGGATTTCCCTGGTTTTACCCGCTCAGGCGTAAGTGCGCTGTTGGCGACCCTCTCCAGCTGATCCTTGCCCGCCTCGGTAACTACCCAAGAGGCGCCGGCTATGGCAGGATAGGTGGTGGATCTGCGGCCCTATGGGTCCATGTCAGATCCACTTACGTGCACATGGACGTCCTCAGCCAAAGCCCCCTCAAAGAACACGTGTCAGCAGAACTGATGCGGCTTTGGGAACGTACGGGGGAAGTTGCCTTCGAAAGATTGGCAAAGGGCAAGGCGCCGCGTGACGGTCTCCCTGAGCAGTCGGACGCAGAGCTGGTTGATTGGACCAGCACGATCCTCATGGATTGCTACAAGCGCAGCGGAGATCCTCAGGTCTTCGGTCTGCTCTACGAGCTCAACCAAGCGTCCTTCATCCAGGCCATTGGCTATAGGGTGCGGCGCAGTAGCACTTCGGTCGATTCACGGGACGTCTTGCAGGAGGTGTTCTTGAACATCTACCGCTACCCTCACCGCTTCAATGCGGAGAAGGCGGACTCCTTTCGTAACTGGGGTCACAGAATCGTTCGCAACACCCTGCTCAAGAATCTCAAGGGCGAATCAAAGCGTTCGCGATTGACCACCCTGGAGGAGGACCTGGGTCTGCGCCCCGATTCTCGTCTCCGCACTCCTGCCAGGATTGCAGAGGAGTCTGAGAATGCGGTGGTCGTCGACTGCGCCTACCTCCTCTACCTCAATCTCTACCTGGTGCATTTCAACAAGCTCTCGGAGAAAGAGCGCAGGGCTTTGACCATGGTTGAAGTCGAGGGTGAGTCCTACAAGGCCGCCGCTGAAGCCCTTGGCATTCGCCTGGAAAACCTGAAGATGGTCATCTTCAGAGGCAGGCGCAAGATTCTCCGCAGCATGAGTCGCTCTCTCACCCGACTCGAAATGCTCGGGACAACACCATCCACCACCCGTTCCCGCCATGAAGACCTCTGATAAGGTCAAGAAGCAGATAGACCCCTGCCTGCAGATCCAGGCCGACTTGTCCGCGATGCTGGATGGCGAGCTCGCGCCGGCTAGCGTGCGGCGCGTGATGGTTCATTCGGATGTTTGCCCATCATGTGAGAGCTTCCTGGACGGAATTCGCGTCCAAGCAATGGCGCACCAGGATCTCTACAAGTGCCTCAACTCCGACGAGGATGAGGTCATCGAGATTCACGGTCTCGGTGGCAAGCGCTCCGGCCGCATCAAGGTGTCTGAGCTTCGCAAGAAGCTCACCGAGAATCGTGACCAATTGGCCCGCATCTTCTACGAGCTTGGGCGCGGCTTTGTCTTGATGGGATTGTCCCCCAACTTTTCTCGGATCGTTGCCTGCGAGCCGGTGCCGATTCCGGACATGTTTCAGCGTGGAAGAAACCTGGTGGACGAGGTTGAGCGTCTTGCAGCCGGTCCCGGTTGGAATCCTGACGCGGACGGCTCAATTGAAGGTCAGGTTGGCGGTGAGTGGGTGCGCGCCAAGGCGCTCTTCGATGGTGGTGGCCTGCACACCCCGGAAGAGAATCTCGTGAAGGGCAAGAACCTTCTGCACGAAGCCCTGATGCTATCCCCTGACTTTCACGAAGCGCGCATCTACCTGGGCCATGCCTATCATGTGTCTCAGGAGAAGACCTTGGCCTGTCGAGAGTTCAAGTCCGTACTGCGTGGGGCAAAGGACGCCAACATGCGTGGCTTTGCGCTCTTGAACCTCGGCAATGTCTTCCTCGAAGAGGGGGAGCTCGAGCTCGCCACGGCCTACTTCAAGAAGCTTGTTGATTCAGGCGTGGTGCATGAGTCACCACACTTCGGCTTGATCTACTTCAATCTCGCGTTGGTCTACGGCCTGCGCGAGCTTTTCTCAGATTGTGAGACTTGGTTGCAGAAGCTCTACAACGAGATGCCGCATAAACGCAGCATGATCGCAGAGGAGCTTCGCTCTCGACCTCAGTTTACTGGAGTTCTCGCGCGCCATCCGGAAGCACGCGAGGCCTTCGCACGCCAGTTCCCCTGTTGGTTTGACGCTCGCGAGGCCTGCTGACCATGAGCCCTCTGCGCATAACATTATTCCTATCCCTCCTGCTACTGCTAGGGCTCGGACCGGTCTTCGGTGGCGAGACTCGCGGCGGTGGTGATGGTGGCATCATTATCTTGCCTAGTGCTGTTGCGATGAACAGCATTGGGTCTTCGGCGCCAGCTAGGCAAATCTCAGAGATCACTGATTCGCGTGATGATGTGATCCTGCAATTGCCTGGCAATATGGGCGACTCGATCGCAATCATCAGCCTGCCACAGGATTCGAGTTCGACCCTCTTCATCATCAAGGATGGCCAGATGTATCTATCGGGCGATCATGTTGAGGGTTTGCGAAGCTCGGGAGTTGAGAGCTTTGTGATCACGATCGTGAGCTTCGAAGGCATGGCCCTACGCATGGACTACAACTTCGAACCCGACAACAAGGCGAAGCTCTTCGTCTTCTAGTCCTGAGATCAGGACCAGGGACTGCCCGGCAAGCATGCTTGTCGGGCAGTTTCAGTTAACCTGATCCGCAGCTTCACTGCCGCTTGGCTTTGCCCATGCGGATTAGCTCCTGCAGGCGTGCCGGCCGATTGGTGGTGATCAGGTGGAGTCCAATCGCAGCTGCACCCATGAGCGCGATGTCGTGATTCACGGTGTAGGCGCAGAGTAGGTAGTCATGCTCGCGAGCAAGCTTGACCGACTCCGGACTTAAATCTGAGTAATCCCAATGCAGAATGCAGGCGCCTGTCCCCCGCAATTCTGCCATGCGGCTCACATCCAAGCTGCCCTCGCCGAGTGCTCCGATAGTAAGGCTGGGTTCCGCCGCGTGGACTTCGCGCAACCAGTCCCAATCGAAGGACTGAACCATCACCTTGTCCACCAGGTCCAGTTGGCGGAGGAGGGCGACCAAGGCCGCGGAGTCTCCGGCCTTGTGTTCGATCATCGTGATTGAAGAGCCTTGGATGAGCTTCAGCGCTGCCTCGAGAGTCGGAATGCGGCTGCTCCGATGCTTCGGGTCTTTCCAGCTCCCCGCATCCAGCTCGGAGAGCTGTTCGAGGGTTAAGTTGGAGACCATCAGACCCTTTGTGCCGAAGCGTTGCTCAGCATCGGTTGTTCGGTCGACGGTCTTGTCGTGAATCACAACGAGAGCGCCGTCCTTTGATTGGCGGAAGTCCAGTTCCACCATATGGCTGCTCACCGCGAGGGCAGATTCGAAGGCCGCCATCGTGTTTTCGGGAAAGTCGATCGGTTCCCCTCTGTGTGCAACAACCAACGGGTGATCGGCACTCATCTTGGCGAGTTTTCGACTGAGCTCGGTATGTCGTGCCGGGACGGGGGTTGGATCTTGGTTTGCAAGATTCCGCGGGTCCTGGGCTGATTGGTGGTCCTGAGCCATGGCGCTGAGGAGGAGGAGAAGGGGAGAAATGAGCATAGCCTGGCCTCTGGTTGTGCGGATTCTCTCTGGGGCCTTGGGACAGATTACCGATTAATCCCCTATGTCCCAGGCCGAGTCGACAGCGAGCAGCTCAGAGAGTAGCAGGATCCGCGCTCTCACGGGTCCCGATGTCGAAGCAGGCATGCGCCTCGTCAGGCTGGAGGCTGGGCAAAAGGTACTGGCGACAGTCCTTTCAGCGGAGGCTGGGGGGCAGCTTACCATTGGGATGTTTGGTGCTCGCATCCCAGCTGTGACTCATCTGCAGCTGGATGTTGGGAAGACTTACGAGTTCAAGGTTGCTGCCACTGATCCGCAGCTGGTCCTCTCAGCAGCACTCCCATTGAAGGTTCCCGGTTCAGCAGCTGCCCTAGAATCTGGGTTGCTTGGTGCGCCGGCCAAGGAGCTTGGAGCCATGCTCCTTCAGTTCAGCAGTCTGTCTGAACCAGAGTTGCCAGCCCAGGACAGAGTGCTTCGCAAGATCACCCAGCAGATGCAGGCGTTCAGCGCAGGTCAGGCAAGCGCTGATGAACTCCGCGGTCTTGTCGATAGCCTCGGTCATGATCAAGAGCAGCGCGTACTACGGATGCCCAGGCTTGTCGAAAAGCGAGCACAGTTGGAAGTGCGTAGTCTTCAGGAGACTCTCAAAGCTGTTCTCCTCGACATGGTGTCAGCTGAGTCCAGGCTTGGCCGGGGACAGGCAAGCAAAGAGCTGGCGACCGCCTTGCTGGCAGATCTCAGTCGAGTCGAGGTCGACAACGCGCGTCGAAGCGAGCAGGGTGGTCCGATCCATCTACCTCTGCCTTTGGCTCCAGGATCGCATGTACTGGATGCGCGACTCTTTGCCTTCCCGCCTCCCGAATCGGAAAAGGAGGGCGAATCGCCCGCTGGCTCAGCCAATCGAGAGTGGACGATTGTTCTGCTCTTGGATCTTTCCAGGCTGGGTGCACTGCGGGTCGACTTGCGGGTTGGCGGAGAGACTCTGTCGGCTGAATTCCAGCTCGTAGAATTCGAGCCAAGCCTGAAGCTTCGAGCCGGCATCGAGGAGCTGCGTGAAGAGTTGCAGCAGGCGGGTCTGCAGGTGCGTGAGCTTGTCGTTCGACACGCGGCGGGGGCAGGGCTGGCGGTCGCGGATCTCTTGCTGCCGCCAGAGACTTGGAGCGACCCGGCGACGAGGGTGGATCTCCATGTCTGACCCGAAGAAGCCAGGGAGGAAGCTCGAGGCTGCGGCTCTCGGCTATCTCAGAGGGGTCGACAAGGCCCCGAAAGTGATCGCAAGAGGCAAGGGAACCATCGCGGAGACCATCCTGGCGCGAGCTGAGGAGCACGGAATCCCGGTGGAGCGCGACCCGGATCTGCTGGAATGCCTTGCACCCTTGGAGGTCGGCGAGAGCATTCCCGTGGAGGCATACCGTGCGGTAGCGACCATACTCGCGTTTTTGTATCGGCAGAACGGTATAGACTAGGACGGCATGTCCGACCACATGCCCTTCACGCCCACCGAGGTGCTTCTCCTCGGTCCCGGGCCTTCCCCTGTTTCGCCTGGAGTTCGAGCCGCCTCCATCGCGCCCCTCCTGGGTCATCTGGACCCGGAGTTCCTCGCTCTCATGGATCGAGTCCAGTCGAACCTTCGGGAGCTGTTTGGGACGCAGAATCGATTCACGGTCCCTATCTCTGGCACTGGATCAGCAGGCATGGAAGCCATGCTTGTGAATCTCGTCGAGCCAGGTGATCGCATGGTGATCGGCGTAAATGGCGTCTTCGGTGGGCGCATGGCCGAGCTCGCACGGCGACTGGGTGCGGACGTCGTAGAGGTGAACGCCGAATTCGGCCAGGCTCTCGATTCGCAGGAGGTTGCTGCGGCCATAGATGGAGGTCCGACACGTTTGGTTGCCGTCGTTCACGCGGAGACTTCGACCGGAGTCTTGCAGCCGCTCGCAGGCATTGCCGCAGCAGCCAAAGCGGCTGACGCCCTCTTCCTACTCGATTGCGTGACCAGCTTGGGAGGAACGCCCGTCGACTTGGATGCGTTGGGAGTCGATGCTGCCTTCTCAGGCACCCAAAAGTGTCTCTCGGTGCCCCCTGGACTCTCCCCCCTGAGTATCACCCAGAGGGCTCTCGAAAAGGCCGCGAGTCGAAGTACCCCGACCCCCTCTTGGTACTTGGATGTGAATCTACTCGGTGGCTATTGGGGTGGCGACCGGGTTTACCACCACACTGCGCCGGTGAGCATGATCTATGGACTGGCTGCCGGACTGGAGGAAGCCCTGCAGGAAGGGATGACAGCTAGAGCTGCGCGGCATCGTCGAGTGGCAGCGGGTCTCTACAAGGGTCTGGAGGCCATGGGGATGTCCTGCCTGGTGGATGCTGAACTCCGGACCCCCATGCTTACGTCGGTGCTTGTTCCCGAAGGACTCGACGAGGCTGAAGTTCGAAAGCGCCTCCGGCAGGATCACTGCATCGAGATCGGTGGTGGCCTTGGCCCCTTAAAGGGCAGAGTCTGGCGAGTCGGTCTGATGGGGCATGGCGCCCGACTGGAATCCGTTCAGCGCTTGCTCAGCTCTCTGGCTGCGGTGCTCGCATCCATGGGCAGGCCCTGCGATATCGGGCCTGCCCTGGATGCTGCCAGGGCAGCTGCTGGCTAAGGACCACCGCTCCTAGTAGGTGCCCAGATACCTCTGCAGCTCCCACTCGTGCACTTGGGCGATGTAGTCCGCCCACTCGCGCTTCTTGGCCTCGATGAAGTGACTTGCGATGTGCTCTCCCATCGCGTCGCGGATCAACTGGTCCTTCTCGAGGGCGATGATCGCTTCACTGAGATTACCTGGGAGAGTGCCGACCTTGTTCCTGGCGCGCTCCCTGGCGCTCATCGTGTAAATGTTCTTGTTCACTGGCGGAGGTGGCTCGAGACCCTTTTCCATGCCGTCCAGGCCGGCGGCGAGTATGCAGGCGAAGGCCAGATAGGGGTTGCAGCTAGGGTCGGGCATCCGCAGTTCCATGCGCGTGCCCAGGCCGCGCCGATCGGGAATGCGGATCATTGGCGAGCGGTTGCGCATGCTCCAGGCGATATGCGTAGGTGCTTCGTAGCCTGGGACCAGGCGCTTGAAGCTGTTCACGAGCGGATTCGTGATTGCGCAGAGTGCGCGGGAATGCTCGATGACCCCTGCCAGGAAACTCAGTCCCTTCTCGCTGATTTGCCAGTCGGTGCTGGTGTCCGCGAAGAGATTCTCTTGCCCTGCCAGGTCAAAGAGTGACATGTGCACGTGCATGCCTGAGCCGTTCATGCCGAAGATCGGCTTCGGCATGAAGGTGGCGTGCAGATTGAAGTCCTTGGCCACCCTGCGAACCACATTCTTGAAGGTGATCAGGTTGTCTGCGGTCTGGATGGCGTTCCCATAGCGGAAGTCGATCTCATGCTGACCGGGGGCCACTTCGTGGTGGCTGGCTTCGACCTCGATGCCCATGGCCTGCAGGTTATTGGTGATGACGTGGCGGCAGCCTTCTGCTTCGTCGATCGGAGCAGCATCGAAGTAGCCAGCTTCATCATTGGTCAGGGTGGTTAGGCCTCCGTCCTTGTCCCGCTCGAAGAGAAAGAACTCGGCTTCAGGTCCGGCCATCATGATCGTTCCGAGGGCTTCGGCTTTCTTGGCGAGCCTCTTCAGATTGCCTCTCGGGCAGCCGACGAAGCTGCTGCCGTCCGGATTCTTTACGTCGCAGATCAACCGTGCGACCTTGCCCCGACCGAAGTTGTCCCAGGGGTAGACCCGAAAGGTGTCGAAGTCGGGGGCGAGGAGCATGTCGCTCTCCTCGATGCGCACGAATCCCTGAATCGAGGAGCCGTCGAACATGATCTGCCCGTCCAGCGCCTTGTCGAACTGGGAGAGGGGAAGCTCCACGTTCTTGTTCATCCCCATGATGTCGGTGAATATGAGGCGTAGGAAGCGGATGTCGTGCTCCTTGAGCAGTGCGGACACGTCCTCGCGTGAATAACTGGCGTGGAGTTGCGGAGAATCAACGGTGAGATCGGTCATGGTTGGCGATTGGGTCAAGGAGGAAGGGGGCCCGCGCGCAGGTCGCTTGCGGGTACAGGCTGCTTCTGAACAATCGCATAATCTGCAGTTGAGGCGCAGCGCTTTGGTAGAAAATTACCCAAAATCCATAGAGTGCTAGCAGGAAACTGCAGGAAGTGCATTCTCCACTAGTCATCCACATTTTCTGCCCATCGCAAGCTCGTTGCAGAGAAGGACTTGCCCTGGCTTGCCCCGAATCCGCGGAGTAGATGCCAGGAAGCACTTCTCCTCGCTACCATGCCGCGCATGCAACTCGACCGAATCCATGCATCGATCAGGGAGAGCATCGCCACCAAGGAAGCCCTCCTGGAGCGCTGTGACGAGGAGATTCGCGGGCTCTGTGAGGCGGCTCTGGGCAGCCTCCAGGCAGGGGGGAAGCTACTGTTCTGCGGGAATGGCGGCTCTTCCTGCGATGCCGCCCATGCCGCTGGTGAGCTGATCGGATGGTTCGAGAACAAAGACCGAGCGGGCGTGCCAGCGATCGCCCTTGGTCACGAGATCCCGAGCCTTACCGCGATCGCGAACGATGCCGGCTTCGAACAGGTCTTTGCCCGTCAGCTCAGGGCTTTGGGGAGGCCAGAGGATCTCCTCATAGGGATCTCAACCTCCGGCGGCTCAAAGAACGTCCTGGCTGCTATGGAGGCGGCCAAGGCCGTGGGCATGTCGACAGCAGCTCTCGTTTCTGAGCGTGGTGGTCCGGTGGCCGAGCTCGCCGAGAATGCCGTGCGAGTGCCTTCACATAACACGGCGCGGATTCAGGAGAGCCATATCCTGGTAGTTCACATCCTCTGTGCCGCTGTGGAAGAGCACTTCTGCTCCTCTTGATGCCCTACTTGCCAGGCTTGGGCAGCTCTACGAGGCCTTCCAGTTCCTCGGATAGCCTCTCGTTGAGCTGCTCCCGGAGATCAGCGCCGGGTTCGAGGTTGCGCCCAAGGTTCTCCAGGCGCATGACCTTCAAGTAGATCCCGGGGTGGCCTTCCCAGGGTACCAGGGGGCCATCGTTGCTCGGGTCTCCGAGTCTGTAGGCAGCCTCTATGGCCGGGTGCAGGAAATCGCTCTTTGCCGGAATCTGTTCCATGCCCGCTTTCGGGGCATAGCCTCCGAGGAGTGTTTTCTTGGGGAAAGCGGCATTGCCCATTTGTCGCGGCTTTCTGAGCGCTGCATCGAGCTCTGGGATCGCATGCTCACTCACCACCAGCATGATGCTATAGGGCGAGCTCGCGTCGCCGCTCTGCCAAGACAACTCGAGATTGCTATCGGCCGTGCTCAGGCCAGGGAGGACGTGTCGTCCTGCAGTCAGGGGATTCGCCGTTAGATCCGAGCGGAGGTACTCGCTGGGGAAGAGAGCGCTGCAGCCGTAGATCAGATCGTGGCTGACCAGGTAGACGTGGCCGGGAAAGGGCAAGTCCAAGGCCAGGCGAATCGGCGTTTCGGCCTCGACCTGCTGGTAGATTTCGCTACTCGCCCGGTCCGCGCCGACCTGCCATAGCGCCTGAGGATAGGCGCCGTCCTGCAAGAAGTACCAGGACAAGAGGCTGATGAGCAGGATGGCCTCAGCGAGCAACAAGGGGATTCGGGTCGCCTTCACCCTGATCTCATCGGCAGTTCCATGCCAAGTGTTGAGCAATTCGCCAGTCAGAAGGGAAAGAAGTAGCTCACCGCGAGAATGCCCATTGCACCCAGTGCCAGATCGAGGCCAATCCCGACTTTCAAGAAGTCTCTGAAGCGATAGCCGCCAGGGCCGAAGACCAGGAGATTGGTGTGGTATCCGATGGGGCTGGCAAAGCATGAGCTGGCGCCGAAAAGGACCGCCATTACGAGTGGTCGAGGATCGACCCCGGCGACCTCAGCAGTGGCCAGGGCAACGGTTGTCATCATGACCGCAACCGCATTGTTGGAGAGTAGTTCGGTGAAGACGATGGTCGCCAGGTATAGGCCGGCCAGGAGAAAGAAGGGGTCATTGCTGCCGATTGAGTCGCTAAGCCAATGGCCTATGAGCAGGTCGGCGCCGGTAGCCTGCAGAGCCTTGCTAACTGCCAGGGTCCCGGCAATGAACATGATTAGCGGCCAATTGACTGCTCGGTTGGCCTGTTGCACAGAAAGGCAACCGGTCACCACCATCGCTAACGCACCACATAGTGCGGCTGTGCAGGGGTGGATAAGGCCAGTGATGAAGAGCAAGACCACGCTGATCAGAATCAGTCCGGCTACGGGAGCTTTGCTGCGGCGATAGATTTTTTCATCAACGCCTTCGATCAGATTGAAGTCCGGGCTGTGCCTCAGTGCCTCTCGGCTGGAGTCGTTTCCGAAGGCCAGCAGGACGTCACCTGTTCGTAGATGTAGATCTGCGATGCGTGTTTGCTGGTGATGACCATTCCTAAGAAGGCCAACCACAACGGCGTCATAGCGTGCCTTGATTTCGAGTTCTCGCAGGGGCAGTCCAATCCGGCTCGAGAGAGGCGTTGGCGAGAGCTCGAAGAAGCTCATTTGAGTTGGGTCGAAGTGCTCGGTTTCCTGGTCGTAGCCCTTTCTGCGATTCTCTGGACTATGCAGATGGGCTAGCTCGCCAACTTCCCCGCCCGCGACGAGTATGTCACCTTGGCAGATCTGTTCGTCGGCGAACGGCGGGCGGTACACCCGCTCTCCACGGACGAGCATGGCAATGTAGAGGTTGCTTTCCTCGGCCTTGCCAACCACCTCGCCAGGCGCCTTGCCGATGAGGCTGCTACCCTCGCCAACACTGATCTCAGTTACGTACTCTTTGAAGTCCTCAGGTTTGAGTTGAGCTGCAAGCGAGTGAATGCGCGGCAGGAAGTGTCTGCCGATGAGCGCTATGTAGAGGAACCCGGCGACGACAATGAGCAGGCCTGGCAGACTCATTTCGAACATGCCGATGCCGGGTAGCCCTGAGTCCTCGAGTACGCCACTGATGAGAAGGTTGGTTGATGTGCCGACCAGCGTGCACATTCCGCCGAGGATGGAAGCGTACGAGAGGGGGATGAGTAAGCGCGAGGGATAGAGCCCAGTGCTGCGGCAGATACTGGTCACCACCGGGAGAAAGGTGATCACTACAAGGATGTTGTTGATGAAGGCGGAGAGCAGCGCCGACATCAGCATGATGAGCAGCACGACCGTGGTTTCGCTGCCACCTGTGCTCGCCAAAATTCGGGACGCGAAGATCGATGCTGCGCCGCTCCTCTGCAGGCCTTCGCCGACGATGAACAGGGCCGCTACGGTGACTACGGCCGTGTTGGCGAAGCCTGCGATCGCTTCCTTGGCGGTGATCACCTCGGGCACTGCGACTGCCACGATCAGGCCTATGCCGATGACCCCGAGTTGGGCCTTTTCCGTTGCGAGCAGCACAGTGGCTGCTGCAACCAGGCAAAGGACATAGAGATGCTCTGCGGCCATGGCGGCAGTTTCACGGGCAGGGGCCAGGGGGGAACAGGAATTGCCTTGGAATTCGTTTCCGGGGAGGCGATGGGGCTCATCCTGAAATTCACTGGAATCTCTGAACAGGATTATATATGCAAGCTTGTATGAATACAGCACACCCCCAAGTCGCTCACTACGCAATCTCACCCGGTACACCGGCTCTGCAGGTCAATGCTCTGCACTTGCGCCGCCGCTATGCGATTTCGCTCCTCGCCCTGGTAGTGATCGCTGCCGGGCTGGGCTATCTGCTGGGTCGTTCCCAGGGCCTGACGAGTGGCTCAGCTTCGAGAATCGCGGCGGTGGACGCGCTTCGCGGAGGCCTGATCCGTCGGCATGATCTGGATGCAGTCCAAGTTTACATGCTGCGGTCGATCGATGGCGAACTGCACGCACTCGGCAACGTCCTGTGCGCTGAGTGGATGCGTGCCGTCGTAGACCTTGCCTGCAGCGGCCTCGTTGCCACGGAACCGCACGATGCTGAACTCGGTCTCGACCATTCCAGGATCAACACTCATGACGCGAACGCCGCTTCCGAGCACCTCGTAGCGCATGGCCCTGGTGATTGAGCGCAGGGCATGTTTGGATGCGCAGTACACGCTCCCGCCCTCATAGGGCTCATGACCTGCTACGGATCCGATCATCACGATATCCCCACGCCCTCGGTCGAGCATCTGAGGCAAAACTCGCCGTGTAATGTTGAGGACTCCCAAGACATTCGTCTCGATCATCTCGCGCCAGGCCCTGCCGTCAGCATTCGCGACCTGTTCGGTGCCCCGGGCGAGTCCGGCGTTGTTGATCAAGACGTCAACTGGCCCTTGAGCCGCATCGGATGCTGCCAAGAAGGACTCAACGGAAGACTCATCGGTTACGTCGAGTTCTTGTCGGAAGCCTTCGGCGCCGAGGTTTGGGAGACGCTCCGCTCGGCGAGCTCCAAGTGAGAGGCGGTTCCCTTCGCGGAGGAGATCTGCGCAGGCCTTGCCAATGCCAGAGCTTGCCCCAGTGATGAGTATGTGGCGCGTATCCATGTTGATTGGTTTCCCCCAGGCCAGAAGAAAAAGCAACTAGGCGAAGCTTATGAAGAGGATTCTGATCAATACCAGGAGGCAGACGAGCAAGACCACGACCCTGACCGCACCATGCCCCTTCGAGATACTCCAGCGACTGGCTGTGAAGCTGCCGATGGCTGCCCCCGCGGCTAGCCAGAGAGCTGGTTCCCAGGCGATTGCTCCGGAGAGTCCGAGGCTCAAGGTGCTTGCCCCCGCCGTACAGATCACGATCGCTGTCTTGGCGCTGTTCACTAGAAGGAGATCCCGGCTATGGACGCGTCCCAGGGTGAGGATGATCAGCAGGCCAACTGCCACCTGGAGGAATCCCATGTGCAGGCCGACAAGCGTGAAGAGCAACATGCCCAGTCCCATGGAAACGGGCTTCTGCGCATCTCCTGACTTCGGTGCCGGTCTGAATTGCTGTGCCAGCACAGCCAGGACAACGACGATCAGTGAGCCCATGTAGACCCACTCAGGGAGGGTGAGAGCCAGAATCGATCCCGCCACGGCTCCTGGCACTGCGGCAAGGCCGAATCCCCACGCACGGGCAGGTACCTTCTTTCCCTTGCTATAGAAACCGACGAGCCCGCTTAGCCCAATGGCCAGAGCTGCCGGGCGCAGGGCAGCGTTTGCTCCCGTCGGATCCAGAAGGACTGCAACATCCAGTGCTAGCAGACCGATCAGTCCACCGGCGCCGGCGAGGTTGTTGATGAACCCCATCGCAGCGCCGGAGGCGAGGAGGACCAGGAGTGGTGACCAATCCAAGGCGCCTCAATCGGAGAGCAGATTCTGAACGGTCTCCCGCTCGGCCAGCAACTCATCGGTGCTGATCTTGATCAGGCGATTCGCATAGTCGTTGAGCTCGAAGCCTTTGAAGATCTGCCAGTTTCCCTTGCCGTCAGTGGTGCAGGGGAAGGAAGAGATGATGCCATCCGGAATCCCGTAGCTGCCGTCAGAGATGACACACAAAGACACCGGCGCCGTGTTTTCTGTATAGAGAGACTCGGCGTGTTCCAGTGCAGCGTTTGCTGCTGACATGGCCGAGGACATGCCGCGTGCGTCGATGACGGCCTTTCCCCTCTCTTGGATGGTTTCGATGAATGTCCGCTCGAGCCATGACTTATCCCCGATGAGGTCGAGAGCTGGCTGCCCTTGAACGAGCGCATTGGTCCAGTCGGGATACTGGGTATTGCTGTGGTTGCCCCAGATGATCATCTGACTGATCTCATCCCATCCACATCCAGCCTTGAGGGCTAGCTGAGCCATCGCCCTGTTCTGATCCAGCCGAGTCATGGCGCTGAAGCGATCGTTCGGGACGTCTGGGGCGCTGTGCATGGCGATGAGGCAGTTCGTGTTGCAAGGGTTGCCAACCACCACCACGCGTACGCCGCTGGCGGCGCATTCGTTGATTGCCTGACCTTGCCCGGTGAAGATCGGGCCGTTCTCCAGAATCAGGTCGCGGCGCTCCATGCCCTTTCCGCGCGGCTTGCTGCCAATCAGGAAGACCAGGTCTGCATCACGGAAAGCATGCTTGGGATCATCGGAGACTTCGATGCCGTGCAGGAGAGGGAAGGCGCAATCTTCCAGTTCCATGCGCACGCCTTCCAATGCGGGGAGCACTGGAGGGATCTCGAGAAGCTGTAGGACAACCGGGGTCTCTCTTCCGAAGACCTCGCCAGCTGCGATGCGTGGGAGGATGCTGTAGCCGATCTGGCCAGCCGCGCCGGTTACGGCTACGCGCTTGGGCTTGTTCATGGATTCATTCCAGCAGGCCCAGGCCTAGGATCAAGCGATCATTCCCTGCCGGGCACAGTCAGTTCTCTTCGCCTTCGGCCACCATGCTCTCTTCCACCACCGGATCGAGCAATTCGCGCCAGACGCGCTGGAACTCCGGATGACGGTTGAAGATTTCGAAGGCCTGTCGATTCTCGAAACTCGAGAAGAGGGCCATGGTGTAGCCGCCGTTTCGCACGGCGAGGTTGTCCGTGACCGCGAAGTGGAGCACACCGGGGAGTGTCTCGACCAGGGCGCTCAGGGCCTCACGGGCGGCGCGAACCTGCTCGAGGGTGACTCCGGGTCGAAGTCTGAAGAGGACTACGTGATGAAATGCCAAACTGCTGGGGGAAGATAGCTTGCCAGGCTCTGTCTTGGACCCGGAAGCTACCTGTCAGTCAAGGCTTCTGTCGACGCTCAGGAGGGCTTTCCGGTGCTGGGCGCTCTAACCCTCAGTGGCCGCCTGGGATCCTCTTCCTCGCCGACTGCGTGCCCGTGGCAGACCTTGCTCTCGCCTTCCTGCCAGCAGAAGACCAGAGGTCCTGGTTGGGTATGGCCGGGGATGTGGATAGTCAGGGGAAAAGTCCGGAGGATGTGCAGTCCCAAGGCCTCCAACTCCTTTCTCGAGTGCTTCATCCCTATCTCGAGTTCGAAGATACGGGCGTCTGTCTCGGCGATGGCGGCGTCGAGGCCTTCCTGGGTGCGGGCTTCCTCGAGCTCGGATCGCATGCGGCGCATCCGTCGTTTCTCATCGCGTCGATCGGTGATTTCTTGGGCGATGGAGGAAACCAGAGGCAGGAGGCGGTTGGCTTCGTCCAGTGTGTATCTGATATCCATTGCGATCTTCACCTGCATGCCTTTTGCGGCTGGTTGTGTAGCCAAGAGACCCATGCCACCGCATTCATATGATCTAGTCCCTCTCGGAGAGGGAGTTACGATGGGGAAGTCCCTTTCGTTCCTGGGGCTAGCCCTGAGACTGGCGCGAAGCCCCGCCTTGGGAACCGGCTTCTACACAGGCTGATTCGCGCTTGCGCATCTGACGGACGCTAGAATCTCCGGAAAGTCGGGGAATTCCTGGGGGCCCGGCTTCGATTCCTCGGTGGATTCCCCTCCTTCTTCCTACAGAGACAAGCCCCATGGAAATGCCCCAAATCCACGACAGGTTCCAGCTCTTGGAGCAACTGGAGGACAGTGAAGCTCAGCTTCTGTTCCGTGCCACGGACAAGCTCTTGGAGCGCGAAGTTCTCTTGAAGCTTCCAAGCAAGTCCATGGCGCAGCAGATTGGAGCGGCCGCGGATCAGAAGCGCAGCCTGCGAGAAGCCCGCATGCTGGCGAAGGTCAAGCACGCCGGGATCGCCCAACTCCTGGACATCATCGAGCTGCCGAGGTCGCAGGATCTGGTGGACAGCATCGGAATTCCTGGCGGCCCCATGCTCGTGCTCGAGGCTGTGGCTGGGGAGAGTCTCGCCGAGCGTCTGGCACGAGGCCGCATGTCTGCAGATGAACTCAGAAGCTTGGCCAGAGAACTCTGTGATTCACTCTCCGCCGTCCATCAGGTGGGGGTCGTGCACCGCGGACTTTCCTGTGAATCGGTGGTCATCCGTCCCGATGGGAGCTCCTGCTTGGGCGGCTTCTCCTTCGCAAAGCAGACCAGCATGGTGGGGACTTCGTCGATCTGCTATCGACCCAAGGCCGATGGTGGGGGACAGGCGACTGCTCTGCCTGCGTACCCTGCGCCCGAACAACTCAGTGGTCAGCCGGCGGATGCCCGCTCGGACGTGTATGGTCTCGGCTCTCTCATGTTCCGCTGTCTTACCGGAGAGGATCCCAGCGATGGTCAGGGCATGGATGATCTCGCAGCGATCCTCCGCAGCGAGTGTCCTGAGGTGCCCCAAGGCCTCGTAGAGATCATCCGCAAGTCACTCTCGCGGAGCCCTATGGGCAGGTATCCGACAGCTCGCGACATGGGTGAAGCATTGGATGCGGACCTGACCCCCTCGTCTGCTACTGGCCGAGGCCGCATGCCAATTCTGGTGGGTTTGATGACTGCCGCTGCCGCGCTCACGCTGAGCCTCGTTTTCTGGATGGGGGAGGAAGGCCCGGGGACGCGTGGTCGTCCCAAGCCGGAAGCTGCCCCTGGCCAAGGTTCAGGGCCAGTCTATGCCAGCAGCTATGGCAAGACTCATGCCCTCCTGATCGGCATTGAGCAGTCCTACGATGGACGCGAGTGGGCCAAGCTCAACAACACCTTGCTCGATGTCCAGACTGTCAGGGACACTTTGGTAGACGACTTGGGATGGTCGGCTGACTCAGTGACCCTTCTCACCGAGGAAGAGGCTGATGAAGGCGGTATCCGCGATGCCCTCGACAACATCATCACGACGGCCGGACGCGACGACCGCGTCCTGGTTTATTTCGCGGGGCACGGCAAGCCGAATGAATACAACAAGGACGATGCTTGGATCGTGCCTTCCGGCGCTACGGAGGCCCGCGAGTACATCAATATGAATGATCTGCGGACCTTCTTGGGTTCCTGCAAGGCGAAGCACATTCTCCTTACCCTCGATTGCTGTTTCGCTGGCAGAGTCATCGACGACTCCGAGATGAGCCGTGGAGCTATGGGCCTCACTGCCAGGGCGCATCTCATCCTTACATCCGTTGGTGGTGACAAGGTGGCTCTCGATGGTGAGAAGGGCAAGATGTCCCCCTTCGCTGCTGCGTTCACCAGAGCTCTGCGAGAGGAGTCCAAGGACGAGAGCGGCGGATTCCTGAATCTCGACGCTCAATTCGTCCTCGCGAAGATGCGCCTGGATCTCGAGCGGAGGAAGGTGGATCAGAACCCGCTCTTGAACAGTTCTGGCGAAGGCCGCTTTCTCTTCTCCATGGAGAGCAACTGATATTGCTCGTCTGCGCAAGCGAGGACCTGCTGAGAGAAAGTTGGTAGGCGGCTTCACCCCCCTTGGATCCTGAACCACCAGTCAGGGAGGCTGTGCCGTGTTGAGGTCGGTGGTCCGAATCACCTGCAGGATCCCAAGTCCTCGCTCACCAAATGGGACACCTACAGGTTGGGCTACAGCTTTCACGCTGGAGCCTCATGAGCGCCCGTGGAAGCCGCCTACCTGGAGCAGTGCAATGGGCGGGTGATTCCTGCGGCGCTTTCGAGAAAAATATTAGCGCATGCCCTTCACGCGAGTGCGTCGGCAAACGAGCTCGATTGCGCCAGTGGTGCCCAGGATCTCGGTGAGCGCCAAATGGAGGGATTCGACCATTTCGGATTCTGCTCCCAGGATGGAGACGCTGCCTTCAGCCAGTCGCCTTGGGCTTTCGGAGCGCAGGAGGTGAGTGCCTAGGGAGGCCTCGATCCGTCGCAGTCCGGCCCGGCCAAGGCTCTCGACCAATTGACTCTCAGAGGGTCCGGACCAGCATGCGATCTGCTCTCGACTTCCGCCCGCCTGTAGCCAGGCCTTCGCCAAGGAGTTGCAGAAGTCCTCTGCAGGCAGGTCGATCAGGAAGCGACCGCCGGGTCGGAGATTCTGGCTCGCCAGATCGCCCCAGCGCTCTCTCGGCCACTTGGGCATGCGCAAGGGGCATGCGAACAGGGCATCGAAGAGGCCGAAGCTCTCGCCCTTTTGCGGCACGTGGGCCAGGACGCTCAGGGCGTGATGGTCGAGCTGGCGGATTACCTCCGCCTGACCCCGGTCCGCCTCAACTAACAGGACCCGACCCTCTTCCCCAACCAGATCAAGGAGGGCCTTGGTTTGTTCCAGGGATTGGCCCGTGATCTGCAGAACCCTCTCGCCTCGGGTCACTGCGGCGAGTTGTAGCGCTTCTCCAAGCCAAGGCTGAAGAGAGCTAGATGTGGAACTGAAGCTCAAAGCTGCACGCGCTCGCCGCTGCGGTATCCCTTCTCGGTGGAGGAAACATGCGCGGCCGGCCCATTTGGATCATGCTCGAAGAAGAGAATCCAATCCTCTGCCGTGACCTTACCGAGCAGATCATGCTTCTCCTGCATCGTGACCAGGGGTTGGTTGTCGTATGCCATGACCCAGGGCACAGGAATGTGAGCGGCGGTCGGGATCATGTCAGCACAGTAGATGAGGTGGCCTTCGGCGCCGTGAACGTGGGGGAGTTGCATTGCCGTGGTATGCCCCTCGCTGATCACCAGCTCGATTCCGGGGAGCCACTCGCCACCGCCATCCAGAGTCTGGAGAATGCCTTCCTGCTCCAAGACCTCGTAGTCCTCGCGTTGGTAGCTGGCCCGGTCTTTTTCTGTCGGCTCATGCGCCCATGCCAGGTTCCGCTCTTGGACGTAGTAGCTTGCATTCTCGAAGGTGGGAAGGATCTTCCCGTCCACCTTCTTGGTTGCCCCGCCGGCGTGATCGAAGTGCAAGTGAGTAAGGAGCACGTCGGTGATATCTCCGCTGCTCAAGCCCTTTGCTTCCAGACTCGTCTCGAGCCTGAGCTTGCTGTGGTCGACGCCGTAGATGTCTGCGAGTTTGCTGCCCCATTTCTGGCCGAGCCCGGTATCGACGAGAATCTTCCGTTTGCCTTCGATCTCCTCGATCAGGAGTGCCCTCGCCGCGAGCCCAACCCGATTGCGTTCATCCGCAGGGATCTGCCTTTCCCAGAGGGCCTTTGGCACAACTCCGAACATGGCGCCCCCGTCGAGGGCAAATGCACCGGTCTCGACCGCGGAAAGCTGATAGTTGCCGATCTGCATGTGGCGAGGTTAGCAGTTTTGCCCTCCTGACAGGGAGCGATTCACTGCGCTCGTTTGGTCCTCGGAAGGGGAATCCGATCGCCGTCTCTGACAGCGAGGACATTGCCGTGCAGCTTACCCGCCTCCTCGATAAAGGGCTCGAGCTCACGGTAGCGTTGGCTGAAGTGACTCAGCGCAAGCTGCTTGACGCCCGCCGTCGAGGCAATCTTCGCCGCTTGCCCTGCTGTGAGATGACCGTACTCCTCGGCCTCCCTTCCTTCCGACTCGAGAAAGGTGGATTCGCAGAGGAGAAGGTCCACACCTCTAGCCAGATTTGCAGCCGCCTCGCAGACGCGAGTGTCCATGACAAAAGCCATGCTTTGTCCTGGGCGTCTCGAAGCCAGTTCCTCCAATCGATAGGTCACGCCTTCAACCTCGATAGACCCGCTAACCTTGAGTCGACCCAGTTCGGGCCCCTGCAGGCCGAGCTTTCGCAGTTTCGCAGGATCAAGGTTCCATTCATCCTTCTCCTCGATGCGGTAGCCAAAGCAATCGACCGTGTGATCTAGTTGTTCTGCACTGAGCTGAATCCGATCAGACTCGTAGATCACCCCCGATGCTTCGATGGGTTTGGGCAGAAGCTTGGCCTGGTCGTGGTAGATCGATGCCCAGCGAAGTCGCTGGAAGTACTCTTCCCCCGAAGCCGGGTAGTGCACCTGAATCGTGTGTGCCACTTGATCCAGGGAGATCCTCTGGATGAGGCTCGCGAGACCCAGGCAGTGGTCGCCGTGGAAGTGGGTGATCAGCACGTGTGTGATGGCGGAGGCGCTGACCCCGAAGCTGGTCATTTGCCGCTGCGTTCCCTCGCCTGGATCGAAGAGAAAGCCCTCATCATCCCAGCGCAGGAAGTACCCGTTGTGGTTGCGGTGCTTGGTCGGCACCTGGCTACTCGTACCCAGAACCACCAGTTCGCGCTGAGACATGGGCTGATTGTTCTACTCCATCCGCTAGAGTCCTGGCTATGCGAAGCGACCCTGTGGAGCTCGATGGCCAGGCCTTCGATTACATGGTGGTCGGCGGCGGGATCCAGGCGGCAGCCCTGGCCCGAGAGTTGGCTCTCCGGGAATGCTCGGTGCTCTTGGTCACTTGCGGTGACTTCGCCGCGGAGACGAGCGCTCAGAGCATCGGCCTCCTGCATGGGGGCTTGGACCAGCTGCTGCGGAGGCAGATTTCTAGGGTGAGAGAAGGCCTCGTCGAGCGCCAGCGCCTGCTCATGACCGCTGCGCACATCGTTCGGCCCCTGCCTCTGCTCATGCCCTTTTTCGGTGATTCCGGGGGGCCACCAGTCTGGGCATCGCGCCTCGGCATGCGTCTCTATTCAGCCTTGGGTAGGGGGAGCACCCTGCCCGCTCCGGTCTATTACAAGCCAGAGGATTGCTTGCGTATCTTCCCCGGTCTGCGTAGATCCGGGCTGAGCGGAGGCTGCTTGTTCTTCGAGGCGAGCTGCAATGAACTCAGCCTGAATCTGGCGCTATTGAAGTCAGCCCATGAGTCCGGGGCTGCCCTCGTCAACCACGTCGAGCTGCAGGGCGTGGACCGTCAGGGTCCGGTGTTTCGCGACAAACTCTTCGATCGGCAGCTTCGCTTCCGCAGCAAGCACGTCATCAATGCGGCGGGTGCAGCAGTTGATCAGCTGCGCCAGTCCTTGGGGCTGGGTGAAAGTCCGCTACTTCAGGTCCGCAAGTCCAGCCACCGGCTTCCCTCTGATGTGGACACAGAAACCGGGCTTGCGACCTATCTCCCAAGTGGCCGGCTGCAGTTCATGATCCCACAGGCAGGAGCGGAGTTACTAGCTCTCGGTGATGAGGGAAGCGAAGAGGCTGGCGCGACTGTGCAGGTCCAGGACTTGGACTTCATGTTCGAGAAGGCTCGGGGACCAGCTGAAGTCCCTGCGCCGATCTTGGCTGCGCCGATCTGGACCGCCCCGGCCAATGGGCGGGAGATCGATACAGGTACCGGGCTGATGAGCGAGCCCTGGGAGCATGGGCTGTTGCATACAGTCCTTGGAGCTGATCTCAGCAGGCACCGCTTGCGCGCGGAACGGTCGGTCAATGACTTGCTCGGTCGTCGAGATCCAACGCCCTCACGCGAGCTGGTCTTGCCAGGAGGTGCTGGCTTGCAAGATCCTGGGGATCCGCTCTGGTGGCGCTACGGAAGTCGAGCGCCAGTCCTGAGGAAGATGGCCAGGGGAAGGCCTGAGCTCATGCAGCCCATCGCCCCCGACCGCGATCATCTCCGTGTGGAGGCGGTCTACGCCCTTCGCGAGTTGGGGGCGGTGACCTTCACGGACTTGATGCTCAGACGTCTGTCGCACCGCCTTGGCCCCAGTATGGATGAGGAGAGTCTCAGGGATATGCATGCGCTTTATCTGCAGGAACGCCTGGTCGAAGTGCCCGCCGACTACGAGGCCGACCGTAGGCAGCTCGCAGAGGCAGCAGCTCGCTCGCGGTAATTCAGAAGTCGAGGGAGCTCAGCTTTCCCGCGCTACTCAAGACTGCGAAGCGGGCTCGTTTGCCAACTTCGATTGCTCCCCATTGGCTGGTAGCGATCAGTTCTGCCGGCCTCTTGCTGGCTGCCTGAGCGAGACTCCAAGGGCCGAGATGCGGAAACCAGCGCAGAAAGTTCTCGCCTGCATCGGCCATGCAGATCGCTGATCCAGCCAGGCCACCTGACTGGTTACGAACGATGCCGTTCTTCAGGTAGACCTGCGATCCAGCGAGATGATACTGACCATCAGGCATGCCCATGGCAGAAACCGCATCGGTAACCAGTACGAAGCGGTCGGAGCCGAGACAGCGATAGGCGTTGCGCAGGGCGATCGGATGCACGTGATAGCCGTCAGCAATGAGACTGCAGGTCAGTCGCTCGTCATCCAGTGCGATACCAGCCAGGCCCGGGCGCCGGTGGTGATCATCGCCACAGGCATTGAAGAGGTGGGTGATCATGCTCGCCCCTGCCTCGATACATGCCTGCGTTTGTTTGCCCGCTTTCCCATGACCGAGAGCGACCGTGACTCCGGCTTGTCGAAGCTGAGCGACGGCCTGGACTGCGCCGGGTACCTCGGGTGCCAGGGTTAGCAGGCGAATGTGCCCCTGCCCAGCTTCGAGCAGCTCGCCGACGCGCTCGGGACTGGGCCTAAGCATGACGCTTGCATCATGCGCCCCGTGCAGTTCGAGGAAGGGCCCTTCGACGTGGATCCCGAGGGGCGTCGCGCCCGAACTTGGTTTGGATGAGATCCAGTCAGCGACGGCTCTGATCTGCTCGCGTAGTTTCGAAAACTCCGCGCTGATCAAAGTGGGCAGAAATGCCGCAGCGGCTCCGTCCGCAACCTGCTTGGCTATGCGATTCAGCGCCTCCGGGGTGGCTTCGTCCACCCCGAGCCCAGCAGCACCGTTGACCTGTAGGTCGATCAGGCCCGGCAGGAGGGTGCCGCTCACGTCGGTGAAGGGGCCCTGTGAGTGATCTGCGTCGACTATGTCTGTGATGAACCCGCCTTCGATCCGAATGCAGGGCTCGAGGCGAACGCCCCCGTCCACCACTGCTGCTTCAGGTCGTAGAAGAGTCTCGCTCATTGCCACCCACAAACTATGATCGATCCGACTCTGCGGAAAGCCTCTTGACCAAAGCCAGATTCTCTTTCATCCGTCTGCCAATCGCAGTCCTCTTCAGTTTCGCCTGTGGGGCGGGGAGTCTCGAGTTGATCGAGACTTTGATGACGAGCCCTCGGCCAATATTCGAGGAGCCCTTTCGCCTGGCGAGGGACGAGGATCATCCCCTCGAGATTAGCGCAGCACAGCCCTTTTCTTTGGCCGGGTATTCCTATGGGGACTTCGATGTCTATGCGGAAGTGGAGTTGCCGGAGGGTGGAGAGTTGGATGTGGTCTTTCGCCAGGTCGAGCCCTGGATGCGCGAAGACAAGTCGATGCCCATGTACCATGGGAGATTCTCGCTCTTTCGCCTGTCAGCTGTGGATGAGGGGCCTTTCTATCGCAGTCGAGATCAGGCGCTCTTCGCTGACGACATGCAAGGTGGCCAAGTTCTCGCCCCTGGCGTAGTCGCCTCGGTCAGCATCGAAGCCAGAGGGCGGAAACTACGTGCGAACGTGGCAGGTGTGGCTCACCCCTGGTGCGAGACTCTGGACGACCGGGGCGGCATCAGCATGGTGGTCAGAGGCGGGACGGGTCTGCTGCGTTCGTTCCAATTGACCCCCCTTCCGCGCGCCGCGAGCATGTCCTGGGTTTGGGCCGGGCTCGTTTCGTCCCTTGTGGCGGCTCTTGGAGTCATGCTGGGGAGAAGGCTCCTGATGGTCAGTTCTGCCATGCTGCTCTTGCCGGGTATAGCCTGGCTGGGTGCCAGCTTTGTTCTGAGCCTCCTTCTCCCGGAGATTCGACCGGCAGAACTGACCCTGATCGGCATGGCGCTGGCAGGCCTGCCGATTTCTTTGTTGCTCATTCTCCGGCCGAGGGCACTCAACTTCTTGCTCTCTCTGATTCTCCTCGCCGGGATTTGGTTCGCTTGTCTCAGCGCCGAAGGCGAGGAGCGCCTCAGGAGCTCAGAGGATGCGCGGCTGACAGAACACTTCGGTGTGAATTCAGGTCAGGGCCCAATGGACGCATTGACCCGACGATTGCACTCCAGGACACGCGTGCACCGTCTGGCCAATGTGGTGACCAGAGTGTTCTTTCTTGGCGGGGGTGATCTCTTCGAGCCTTGGCCGCGCGATCAACCAGATACTCCTGGCTACCTCAGCCTGCAGTTGGAAGTTGAGCTCAGTCGCGAGCTGGGGCGAGAACTGGAGTCTGTAGTGGTCCCAGGCGAGGGCGCATCGGGCCAGCAGCAGCTGAAGCTGGTAAGGCGCTTCTACCTGGAGGAGTTCCAGCCGGAGGCGCTTGTATTCGCTGTCACACGGACATCTGTCGATCCGAACCAGGACTTCGCAGAGGGATTGGTAGATCTGCTCGATGATCTCGACAAAGTCGCTGAAGAATCGCAGACCAAGATCGTGATTCTCGGATCAGAACTGCTCCCTGCCGAATACACGGACTTGCTGCGCAGCACTTGTGCGGCACGCGGCTGGCCCCTGGTAAGAGGGCTACTTGGTGCCGAGCCCAGCGAACGGCTGGTGTCCGAGCTTCAGGCTCAATTGATCACGTTGCTGCGCTGAAGAGCCGCGCGTCTGGCCTGCTTTGGCCCGCTCCTGCACAGGTCGGCGGATCACGCGAAAGTCCCCGCTTTCGCTATCGACTTGCACTTCGATTGCGCCCGACTGATTGCCCATTCCACCGGTGAACTGCAATTGACGTCCATTGTCCGAAGGCATCTCGGTCAAGCGCAGTGGTAGATCTGTCTGCATTCGTCCTCGGTCGGTCTCGAAGGTCATCTCCAGATTGTCGTGCTCGGTTGCCCGGAGAATGATCTGTCCGCTATCCGAGGTCATGTTGAGCCGGACCATGCCCTGATTCTCGGTCTGGGGCAATTCTGCGATGATGGCACCATCTGAGGAATGGATCTTCGCGTCACCATAGCTGCCGGTCAGCTCGGTGCTTCCGCTCTGGTTCACAAGATCGGCTTCGCCGTCTCCGCTCATGTCCACACGAATGCGACCAGAGCCAGTACGAACCCGCACCTTGCCCGAGTAGTTGTGCAGGGTGACATCAGCCTGGCCGGAGAGGATGCTCAGCTCCATGGAGGGCGGCACCGTGAAGCGGAAGAAGGCGTGGGCCGAATCCAAGGCGGTCACTTCGTCATGTTGCAGGCTGACTCGCAGCACACCCGACATGTCCTCTTCAGGGGTCAACTGCATACCCTGCGCCAGTTCTTTGGCGCTGGCCTCGGAGTTGGCCGTGATATCGACGTAGGCGTCGCAACTCAGTCTCTCGCCACTGACTACTAGCACGTGTCCCTTGCCCAATAGGACCTCGAGACTGCGGGCACTGCTTTCGCTCAGATCCACAGCCATGTGCTCGCGTAGCACATAGCTATCAACACCCCGCGGAGCGCTGTTGCAGGACCAGAGACAAAGGCAGAGAGTCAGTGTTGTTGTTCGCATGATTGCTGGGCGGCTTCAGGAATGAGCATCGGAAGCAGCGCTTGGGCAGGGTCTGCCCGGATCTGGAGCAAGTAGCGTGCCGCCAACCATAGGTCACGCGCTAGACTGGGGCCTACCAGCAATGATGTCATCGGTATTTATTCCTCCGAAAATGCACCCCTGATGGCCTACTTGGGAATCGACGGTGGGGGCACGGGGAGTCGGTGGATGCTCCTCGAGAATGAGGCGGAAGTGCTGGCTCGTGGTGATGGTCCAGCATTGCAACTCACGCGTATGGGCGTGCTTGAGGTCGCCGCCAGATTGAACGATGTCCTTGCTCAGGTGCGTGAGACCGGCCTTGATCCGTCCAGTCTGGTGGTTTCCCTTGCCGGTGCAGGCGATGTGAATTTGCGCACTCGATTGCAGTCGTTTCTGCGTGATCTCGCCGAGGACCACCCGGTCTACTTGGTGAGCGATCCAGTGGCGGCAGCGGGAGTTTCCCTGAGGATGGGCCCCGGAGTGGCGGTCTGGTCCGGGACCGGATCCTTCGCGGTGGCGCGATCCGCGTCGGGAAGGCTGCACCGTGCAGGCGGGCGTGGTCCCTTCCTCGGTGACCAGGGGAGTGCCTATGCGATTGCAGTCGCCGGCGGGAGACGGGTTCTCGAAGCGGAGGAGGGGATTGGCCCTGAGACTGGCTTGTCGGAACTCTACGCCTGCGCCCTCGATCTTCCGGAACGAATGCAGATTGGGTCGGCGATGCATGCTCTGAAGCTGCCGGACTTGGCGGCCCTGTCTCGCCTGGTATTTGCAGCAGCAGAGAAGGGCGACGAGGCTGCATGCGGCATCCTGCGTGCCGCGGCTGAGGATCTCGCCAAGGTGGTTCGAGCCGCGGCCATATCTGCCGATCTCCCATGTTCTGACCTCGACATAGCCTGCGGCGGCGGAGTCCTGGCCTCAGATCTCTACGCGGACCTGCTCGCATCCGCCCTGCTGGACCTGGGCCTGGTGGTTCGTTGGCGGGCTGCGCAGGAAGCGGTGCTCGGCGCTGCTCTCCTGGCTATGGATGTGACCCTGAAGAGAGAGCCCTTTCAAGAATGGGTGCTGCATGGCTCGCCTACGTGATCTGCATATAGGAGCGGGAAGAGTCATTCCTGCGCGATTGATGCAGGTGCGGACTGCACGTTCCGGCGGGCCGGGTGGCCAGAATGTCAACAAGCTCGAGACGAAGGTTGATCTGCGGCTCGACTTGGACGGAGCCATCGAGGTCTTGGGTGGGGAAGTCATCGCAAACATCCGTTCTCGCCTACACAACCGACTCGACGGGGAGGGCATGCTGGCCCTGCGTTGTGACGAGTATCGCTCGCAACTGCGCAACCTGGAGACCGCCATGGCACGGATGGAATCGCTCTTGCAGGAGGCCTTGACCCCGCAGAGACAGCGGCGTTCTACCAAGCCGACCCGTGGGAGCAAGGAGCGACGCCTCGAGGAGAAGAAGCAGCGCTCGCAGTTGAAGAAGAGGCGATCCCGGCGAGATTTGGAGGACTGAGCGAAAGCTGCATGGAGCTCCGAGTCGAAAACACAGTGGGCGCCGCAGCGCGCCATGCTGCGTTCCCAGACTCATGCGAAAGCTACGCGAAGAAGAGAAGCTCGATGCATTGCCGGATCCGGTTCATGCCTATCTTGCCGAGCGGATCGCAAGCAAGCAGCTCGAACTCCCGCTTCTGCCTGATACCACCCTGCAGATCGTGACTTTGTGTCGATCTGAGGATGCTGATGCAGCCCAACTCACCGAACTCCTCCACCGCGACCAGTCGTTGGCAGGCAATGTGCTACGCATCGCGAACTCGCCAATCAGTGGTAGCCATGAGGCGATCGTATCTCTGCAGCAAGCGGTCAGTCGGCTCGGCCTGACAAGGGTTCGCGAGATCTCCCTCGCTGCCTCGGTCGAGGGTTTGATCTTTGATTGCGGTGCGCGCAAACACCTGGTGCATAAACTCTGGAGCCACTGCCTCACGGCAGCATTGATAGCCAAGGAGATTGCCAGGCACCGCAGGGAGAACGTCGAAGAAGCCTTCCTATGTGGATTGCTGCACGACATGGGCAAGCCCGTGCTGGTCCAGGCTCTCTTCGAGTACGAGAAAGCGGAGGAGCAGAAGCTCGGAGATCAGTGCTTCTCCCTGGCCTTCGAAGAGTTCCATGCCGGTGTGGCTGGGATTCTGATCAAGGAATGGGGTCTGCCGCAGCAGATGTCGGAGGCCATCACTTGCCACCATGACTGGGCGAAGGCCGAGCAGGCGCGAGTGCAGGCCGCGATCATGAACCTCGCGGACTACCAGGCTCACAAGTTGCAGGGCACCCTCAAGAAGCTGACCGGTGAGTTCGATGCCGCAGTCCTCGAAGAGCTGAACATATACCCGGAAGACCTCGAGGCGCTTGAAGCGAAGGGTGAGCGCATTCTCGAATACGTTGAGGCAATGATGCGATGAGTGCAGCTGAACGCTTCGAGATGATCGTCATCGGCAGTGGGCCTGCGGGTCAGAAAGCCGCCATTCAGGCTGTCAAGGCAGGCAGATCCGTTCTGCTCGTTGAGCGGGATCGTGGCGTTGGCGGCGCCTGTGTTCACCGGGGCACCATTCCGAGCAAGACGCTGCGCGAGACGGCGAGCTTTCTTGGCGGCATGAAGGAGCGAGGCGAGGGTGTCTTCGAAGTTCACCTCCCAGAACAGGTCAAGGTCGCAAGTCTCACAACTCGCCTCCGTCGGGTGATCGATGCTCACCAGGGGTTCATTTCCCGCCAGCTCGATCGGAACCAGATCGTGACGGCGCATGGGCGAGCGAGGTTTCTTGGGCCAAAGGAAATCGCCGTGCGCACGATTCAGGGCGAAGAGAAGACCTACCAGGCCGACCACATCGTGGTCGCCACAGGATCAACGCCGCGCGTCCCACCAAATGTGCCGATCGACCATGAGCACATCCTGGATAGCGACTCGATCCTCTCGGTCAACTATCTGCCGCAGTCACTCGTGGTTCTCGGTGGCGGTGTCATCGCCAGTGAGTACGCCTCCATCTTCGCTTCTTTGGGAGTGCAGGTCGTCATGGTGGACAAGGCGCCCCGGCCCTTGGCCTTCCTTGATGCAGACCTGAGTGAGCGCTTTGTGAAGCACTTTGAGGGCCTGTCAGGCAGCAGCTATCTGGGTAGCCAGGAAGTCAAGGAAGTGCGTTGGGATGGCGTATCCGCCGTCGAAACCGAGCTGGCGGATGGGACTACCCTGCGCAGTGATAAGTTGCTCTGCGCTCTCGGCCGCATCGCGAATGTTGCCGACCTGGATGTGGCTGCCGCCGGGCTCGAAGTCACCTCCCGCGGCTTGCTCGAGGTTGACGACTTCTGTCGGACCGCAGTGCAGAGCATCTATGCGGTTGGCGACGTGATCGGTCCCCCGGCTCTCGCTTCCTCATCCATGGAGCAGGGCCGGAGAGCGGCGCGACATGCACTGAATTTGCCGCTGGGTAAGGGCAGCGAAGTGATCCCCGCGGGCATCTATACCATTCCGGAAATCTCGACGATCGGGCTGACCGAAGATCAGGTGATCGAAGCCCAGGGGTCCGCTATCTGTGGAGAATCCAACTTCAGCGAGTTGGCGCGCGCGCAGATCGCCTTCTGCACCGATGGCCATCTCAAGCTGGTGGCTGACGCTCAAGGTCGGCGACTCATGGGGGCTCAGATCTTCGGCGATGGCGCGACTGAGTTGATCCACATCGCACAGATGGCGCTGCTCACCGATTCGGACATCGATCTCTTCATCGAGAACATCTTCAATTTCCCGACGCTCGCCGAAGCCTACCGGGTGGCAGCCCTCGAGATTGTCCGCAAACGACCAGCGCCAGTTTCGAATCTCAACCCGAATCCGATGGAGCGCGTGCTCTAGGTCACCTGTCGGGGTTGTAGAAGAGGACTCCAGACTCACTGCGCAGGAAGAGATCGGATTGTGAACCCATCTCCTGGCGCGCCTTCTCCAGGCTCACCGACATGTCTGCACCGATCATGGTGCTAGGGAGTGGGACACGCTCTCGTAAGTGTCCTGGTCCCAGGAGATGCACGTGGCCGACTACAACCACGATGAGAGACTCCGGGTAGGCCTCGTTCGCACGCAGGATGTTCTCCGCAATGATCACATCGCGAGCATCGAGTTCTCCCCTCGGCGCCGGCTCGATGGGGAAGACCGGAAGCTCCTCTTCTTTGGCGAGCAGTAGCAGGCCTTGGAAGAATTCGGTGTCGAGGCTCTTGTTGTCCAGCCAGGATCCGGGCCAACGTCGACGAATGCCTTGGCGCAGACGCCGCATGTCGATCGCGCCACTCAGATAGTCCTGGAGGAGTTCGTTATCTTGGGTCGCGATCGCCTCCAGGCCCAAGACCGGTTTGATCCCGGCCTCGAGAAGTCCCCGAAGCAAGTCCATGTAAGCGGCGTGCAGTTCGCGATTTCGATGGTGGTCCCCCAGATAGAGCACGCGCGAGGACCTTGCCTCTTCAAGGAAGCCCGACCAGTCCACTGTTCCCGTGATCGTCTTGCCGAGTGACAGATAGTGCTCTTCCTTGTAGTCCTGGAGCTTTCCTGCTTGACCCGGATTCTGATCCTCATAGGGCCCGCCCGCTGGTGGGCCGATCCTTGGCAGAACGCAAGAGCTGCTCAGGATTCCTAGGAGGACCAGGGCGTGCAGTCTGACTGCGGAAGAGCTACAAGTTCTTGGCCAGATCAATTCCGAATCCCTCCATCATGAGCAAGAAAGTAGCGGTTGTTCTCTCTGGTTGCGGCTTCTTAGATGGCGCCGAAATTCATGAGTCTGTGCTTAGCCTTCTCTTCCTGGACAGGGGAGGGGCAGAAGCCACCTGTTTCGCGCCTGATCAGGAGCAGTTGCACGTGGTCGATCATCGCAGGGGAGAACCCATGGACGGGGAGACAAGGAACGTACTCGTCGAATCCGCCAGGATAGCACGGGGGAAGATCCAGGATCTCGCCAAAGCAAATGCCGCCGAATTCGATGCGGTGATCATGCCCGGCGGCTTTGGCGCCGCAAAGAACCTGAGCAATTTTGCGACCGCTGGTGCCGATGCTGAAGTCAACGCAGACCTACTGCGCTTCTTGCGCGACATGCTGAATGCCAAGAAGCCCATCGGTGTCGTGTGTATCGCGCCAGCTGTTCTGGCGGCGGCCCTGAAGGGAACCGAGGTGGCTGCAAAGCTGACTATCGGTGACGATGCAGGTACTGCGAGCGCGATCGAAGCCATGGGAGCCAAGCACCAGAACTGCCCGGTCAGCGAATTCATGGTCGACGATGTGAACAAGATCGTCTCTACACCGGCATACATGTATGACGCCCGGATCAGCGAAGTCGCTGCTGGGGTCGAGAAGCTGGTGGCATCCGTTCTATCCCTGGCCTGAGGCAGATTCACATGACTGGTTTTTCGTTGCGCGACAAGGTCGCAGTAGTGACAGGTGGTGGTTCCGGGATCGGTCGGGCGATCGCCTTGGAGTTGTCCAGGGCAGGTGCCAGCGTCACCGTGTTGGGTCGACGGGAAGGCCCTCTCAAGGAAACGGTCGATCAGATCGCAGCCCAGGACGGCGTCGGACATTGTCAGACGCTGGACGTATGTGACGCGAGTGCGGTGACCGCCAGCATGAAGAGCATCGCAGAGGAACGCGGGCGCATAGATATCCTGGTGAACAACGCCGGGATCGGGGGGCCCAATGCCTGTGGAGTCGAAGGGCCGGATCGCTGGGATGCAATCTTGCGCACCAACCTGGACGGCATCTACTTCTGCAGCCGGGCGGCACTCGGCGCCATGCCGGAGGGGGGGCGAGTCATCAACATCTCTTCCGTCCTGGGCCAGTTCGGGGTCCCGGGGTACACCGCCTACTGCACCTCAAAGCACGGCGTGATCGGATTCACCAAGGCGCTCGCCTTGGAGGTGGCTGCTCGCAAGATCACCGTCAACGCAATCTGCCCTGGCTGGGTCGAAACCCAGATGGCCCGCGATGGCATGGCATCGATGGCTGAGGGTATGGGCACCAGCTACGAGGAGGCCCGCAAGTTCGCTCTCGAGCAAGTGCCCATCGGCAGAATCCTCGAGCCCGAGGAGATCGGGAAGTCCTGCGTCTATCTGGCCAGCGATGCCGCTGCAGGGATCACAGCACAGGCGATCAACATCTGCGGCGGGCAGGTAATGAGCGGCTAGCCTTCGGGTTCTTCGACCCACTCGGCGACAAAGACGTTCGTGTCGCCTTCGCCGGTGCTGTAGCGATTGCTGGCGAAGACAAGATACCGCCCGTCCGGCGAGAACATGGGGAAGCTATCGAAGGATGGGTTGTTGGTGATCTTCTTCATGCCACTGCCGTCTGCGTTGATCATGTAGAGATCAAAGTTGCGACCGCGAGCATCATCCTTGTTGCTGGAGAAGATGATGCGCTCGTTGTCCGGGTGCCAGAAGGGAGCGAAGTTCGCTTTGCCGTTGTGTGTGACGCGCTTGAAGTCACTGCCATCCGCATTGCAGGTGGTGAGTTCCATGTGTGTGGGCATCACCAAGCCCTTTGCGAGCAGGTCTAGGTAGCTCTTCTCGGCTGCGGCGTCCTCTGGGAAGCCAGAGCGCAAAACCAGCTTGCTGCCGTCATGCGAGTAGAAGGCGCCGCCGTCGTAACCGATTCGATTCGTGATTCTGGTGACGTCGCTCCCGTCAGCTTCCATGGAATAGAGTTCGAGGTCACCATCACGAGTCGAGGTGAAGATGATGCGGCCGTTTACTGGATTGACCGTTGCCTCCGCGTCATACCCGGGTGTATCTGTCAGCTTCTGAATACCTGAGCCGTCCGGATTGGCGCGTACGATGTCGTAGCCACTGAAGATGGGCCATACGTAATTGCCGCCTACAACCGGTGGAGACTGGGGACAGTCTGGTGAGTCCAGGTGCGTGGTCGCATAGAGGATGCTCTTGTCGTCCCTGGAGAAGTAGCTGCAGGTTGTCCGGCCAATTCCGGCGCTGACCATCCGCTCTTCTCCGGTCTCCAGGTCGAGGGTGTAGATCTGATCACAGGGACTGGATCCTCGCCGGGCCTGCATGACCAGCTGCTTCCCATCGAAGGAGAAGTAGGCTTCCGCGTTCTCGCCGCCGAAGGTCAGCTGACGGACGTTGCGCAGATGGACCTCGCCCTCCAGACCAGCCACTGGCTTGCCGGCTTTGATCTCGAAGCCGTCTTGGGGAATGGTGGCATGCTCCGCCTGGGGTGTACTGCAGGCGACCAGGCATAGCAGGAGCGGATTACGTAGGAGGGTCTGGATCATCGCGGATATGCAAGCCAGGAGGCTTGGTGACGGCAATTGCTTTGTGAGGAATGCAAAACGACGAACCTGGACAAGAGGGCCCGAATTTCAACTGCAGGCCTGACTTAACCCCTGGATCTCAGGTCGCCGAAATCCGCCCAACGGTGCCGTAAGACGAGCTCGGCAGGCCGAGGAGGCGGCGCTCCTCGGGAGGGGCCTCGCCAAACAGGGTCAGATATTCCTCCCTGTGACGTCTGGCCAGTTCGAGAAGGCGCTCGAAAAGTCCGGCCGGATCCTCCGCATAGAGCAGGCCCGCTTCTGCCAGTTTGTGAACCTTGGCATCCAGACTCGTCGAGCACTCGTCCGCCGCGCTGGGATTAAGGCGATCATTGTCGAGCCAGAACTCGGCTCGAAGACCAAAGAACTGGATGAGCCGGCGCAGATGGGGGACCGTGATCGAGGACCGGCCCTTGCAGATATCGGTGGCTGTCTGTGGGGATACACCCAGGGCCCGCGCCAGGTCGCGCTTGAGCAAGCCTCGATGCCGCAGCAATCGGCTGATCTTCTCCGCCATGGAATCCATCGCGAAGGGAGGATAGCCAGGAGCGATTGCGTAAGCTAATCCGATCTCCGCAACGATGATGTTGAGCAACTCCTCGCTGCTACGGTCGGGCGTCAGACTTCTCCCCACTGCATTCTTGTTGACAGCATGCCTGAGCAACAAGAGCTTGCCGAGTATCTGGCCACCGGATGATTTCTACCTCGATGTGTCGGGTGTGGAAACGAATGAGACTGGAACTCATCGCCGGCAACGATTTCAGGTTTGGGCAGATGGGTTGGCGGTCTACCGCGAAGCCAAAAGCGAACTACCGAATTGCCCGATCCCGATTCCTCTCTATTCGCGAGTCTGTGCGTACCGACTGGACCCGGCCTCCATCAGGAGCCTGGCTCAAAAGCTACAGAGGCGGCGGCTCTACGAGCGGGATGATATCCGCGCGGACAACCCCAGGTTCTCCGGTAGGCACGTAATCGTGTCTTGGCGAGCACAGGAACAAGAAGGTCAGACTAGTAGCCTGATTCCGACCAGCAATCTCGATCCAGTCGTCAATCTCATCAACGCGTTCCTTCCCGAAGGACGGAGATTCGACTATCCGGATCTCGGGGGAAGTGAAGAGGAGCCGGAGCTCCTCAGAGTTCCCCAGCCGCATGAATCCTTGCAGGGTGCGCTGGACTACCATCTCCAGCTCCTCGCTGCCCATCCGGAGATCGAGGACCTGGAGCTGCATACCTTCGCTCTCGCGATTGCAGCTGGTGACTACGATGAGGCCCGCCGGCGCTTGGCGGTGATCGAGACCTACAGCCCGAGCGAGGTCATCGGCGAAGTTTGGCCTGAGGCAGGCTGGGAGCCTGACTTCCTGGAGCTACTCCGCGGCATGCTCAGATAAGTGCTAGGAGAGCTGCGTAGCGAGCTCTCCGGCGATTCTGCGTCGGTCGCAGAGATCGAGCACGTAGTTCCGGGCACGCCTGGCCTTGCACGCAGCGGTCACTGGGTTAGCGGTGAGTTCACGCATGCGGGAGCCGAGTTCCTCGGGATCGACCTCGAACCAATGCTGATTCGCAAAGCATGGGGTTTCCGCTGCGGCTGCCGATGAGACGGGCACTCGCTGAGCCCTCAGCCTGTAGCCGAGGCCTTCATCCGGGACCAAAGTATCGAGCGCCGTTGCTCCTGTGACCAGGACAGGCAGTTCCATCAACATGGCTTCTTGCACCGGTCGACCCCAACCTTCGCCTCGACTCGGAAGGACGAAGGCGTTGGCATCCACGTAGAGTTGGCGAAGTTCAGATTGAGTCAGCAGCGAATCGATAACGCGTACCGCTGGCGGATCGCTCTTGCCGGCGGCACGAATCCTCTGCTCGCAATGAGCTTGCAGGGATGGCGTCGTCTCTTCCTGTGGATTGGTCTTGATCCAAAGCTCGGCTTCGCCCGCTTCGAAAGTCCGGGCAAAGGCATCGAGGAGTAGGTCATGACCCTTGCGCAGGGTCCAGTCGAAGATACTCAGCCAACGGAAGGGTCTTGAGGCATGCTCGTCTCTCTGGACCCTGCCCGGAAAGGGACTGCTGTCGAAGGGTGGAGGGATGACGACAATCTTCTCTGGCTGAACTCCAGCGCTGATGAAAGCACGGCGATTCCATTCCGTGCGCAGGAAGATCGAGTCTGCCTTGTTGAGCTGTTCGGCACATCCGGCTGGCAGGGACTCTGTCTCGAAGATCGTGATCAGGACATTGCGTTCGGCTTCTGGGTCCGGGACGAAGTGGGAGACGAGCATCTGGTGAACTGTGGTGCCACCGGCTTGCTTGCTCCTTGCCGCGCAGTTGGCGATCAACTTCCGTTGCTTGGGGTTCAGCTCGCAGTCCCGGTCACCGAGTCGGGCGCCTTCGAGAGAGGGTGCCAAGCCCGCATCTTCGAGAGCCTGTAGCCACTCCCTGCCTTCGGCTGCGAATCCAGAAGGGCCGAGAACGATGCCACGAAAGTGCAGGGGCCCGCAGTGCTTCGCCGTGGCTTGCCGGTCCAGCTTGCCTCGAGCCTCGCGGCGAGTACGCAAATCAGCGAGAAGTCGAGGGAGATCCCTCGCCTCTGCCCTATCTGCTGAACCGTCCGCCGCTGCCACATTCATCTATCGGCCAGCCAGGGACCGACAGATGAGTTGCATGGCTAGCGGATTGCATCCCACTCGGAGAATCGGTCGTACCAGCCGTCCTTTGGTCGGTAGCGGCCGGCGCGCATGGCCGCCTGGAGCTTCTCGGCCCAAGCTTCCAAGTCTGCTTCGGAATGGCGGATGGCCGCCTGCCTGCCGAGCTCCAGGGCGGCAACGGACCATTCGCTGAAGGCCGTGTTATAGGACCAGCTCAATTGCTCCGGGTCCCGCCGCTCTGCCTCACTCAGAATCTGGCCATCAGGCTTGACGCGCATGGCCATCGCGATGAGGGCGCGACCCTTCGAGTCGATTTGCCAAGCATGTCGCAGACAATTGAGGGCGAGTCCATCCACCAATTCGAGAGCGGCGGCGTCACCGGTGATGCGGTGGTAGGCGGCGAATCCCACAACAGCCAGGCTGTCCTGCCATGGAGTCCAGGATTCGTATTTCCCGGCGAGCAGGCGGGGGTCCTTGGGTCCGACTGCATAGGGCCGCATCAGTTCCTTGGCATAATTCCGCCCATGCCAGGATGGGATGTAGATCTCATGCATGCGCCGTCGCATGCGATTCAGAACGCGTTCGTCGCCGGTGCAAAGATAGAGCCAACAGGCACTGAGCAAGGTTCTGCCGGCACCTCGAGGTGCTCCCGGTCCCGAGGTCGTGAGTTCCGGCCGGAGAGTCTGGGCAGCCAGATAGAGCTGCACCTCGTTCTCGAGTTCGAGGCGAATCTGCGGCTCCCCTGTCAGCAGGTAGAAGGCCGAGATGTAGTTGCTGCTCCAATGCTGTCGATCCTTGCCCGTCCAACCATGGCGTTCCCAACGGGGGCCTGGGTGAGACTTGCCCAGGCGGTCTATGGACACGTTTTGGTGCCAATGAGTTCGTCCGTCCCAGACAACCCAGTCAGGGTGCTCGGCAGCTTGCACGGGCTCGCCATCGGCTTCGAAGAAGTGCACTGGTCGGCAGCCTTCCTTCAGGACCCCGAACTCAACTTCGAAGAGGAAGGAAGGGATGCCTGTGCCCGCCACTGCTTGCATCTTGACGACGCCAAAATCACTCTGGTCACCGGTCTGGCCGGCGAAGCGTGCCAGTCCAAAACCGTCATCGCGGAAGGGGTCGCCCTTCTCCACGGCTGACTGGCTCATTCTGACGAAGGCTGCATGACGCCTGGCAAGTGCTGTGCGAACGGAGCTCTCGTTGAGCCAGGGTGGAAAATCCGGAACGTATCCGAAGGCGCCGAGGGCCCCACTGTTTCGCCAGTCTGTGGCGGCCAATGGCGGACAGATACTTGCGGCTCCCCAGGTCAGATTGCGAATGGAGTTGTCTTCGCGTAGCGGCGGAACCAGGGCCCCCAGTCTGCGGATTCCCTGCCCATCTCCGAGGTAGGTATTACGTAGGAGGCTCACACGGGAGCCTGTGGTGGAATTCTGCTGCTGAACTCCGTGTACTGCTGCATGCCTCAAGATGAGGGCCATGCCCTTGGTCTCGACGCGCAACTCGTCGAGATCGATCTGCATGGCTTCGCTCTCCGGGTCGCTGAAGAAGAAGCCGAGCCCAAGGTACGCATGGGCCTGGCCGGCGTAGATCTCGATGGTCAACTCGGCAACGATGCCCGTGTCGCCGACTCGGCAACGCAGCAACCCGACTCGGCGGGCTGCATTCTCCTCGAGGACTTTAACTAAGTCCGGCTGAGCGCGATGGGTCTCGCCGCCCTTCTCCACGATGACTTCGATGCTCTCGAGATCGAGAGCGAAGCCGCGGTCAGGCAGCTCCGGACCCTTGCCTGCGACGAGCTGCAGGCTTTTCTCCTCGAGGGAGCGCATGTGCAAGGGGAAGAGGCATATCGCCTGACGCAGACTCTTGTCTGGCCAGCGTGCGCCGAACTCCTGCCAGACCGTTGGGCGACCTTCGACATGAAGATCGGGCAGATCCGGTACCTCGCCAGGTGGAAAGGGGATCACCGCGTGCACCCATTCTTCCCGATCCAAGGGGGCTAGGTTTTGCACGATGATGTGCCGTTCTTGCGCCCCAGAGGCAGAGATCAGGCAGATTGCGATCAGTAGGCAGCGGGCGAGTAATCCCATCTGCCGCATCATGCATTTCTTTGGCCCAGGTCCCAAGCCCTCTTGACGCTATGCGCTTTGCTGTCTAAGCATGGGCCCACTCATCGAGACCGGCTGAGGGACTGGCCCTACGACGCCGGGGCAACCGACGGTAGTTACGACTACCGAAACGGTGCCAACTCCTGCGGAACAGCTGTTCTGAGAGATGAGTCTGAGCGACGCTCTATGCGCCGCGTGGGCTCGGATCTCGAGTTTTGCAGGGGAAGGCAGCCAACCAGCCACCTTTTCCTGGAGAGCTCCAATGAACCCTGAGATCAATTCCGAACACAGCAAGGCCAATCAGCCGGAGACATTCTGCAGTTCCGGCACTTCCCCGACTCTGCACCTCATCGGACCCGGCCAAGTTGGCCGCGCCCTCCTCGGCCTCCTCGATGGAGGTTCCTTCCGATTGATCGCCGTAAGTGATCGCCAGGCTACCGTGCATGATCGCCATGGCCTGGATCCCCTGGTAATTGCAGCGCACAAGCAGAGCGCGCAAAGCCTGACCGACCTGCCTGGCAGCGAGTCGATCCCCCTCCCCTTGGCAGTGTCGGTATCTGCCGCCGACCTGGTGGTCGATGTCAGCTCGGCGGATCCGAGCACCCTCGAATCGGCCCTGGAGGTCGGCCGCAAGGCCTTGGCTCAGGGATCCCGACTCATCCTTGCGCGCAAGGATGCGCTGGCTAGGGCCGGCAGCGAGTGGTTCGTCGACACGCGGGAAATCGGCTGCAACGCCGCCTTGGGTGGAACCGGCGTCCGCCTGCTATCTGAGTTGGCGGAACTTCGCGAGAACTGCCGAGGCATCTCGCTGGTGGCCAACGCGAGCAGTACTGCGATCATCGAAGCGATTGAGGATGGCCAGGACTTCGCCGCAGGCCTGGCGAAGGCCAGTGAACTGGGATTGCTCGAAGCCAACCCGGAACTCGACCTCTGTGGGCATGATGCTGCGCTCAAGCTGAGCATCGTTGTCGCTGCTGTCTTTGGCAGAAGACTCGAGCCATCCGCTCTGGCAAGACTCGACCTCAGATCGCTGGACCCGCATGTCTTGCGACGTCGAGCAGCGGAGGGTCGCTGCACCCGCCTACTGGCACACTGTCCGCGAGAAGGCGATGCGAGTCTCGAGTTCTGTGAATTGCCACGCACATCTCCCTTGGCGGTGCCGCGAGATCGGGCCGCCTATGCCTATGAACTGGCTGATGGCCAACTGCGACTCCATGTTGGCAGCGGGCTGGGCCCCTTGCCGACGGCAAAGGCCGTGCTCGCGGATCTGCATGCCAGGAGCAGGGAGGTCTCGACGCGATGAGCAGTTCAGTAACCATTCCCAGGGATACGGGCATCTTCCAGCTGCCTGATCCATTCAGTCTCGCCCACGGCGGTGATCTCGCCGGCGCTCAGCTGGCCTTCGATTGTTTCGGACCTGTCGATGCGCCAGTCGTTTTGGTGCTCGGAGGGATTTCATCCGGTCGTCACCTGACAAGCAGCGCCAATCGGCCGCAGCGAGGTTGGTGGCAGCAATTCGTCTGCTCCGCCGGGCCCATCGATCTGGATCGCTACCGGGTCATCGGCATCGATTTTCTCGGTGGTCCCGGTGCTTCGACAAGCGCTGCAAACTCCGAGTACCGGGAGGGTGGCTTTCCGAGCATCGACACCCGGGATCAAGCTCGAGCCCTCGAGCTATTGCTACAAGAGCTCGGCATCGAGAGCCTGCGCGCGCTTGTCGGCTCCTCCTACGGTGGCATGGTCGGGCTCGCTCTGGCAGCATCCAAGGCTATCCCCATCGAACAGCTCCTGCTGATTGCTGCTGCCCACGAGAGTCATCCCATGGCAACCGCATGGCGGAGTTTGCAGCGCGATATCGTGCGTCAGGGCGTGGCGGCCGGAAACCCGAAGCCAGCACTCGCCTTGGCCCGTGGCCTGGCCATGACCACTTACCGAACTGCAGATGAGTTTGCTCAGCGCTTTCATCAAGAGCCGAGCTTTGACTCCGCTATCTGTCGTTTCCCGGTCGAGGACTACCTGGCTGCGCGCGGTCGAGACTTTGCGGAACAGTTCTCTCCAGAAGTCTTCGTCTGCCTCTCCGAGTCCATCGACCTCCATCGCATTGACCCGGCCCAGATCACTAGCTCGGTGACCATCGTTGCCATCGAGTCGGATCAATTGGTCCCTGTCTGGCAGTGTGAAAAGCTCGCTGCGGGCCTGTCAGGGCCAGTGCAGTTGATTCGGGTCGTTTCCGAGTTCGGTCACGATGCCTTCCTCAAGGAGTTTGATCAGTTGAGCCCAGTGATTCGTGCCAGTCTTGCTGGTGAGGAGGTGTTGTCATGAAGACACAAGCAAGTTCGAGAACGAAGACCGTCCGTGCGGGCATCGAGACGGATAGCCAGCACGGGGCGATCGTTCCACCACTGCACCTCAGTTCGAATTTCAGTTTCGCGGGCTTCGACCAGAAGCGCAAATACGACTACAGCCGTTCGGGCAACCCGACCAGAGACCTCCTTGCTGAGGCCCTGGCGGAGCTTGAAGGCGCAGCTGGAGCGGTGGTGACTTCTTCAGGCATGTCGGCGGTGACCCTGGTCTTGCAGTTGTTGCAGCCGGATGATCTGTTGATTGCCCCCCACGACTGCTATGGAGGCACCTACCGGGCCTTCTCTGCATTGGCAGCCAGAGGTCATTTCAAGCTTGCCTTCGCCGATCAGAGTGACCGCGCTGTCATGGAGACCCTGCTCCGTCGCCGTCCGCGGATGATCTGGGCAGAGACGCCGAGCAACCCATTGCTCCGCATCGTCGATCTCGCTGGCCTGGCCACAGAGGCAAGGCGTTGCGGGGCTCTGTTGGTTGCGGACAACACCTTCCTTTCGCCGGCTTTGCAACAGCCCATTGCGCTCGGGGCGGACCTCGTCCTGCATTCAACGACCAAGTACCTCAATGGGCACAGTGATGTTGTCGGCGGGGCAGTGGCAGCGAAGACCGAAGACTTGCACGAGCAGATGGTCTACTGGGCAAATTGCCTGGGGCTTACCGGCAGCCCCTTCGATAGCTACCTGACTCTGCGCGGGCTACGCAGCCTGCATGTTCGTATGCGTAGTCACCAGGAGAATGCAGCCCTCGTGGCCCGCCTGCTTTCCAATCACCCCGCGGTTGAGAAGCTGTACTACCCCGGTCTTCGCAGTCACCCTGGACATGAGATCGCCCAACTCCAGCAGAAGGGCTTCGGTGCCATGCTCAGTTTCGACTTGGCTGGAGGAGTGCCGGCGGTGAAGGCCTTCATTGACGGCTTGCAGTCCTTCTCTCTCGCCGAGTCTCTTGGCGGCGTGGAGAGCCTGGTGGCCCATCCAGCGACCATGACTCACAGCGCAATGGACGCGGCGGCCAGGGCAGAGGCCGGGATCAAGGACTCGCTGTTGCGACTATCGATCGGGATCGAGGACGGTGAGGATCTGCTCGCAGACCTGGAGGCCGGTCTGGCTCGGGCTCTGCGGACTTGTGCGACCGTCTAGTTGTCCTGCACACAGCGAAACCCGGTGTGGACCAGCCCGGTGTCCGGGCTGGTCTTCATGCGGGCGCTCGGTCGGTAGCCACAGCAGAAGTTTTCGCTGCAGAGATAGGAACCGCCGCGGCTGACCCGTTTGGGCAGGTCCGGTTCGTCCGGGTCGAAGCTGTCCGCTGGGCCCTTCGGGTTGCGGCTCGGCTTTTCGCTGGCCTGACGCTGATAGTCATCTGGTCGGTACCAATTGGAGCACCACTCCCAGACGTTTCCTGACATGTCGTACAGACCATAGCCGTTGGGGGGGAAGCTAGCTCCGGGGGCTGTGCCAGCGAAGCCATCCTCCACCAGGTTTCGTTCCGGGAAGCGACCCTGCCAGACATTGGCGCGGTGTTCTCCCTCGGGGCGTAGTTCATTACCCCAGGAGTAGGTGCTGCCTTGGAGACCGCCGCGAGCTGCATACTCGAACTCGGCCTCGGTGGGCAGGCGCTTGCCTGCCCATTCCGCATAGGCCATGGCGTCATACCAGGAGACGTGAACAACCGGGTGCTGATCTTTTCCTTCTAGATCGCTGTCCGGACCTTGGGGGTGTCGCCAATCGGTACCTTCCCGCCAGGTCCACCAGTTCAGTTCGGACTCGTCGGCTGTTCCTGCCTCGGGCATGACGAAGACCAGCGATCCCGGAGCCGTATCTGGGCCGGGCGGCTGTTCGGCGGTGGTCACGTAGCCCGTAGCTTCGACAAACTCACGAAACTGGGCGTTGCTCACCTCCTTCGCGTCCATCCAAAAGCCGTCGAGTTGAACCGAATGCACCGGGGCCTCGTCAGGCAGGGCCAGTTCGCTCTCGCTGCCCATCATGAACTTGCCTGCCGGTACCCACAGCATGCCGGGGGGATCGCCCTGCTCTTGCTCATCCGGGTTACAGGCCAGGAGCAGGAAACTGAGGCAACTGAGGCCTGGCAGGATTCTCGGCGTGCAGTTCACGGGCTACTGCTGCTCTTCGTTGATCTTCTTCAGGGTCTTCGCCTTCTTGCTCTTGGCCTTGCTGCCTTCGGCCTGGGCGCGTCTGGCCATTTCTTCGCGGACCCGCTTGGTCACGCTATGGCGTGAGGGTGAGCAGCGACGAGAAGGTGAGCAGCGCCGGCGACCTGGAGCGACCTTGCTGGCGGTTACGTGTTGCTCGGAGGCGGTTGCGAGGATGGCGCCGAGTTCTTCATGGTTTCTCGCGATTGCGTCGCGAACACGCTTTGCGTCTTTAGCGCGAGCTTCTTGGAGCCGGACGATCTCGCCAGCCATGGCCTGTACCTCGGCCTCATAGGTGGATGCGACCTTCTTCTGTTGCTTCTCAGCAGCAGCCAGGGCGCGCTCGTGGTCCCGCTTGTCGTCACGCAGCTTGCGCTCGAACTTCTTGTTTTGGTCTGTGGCCTTGGCGAGCTTCTTCTGCGTGCTCTTGATTTCGCTGGCAAAGGTCTGCTTGCACTTCTCGAGCTCCTGCTTCAGGGCAGCGATCTCCCGAGCCTGCTTCTTCTCACGATCTGCAGCCTTGCGCTCCGCCTGCTCCCGCTGGCGGTCGAGTTTGCGTAGGCGTTCCTTGGCGCTGCGGAGTTCGTTGACCGAGCTCGACATCTCCTGCTGCATGGTGGACATCTTCTTGTCCAGGGCCTTGAGACTCTTGGCAAGCCGATCACTGTCACTCTGGGCAGTGATCCCAGTGCTGAGAAGGGCCGCGGCTGCCAGAGAGAGATAGGAAAAGCGCAAGCTGGTCATGGATTCCTCCGCAAAGACAAGACTGGTTGGGGCAACTATCTTGGGGAACTCGATCCCGATCGTCGCCTGGAAAGATTCGTCATCTGCACAGGATCAAGCTCAGCGGCGCGAGAACGGCGAGGAGACCCATGCCAAAAAACTTGTCTGCCGCAATTCGGCGTTCAGAGCGGCTCTCGTCCCGAAGTACGCGCTTTTGGGAAGTCGACAATCGATCCCGGTGGAGACATGATGTCCGGGATGGATCCCCACTTCCCCCCGCGTATCAAGGAACTGCCGCGTTTCGAAGGACCTCTCGATGCGAACAGGCTCAAGGCTGAAAACTGCGAGGTGCTCTTCGCCTCCTATCCAGCTGGACTGAAGATCGACCCCCACAGCCACCCGACGGATAATCACGGCGTGATCACCGCTGGTGAGCTCATTCTCGAGATGGATGGTGAAGAGAAGTCCTACAAGACCGGCGATTGGTACTACATTCCGTCGGAGAGGTCTCACGCAGCGCGCTTCGATGTGGACAGCCACGTGATCGAGTTTTGGTTCGATCGGCCCTGAAGCCCGAGTCCGCCACTATCTGACCCAGTCCCTGCCCCGACTCATGGTAGCCATGGATCCCATTCTCGCTGACCTCAACGATTCGCAGATTGCGGCGGTGCTCCATGGCTCGGGTCCGCTGATGGTTCTGGCGGGAGCTGGCTCGGGCAAGACGAGAGTTATCACGCGCCGAATCGCCCGATTGCTGCGTGATGGCGTCCCTTCGCGACAGATTCTGGCTTTGACCTTCACCAACAAGGCGGCGGGAGAGATGGCGCGGCGAGTGCAGGAGCTCGGCGGGTCGCGGGTTCAGGTGTCAACATTTCACTCTTCCTGTGCACGCTTCTTGCGGGAGCATGGGCACCTGCTCGGTTTCCCTCGCGACTTCTCCATCTACGACACCTATGACCGGGACAGCTGCATCAAGCTGCTCATGAATGAGGCGCAGCTCGACCACAGTCGGGTGCGGCCAGCGCAAGTCGGTCGGCGCATCTCGCAGCTCAAGAATCTCGGCTACAGTCCCAAGGACGTGGTCCTCGGCATGGGGGAGATCGACGAAGCGGTCGATCGCCTCTTTGCCACCTATGAGGAGACCATGCTTCGCCTCGGTGCCATGGACTTCGACGACCTCCTGGGCAAGTTCCTCGAGGTCCTGCGCAGCTTTCCTGAAGTCGCGGAGTCGTACCAGGATCGATTTCGCTGGTTGCTCGTCGACGAGTTTCAGGACACGAATCGGATCCAGTACGAGGTCTGCAAGCGGCTTCTAGGGGATCAGGGCAACATCTGCGTCGTCGGTGATCCGGATCAGTCAATCTACCGTTTTCGAGGGGCGGAGATCCGCAACATCCTCGACTTCGAATTCGATTTCCCTGACTTGGTCACCGTTCGACTCGAGACCAACTATCGATCGACAGCTCTCATTCTGCGCGCGGCCATCGAGGTCATCCGACACAACTCCGAACGCAAGGAGAAGGACCTGCGTACGAACAATCCCGAGGGTGAGCCCATCGTCTTGCACCGGGCACACGGACCCTCAGCCGAGGCGAGGAGAATCGCGACGGTGATTCAAGAGCTCTTGGACGAGGGCGGGGATATTTGTGAGATCGCTCTCTTCTATCGCAGCCACTTTCTGAGCAGAGGACTCGAAGAATCCCTACGTGAGTTCGCGATCCCCTACCAGGTGGTCGGCGGGCTCTCGTTCTTCGAGAGGCGAGAGATCAAGGATCTGGTGGCCTATCTGCGCGTCATCGTTAATCCCGCCGATGATGTCAGCATGGAGCGGGTCATCAACGTTCCGCCACGGGGCATCGGCAAGAAGACGATGGAGAAGATCCGTGGGATGGCTCGGCAGAGCGGGCAACCGATCTATGCCGCGATCGCCAGGGAAGATATTCGCGCGCAGCTCTCGCCGCGGGCGCGCAAGGCACTGACGAGCCTCGCAGAGGCCTTCGCGGAGGCCAAGAAGCTGGTCAAGAGCGCGCACCAGGCAATGAGTTACCTCGCGCAGGAGGTCGGCTACCTGGACTACATCGGCGATCTTGGCGACCCCGAGGATGTGGCCAGGAGAGAGAACGTATCTGAGTTGCACAACGATGCTGCCACCTTCGATCGCGATATTGGCGAGGGGCTCGCGGGGTACCTTCAACACGTGAGTTTGATCACCGCAGCAGATCGTAAGGGAGAGGATATCGGCAGAGTTAGCCTCATGACCGTGCACGCTGCGAAGGGACTCGAATTCGATCATGTCTTTCTCACCGGCCTCGAAGAAGGGATCTTCCCCAACAGCCGAGTGATGCTCGAAGGCGATGTCGAGGAGGAGCGGCGATTGATGCATGTCGCCATGACTCGAGCTCGCAAGCGGCTGTGGATGAGTCATTCACGGACGAGGATGATTGCGGGCGTGCTTACACGGCAGGAGCCCTCCGGTTTCATTTCTGAGATTCCTGAAGACTGCCTGCTGCGGACCAGCAGTATGGATCCGGAAGGGGATGGACAGGCTGGCCAGGTCTGGGATGAGGACCATGAGGTCGATTACAGCCAGGAGAGCCAGGAGCTCGAGGAGGGCATGCGGGTCAAGCACAGGAACTTCGGCCGCGGAACCGTGATGCGCCTCAGGGGTGAGGGCTTCAAAGCGAAGGCAACGATTCGATTCGACAAAGGTGGCGAGAAGATTCTCATTCTGCAGTACGGAGATGTGCAGCCGATCACCGAGGAGGAGAGCTGGTGAGTTCTGCCAAGGAACTGGCCGAGCGATTTAGGAAGCTCCTCGGGGACCTGCAGAAGAATGCGGATGCGGAGCTCATTCGCGCATTGCAGGCAGAAATGGACGCTCTCCTCATGCAGAAAGAGTCAGCTTCTGCAGGCGAGATCCCCGGATGGCATGGGATCATTGGTGAGAGCGCACCGATGGTGGCGATCCGTAGTCAGATTGAGAAGATGGCTGCGGTCTCCGCTCCCGTGCTGATTCTCGGCCAGAGCGGCACGGGCAAGGATCTAGTCGCCGGAGTTCTGCACAAGCTCAGCAAGCGGCGCAAAGAGGCATTGGTTTGTGAGAACTGCGCAGCGATTCCCGAGACCCTTCTCGAATCCGTGCTCTTCGGTCATGTGCGCGGTGCCTTCACCGGTGCTATCAAAGATCACCCCGGTCATTTCCTCAGTGCCCACAAGGGCTCGATCTTTCTGGATGAGATTGGCGAGATGCCCATGGCCATGCAGGCCAAGTTGTTGCGGGTCTTGCAGGAAGGTGAAGTTCGCCCGGTTGGTGGCGAACAGACCCGCAATGTCGACGTGCGCGTGATCGCTGCCACCAATCGTGATCTCGCTGCCCTGGTTGCAGCAGGTGGTTTCCGTGAGGATCTCTACTACCGCTTGAATGTCCTTTCTCTCGAGCTCCCACCACTCGCCGAGCGTGGTGAGGACAGTCGTCTACTCCTCGAGTATTTTCTCGCGAAGAGTTGTGCAGGTTCTGGGAGGCAATTGCGTCTATCTGCCGAAGCTAGCCAGGCGCTCTCTGAATTCAGCTGGCCGGGAAATATTCGGCAGCTTCAGAACGAGGTGCAGCGCTTGACCGCTCTTTCTGAGGGGCCGGAGATCCAGCTCGACGAGCTTTCGACGGAGATTCGCTCCTGACACCTTGCTATGATCCACTGACTTCGGAAGACTCTGGATCGGAAGAAGTAACCCCGCCCAATTCGCTGTTCGCGGATGTACGCCCTTCGAGATACTTCAACTGGTGAGCTGCACACCTGCCCGCTAAAGCGGAGCCTCATCATCGGTTCGTCCGATGACGCGGACATCCGTCTCGCTACGGGTTCGGCAGCTCCTGAGCATGCCCGCATCACTTGCCTCGAGGCAAAATCCGGGCAGCGCAGCCTCAAGGTCCAAGACTTGGACTCTGAGCTGGGCACCCGTGTCAATGGCGAGCTGATCGCGCAGGCGAGGATGAATGTTGGCGATATCTTGGATATCGCCGGCCACAGTCTGACCTTCGAAGAGGTCGCCGTGGCGAGCATTTCTCAGGAGCAAGATGAGGTCAGCGAATCAGACCGGGCGGCAATCAGGGTGGCGCCTGTTCGGTCGTCGCGAGTTCGCAGCGCCGAACCTGCCCCAGCGGACAAGGCCCAGTCTAGAAAGATCATCATCGCGGTCATCACTGGCGGTTTGCTGCTCGTCTTGGGAGTCATGTTTTGGACGCGTTCCCAGGACGTGCTGCCCAGCAATTGGTTCGAGGCCCGCAGACTCTATGAGAGGTCCAAGTTTGTCGAAGCGGATCGAATCCTCGACGGCTTTGAGCGTGACTGGGCGCATGGTGACCCAGAGAGGCTGAGTCGTATCGATAGTGAGCGGAAGCGGCAAAGGCGATTCGCCGAGCTTCTCGAAGACGGTCGCAAGAAACTGATTGCGAGTTCTGCTGGTGTCGCGAGAGTGGCGCAGATCGATGCCCTCAGGGAACAGCAATCGACTGGTGACCCGGTCGAGAGTCAGGTCGCCAAGCTTCTTCTCAGCAAGCTCGAGGACCTGCGTGTGGAGGGGCAGCAACTGCATGATCAAGTTGCTGCCGAGCGATGGTTGCAGGCCAAGGTCGAGGAGGAAAAGGCAGCTTTGGCAGCTGCCCAACGCCTGGCCCAGGAGTCTGATCGCGACGCCGCAGCGCGGAAGCTAGCCGCTGATCGTAAGTTGGCTAGGGCCACCGCGGACAAGGCAGCTGCCGCTCAGGACTTGGAGAGTGAAGGGGCAGAGGGGGATGCGAGTCCGGCAGGGCTTTCTGACTCGGTCGTATTCGGAATTGCCGAGCAGGCGGTCAAAGGTGGGCAGTATGCGCAGGCGGTCGAGATCTTTCGGGAGATGCTGGTCACCGGTAGCGAGCTCGAAGTCCCGGCGGTCAAGAATGGTCTCGTGGTTGCCATTCAGCAGGCGCGAACTGGGCTGGATGCAAGCATTGAGGAGGCTAGAACGGTTGCCATGAAGGGCGATGCGGCGAGCCTTGGTGCCGCAGAGTCCATGCTCACCGCCGCCCTCGCCAAGACGCCCGCATCCGCGGAGATGAATGCATTGGTCCAGCAAGCCAATCAGCTGCAATCTCGATTTGCCCAGCGTCTGCTGGACTTGCAAGTGCCAGTCGATGACAGCACGGTCCTCGAGCGCAAGCAGAGGGAAGGGCTTCAGAAGGAAGCCCGCGCAGCTTATCGGGAGGCGGCGCAGGCTTACGGGGACGCATCAGGAGTGGCTTCTCAGTTCAACAGG
>JAJFFD010000172.1 GCA_021776805.1 Planctomycetota bacterium
TGATGACCGCGTGATCCGAATCGAGACGCAGAGTGACCGCTTCGGGTGGAGCCTGCCCATTCAAGACGAGGCGGCCACCGAATAGATCGGTTCCCGGGAGACGCAAGAGGTGCTGCTCCGCGCGTGCCTCGGTCGCATGCAGATAGGGAAAGCTGCCCGGTCGGTCGAAGACAAGGAAGATCTGCCGGCCATCCGCTTCCAGGCGTAGGAGTCCTTCTGCGTCCGTAGCCAGACTCTGCGCTTTTCTGGCCTCTGCATCGATCATGAACACCCGACCTTCGGCAAAGGGCTGCTCGTTCGCTTCGAGGACCTGCAAGTGCATGAAACCCGGAGCTGCAATTCGATTCCGAGCGACCTTCTCTGTTTCGACAGATGCTTGCTTGGAATCAACGGCAGGCTCGATCTCTGCAGTTGGGACTGCGACAGCCTCCCCGGCATTTCCCGGTTCCGAACTGATCGCGGGCGCAAAGGGATCGACGCTGGCCATGACAAACCAGCCGACAGCGATCAGGACTACGGCCGCGAGACCTAGTTGAACGGACTTGGACATGAGGATCGGCGCTCCGACTGCAATGGGAAGGCTGCATTGGGGAATGGCTGGTGATGGATGGCTGAGAGGCAGCAGCAGAGCTGCCCATGCGAGTTGATCCGGATAGCGCCGATCCAAGGCCTGGCGCAGCTCTTCAAGCCCACGCTGCAGGCGCTTCCGAATCGTGGCTGCGGGGAGCTCCAGTCGCTCGGCGATCTCCGCGGCGGAAAGCTGATGGTAGTAGCGCAGCAGAATGACCTCGCGCTGAGCGGGCTGCAGCCTCTCCACCTGTTCGAGGAGGAGGCGCTGCACTTCGAGTTGGCCGGCGAGATCTGCGCTCGCAGGATAAGTTTCGTCTTCTGCGCAAGCTCGTTCGTGCCGAGTTCTAGTGCGTTCTGCATGGCGATGCTTGAGCACGAGCTTGTGCAGGACCCCACGGAGAAAGGCGCGTGGGTTCCTTATGGGCTGGTCGCCTTTGGCGCGCATCGCCTGACAGGCATCGAGGGCCAGATCGCTCGCAAGTCCCCGATCTTGGACCATGCCTTCTGCCAGTCGCCTCAGCCAAGAGAGGTGCTCCAGGCCTTCGGTCAATGCTTTGCCGGAAATGCTGCTCATGGGCTCTGGGATCTGTGCCCTGGGAGCGGACTACTGTGACAAGAATTCGGCCTGCTTGTCCAGTTGCCCCTTGGGATGCCTGCCCCTTGATCGCGACAGATCGCGGCTTCCACGGGGCTTTCGAATGGTCTGACATCGCTCAGACCCTATGTTGTCCCTGCGCCACTATCCCAATGCTCAGGAGATGAGCTATGTACCTCGCCAGACGCAAGCAACCAAACCGTCCCGACAGAAGCATCTTGCTGGCGATTCTGGTCTGCGCACCAGTCCTCGCCCAAGATCCAGAGGCAGCGCCAGCAGATGCCGAGTATCAAAACCTCAGCATCGAGGAGCTGCAGGAAGTCGTCGGCCCCTTCGCCCTCTACCCGGACGAACTGGTGCGCTACATCCTGCCTGCCTCCACTTTCCCGGATGACATGCTTGCAGCGGCAGCGATCATCGAGAAGAACCCGGAACCCAAGGATTCGGATCCAGAGGTCAAGGCTCTGGACCCATCAGTGCAGGCGCTCATCCCCGTGCCCGATGTGATCAAGCAGTTCGCCGAATACCCGGACTGGATGGGCGAGCTGGGGGACGCGGTCGCCTACCAGCAGGCGGACGTGATGGATGCGGTCCAAGAATTCCGCCGGCGTGCATACGACGCGGGCAATCTGGTGACCACCGAACAACAGACAGTGATCGTCGAGCAGAAGGTGATCCGCGTCGTGCAAGCGGATCCGGAGATCATCTACGTGCCGGTCTACCAGCCCGCGGTGGTGGTCTACAAGCAGCCCTCGCCGGTAGTCACCTTTGGTGCCGGCATCGCCGTTGGCTATCTGATCTGGGGTAGTGGTAACTGGGGTCACTGGGGTGGCTGCCATTGGCACAGTCACACCACGGTCAACATCAACGGCCGGCCATACAACCGCCCACCGGGTTACAACCATGGCAACCGGCCAGGCAACCGGCCAGGCAATCGACCGGGACGTCCGGATGGAAGCGGGCCTGGCAATCGGCCGGGTGGTCCCGGAGGCAACCGACCGGGCACTCGACCAGCCAATCGGCCAAACACTGGACGGCCTAACACAGGGCGGCCTAACACAGGGCGGCCCTCAACTGGTGCCAGACCGAGCACCGGCTATCGGCCTCCGAACGCAAGGGTTCCCAATCGCACTCGACCGTCCACTGGTGCCCGACCAAGCACTGGTCGCCCGAGCAGTAGTCGCCGGCCGACGAATCGTGCATCAACTCGCCGCCCGCCATCCGGCGGTGCCTTTGGCGGCAGCAGCCGTGGATCACGCGCCCGTTCGAGTAGCAGTCGCGGCGCTCGCAGTCGCGGACGGTCTAGCGGAGGCCGTAGCCGTGCCGGTGGAGGAGGACGTCGAAGATGAAAATGCTCGAGAAACATGTAGCTCTGGTCCTAACACTTGTGACTCTGCTTGGCGCCTGCGGAACCAGTTCGGAGCAGGCTGCAGCTGTGCCTGCAGCGCAGCCCGAGATCAGTCAGTTGACCTTCGCCAGTCCAGAAGTCGCCATGGCCATGTTGCTGGCTGCGGCTCGTGCGGATGACTCGGAGACCATCACCAGCATCTTCGGTGCGGAATACATTGCTCAAGTTGCCAGTGGTGATCCGGCGCAGGAGAGCATGGCGAGAGCTGAGTTCTGCGCGAATGCGGACGAGATGACCGTGCTCGAAGCGGTTGCGGATGACATGGTCCAGATCATCCTTGGGCGTGAACAGTGGCCGGCACCGATCCCCCTGGTACGAGAAGGGGAGTCTTGGTACTTCGACACAGAAAAGGGTATCGATGAGATTTTGACCCGTCGCATCGGTCGCAACGAGCTCGAAGCCATCGACCTTTGCCGCAACTATCTGGACGCCCAGTACATCTACCGCAACCGGGATTGGGACGGAGACGCTGTGCGGGAGTTTGCGCAAGTCTTGAAGGCGACTCCGGGCAAGTTCGATGGTCTCTATTGGCCCGAGGAAGAAGCTGGCGAGATGCCGCTTTGCCCACTCAGCGGCTTGATCGCTGACAACGAGATCTACGTTGGCGAGCGAGTAGCTGGTACACCCTGGTTTGGCTACTACGTGAAGATACTCAGGGCTCAGGGCCCGTCTGCGGATGGGGGCGACAAGGAATACGTGGTCGAGGGCAACATGACCGGTGGTTTTGGACTCGTGGCCTGGCCGGCGAACTACGGGCAGACCGGAATCATGAGCTTCATGGTCAGCCATCACGGCGTGGTCTACGAACGGGATCTCGGTGAGGACAGCGCTGCGATCGCCGGGGCAATGACGGCCTTCGATCCAGGAGAGGGTTGGGTCCCTAGCAACTGAGCGATGCCTGCCGTTCTCTTCGGACTATCGCCCGAGTAGCCGGTTACTCGGGCTCGGCATCCTTGCCGGTGAATTCCGAGATTGCTGCGCGAAGCTTGCTTAGACCACTTTGGTCCAGCTGCAGCACCTGACGTTGGGCATTGATGCCGGTGGACCGCAGGGTCAGCTCCATCTCTTCAGCACTCCGTCTCACCCGAAAGGTCCCTGAGTCGTTTTGCCAGTCGCAGTTGGTCTTGATCAGAGCCCGGGCGCACTCGCCAAGATCCTCAGAGCTCAGTTGCAGGCTGAGGACGCTCACCTCCTGGCCGGCAAAGCGCATCCATTCGAGGACGCTGCGATGCGTCTCGCGGATCAGCACCAACTCCTCGTTGATGCGCACGAAGCGTTTCTTCTTGCTGGCCATGGGGGGGACTCGAACATGGTCCTGCATGCGCGGTGTAGAACCAAGCTGGAAGCCTTTCATCTAGGGGGCGAAGTCGCTGCAATAGGCTGAAGCGATGACTGCCCCGGATCCCAGCCAGCTGCCCCACCTTCTCGCACTGCTCGATGACGAGTCCCGCCTGGTGCGTGACACGGTCCTGGGGAAGTTCGTCGACTTCGGTGCTGACCTGGAGCCCGAACTGCAGCGGCTTGCAGACAAGCCGAGTAGCGCTGACTTGATACGCCTGCGCAATTGGATGAGTGAGTTCCGCGCGAAGCTGCGGTCATTCAGCCAAGAGGGCAAGGAGGGCGTCCTTCTGGGGCTCGCCGTCTTCAAGCCAGGCGATCTGGTTCGTCACCGGCGCTATGAGTACCGCGGCCTGGTGGTGGACCACGACTTGGGTTGTCGGGCCAGTGAGGAATGGTACCGACGCAACCGCAGCCAACCGGATACGGATCAGCCCTGGTATCACGTGCTCGTGCATGGCTCGGATGCGGTGACTTATGCAGCGCAGACGAGCTTGCAGGCGGACGATTCGGAGGCGGAGATCGAGCACTCCATGCTGCAGCGTTTCTTTGCCGGCTTCGAAGGCGGTAAGTACCTGCGCAA
>JAJFFD010000173.1 GCA_021776805.1 Planctomycetota bacterium
GGCCATGCGGGCCTACGAGTCCCAGCTTGCCTACGTCGACTGCATGCACGTGGTCCAGGGGGCGAATGCGCATCGCGCACTGATCTTCAATCGTGGAGTGGGCTATGGTGAGGCCTTCCGGAAGATCCAGATCCCACCCGCATGAGAAGACTCCGCCTCGCCTGCCTGATCCTCGCAATCCCTTCCCTGCTACCGGCACAGAGCTTCGATGTCTCTCTTGAGCCAGGGGCAAACTTCGACCAAGCCAAATTCAGACTGTGGCTGCCTGAGGCGACGGCGACCATCCGCGCCGCCCTCGTCCTCGTGCCTGGCTCGAACGGCGATGGTCGCGGCCAGGTCGAAGACCAGGACTGGCAACAGCTCGCGCAAAAGCATGGCCTGGCCCTGGTCGGCCTACAGATAACCGATCGGCGCCACGAGCAGATGTTCATCGAAGAATATGTAGACGTGAAGCGCGGCAGCGGCGACGCCCTGCTCCAGGCGCTGAACCAACTCGCCGAGAAGTCCCAGCATCCAGAGCTCGCCAAGGCACCCCTGCTCTTCTGGGGCATGTCCGCCGGCGGTCAGTTCAACTACGAGTTCGCCCTCTGGAAACCGGAGCGCTGCCTGGCCTTCGTAGTCAACAAGGGCGGCATCTACTACTCGGCGCAGGCATCGAAGGCGGCGCAGATGGTGCCAGGGATGTTCTTCATCGGCGAGACGGACCTGGAGTTTCGCAACGACATCATCAAAGGCATCTTCGCCATCAATCGCCGAGCCGGAGCGCTTTGGGCCCTGGCGGTGGAGCCGGGCATCAGCCACCGGGTGGCGGGATCGAAGGCCATGGCCCTCGCCTTCTACGATGCGGTGATTCCCATGCGTCTGCCGGAGGCTGGCGAAGGCGAGCTGCTCGTCCTGGATCGCGGCGCAGGCTTCATCGCCGACCCCAAGACCAAGGCCATCGTGCCCGCGGCAGATGCGCCGCGGACAAGTTATCCCACCTCTTGGTTGCCCAGCGAAGCTCTCGCCAAGGCATGGCGAGAGCTAGTGGGCGGGAAAGACTAGGGCTCTAGCGCGACTGCGCCCGTTCCGCGTTCAGCTCGCGGATATCGACCGCCGAACGTTCGTGCCCGAGCAGGTGCTTCACGAAGTACTCCGAGCTGATCCAGAACCAGTAATCGCCAGCGGAACCGAAGCCGTGGCGCTGGCCCGGCAGCAGGTAGAAGTCGAAGCGCTTGTTCGCCTTGATGAGCGCATCCACCACCCGCATGGTGCCCGCCGGGTGAACGTTGTTATCCACGTCACCGTGCACCAGGAGCAGGTTGCCCTTCAGGTTCTTTGCCAAGTCCGAGTTCTTCGCGATGCTGAACTCGAAGTCCACCTCGCCCTTGTCGTCGGTGACCTCTTTGATGCCGTGGTGCTTCTCGGACCAGTTGGCGTTGTAGATGTCGTTGTTGTGGTTACCCGCCTGGGAAACCGCGACATGAAAGAACTCCGGATAGACCAACATGGCCGCCGTCGACATGAACCCGCCACCTGAGTGGCCGTAGATGCCGACGCGGGTCGTGTCCACGAAGTCGAAGCGGTCACCCAATTGCTCGATGGCAGCCTTCTTGTCGGCCAGGCCATAGTCGCGCAGATTGCCGTAGCCGTAGTTGTGGTACCACTTGGAACGCGCCGGATTGCCGCCGCGGTTACCAACGGTGATTACGACAAAGCCGAACTGCGCAAGGGCGACCTGGCTGGCGCTGGTGGAGAAGGCCTTGGCCACCGACTCGGTCTGCGGCCCGGGATAGACATAGGCGATGATCGGATAGCTCTTGCTAGCATCGAAGTCGAAGGGCTTGTAGATGTTGCCGTAGATGTCGGTGATGCCGTCCGCAGCCTTCACCTTGAAGGATTCGGGGAACTTGTAGCCCGTGGCAAACAACTGGGAGAAGTCTGCCTTCTCCAGATCCATGATCTTGCGACCATGGCTACTGATCACCGCCGAAGCCGGCTCGCTATCGATCCGCGAGTAGTTGTTTACGAAGTAGCTCTTCGCCTCATTCATGCTGATGCGATGGTCGAAGTTGCCCGCGTTGAGCAGCTGCAAGTTGGCGCCATCGAGACCCACTGAGTACAGGTGCTGATAGTACGGGTCCTCGCCTTTCTCGCGGGCGTTGGCCGTGAAGTAGACCTTTCCGGCCTCTTCATCGACACCGGCGATGCTGCGCACGGAGAAGGGCCCCTCGGTGAGCCGGTTCTTCAGCTTCCCATCAGGACCGTAGCGATAGATGTGCGCCCAGCCGTCGCGCTCGGACCACCAGAGCATGTCGCCGGAGGCAAGCAACTCGAGGCGCTGGCTCTCCACATAGGTATTGAGCCGCTCTTCGATCAAGACCTTGACCTCGCCAGTGCTCGCATCCGCAGCCATCACATCGATGCGATGCTGGTCACGACTCATCCGACGAATGTAGAGGGTGTTCGAATCGTCGCCGAGCCAGTAGGAGCGGCGCGGTTCCTCGCTGTCCGGATAGGTGAATTGACGCTCCGTGTAGATGGAGAGGCGCTGATCCTTCCAGCCCTCGGTCTTCACCTTGACCATCTTCTCTTCCTGCATGTCGTAGATCAGGATCTCCGGTTGCGAGACGTTCTCGTCACCGGGCATGTCGTACTTGTAAGTCTCCAGTTCAGGGCGCTTGTGACCCACTGAGTGGATGACCCAGAGATTTCCCACCTTGCGGCGATCACCACGAGTCAGGGCAAAGCGCTTCGAGTCCTTGGTCCAATTGATGGATGCCCTCTTTCGCCAGCCCTTGCGCTCCTCGCGCTCTGTATCGATCTGCCCGCGACCACCACCGCCATAGGCGTAGTGCTCCTCACCGTCCTCGGTGAGCTGAAACTCCACGACCTCGACGTCTTCCTCGACCTTGTTCATGCGCTCGGCCTGGGAGTTGCCGCCCGTGGCGCCAGCGCCTCGACCACCTCGGCCGCCACGCCCACCACGAGCACCAGCAGCGCTTGCGGGGCCGGCCTTGTTGGCCTTGCGGCGAGCATCGAGGATCTTCTGATAGTCCTCACCGCTCATCATTTGCAGGTTGTAATCGCGGACGAAAATGACCCACTTGCCATCGGGGGAGATACTCGCCCAAGAAGCCTGTGACTCGGGAGCTTCCCAATCCTCCAGCTCACGCAGAGTTTTGGCGCCGACCTTGTACTCGAAATGGAAGACCTTCTTCTTCGGGCGCTGACTACCGCGGCGGCCGCCACCCTCTTCCATGTCGTCTTCCTTCTTCTCCTGCTCCTCTTCCTTCTTCTCCTCGGCATCCTCCTGCTCCTCATCCTGGGTGGACTGCACCTCGAACTGCAGGGTGTCCCCGTCGATGAACTTGATGCGACGAATCGGCAGATGCTGTGCATCCCATGGATCCAGGGTGATCCTGGTCAATTCAGCAGCGATGCGGTCGTTGTCGAAGATCTCGGTCTTCGTCCCGGCGATCGGATCGACCAACCAGTAGCGCTTGCCATCCGAAGTTTCGTACTCATACCAAAAGCGGTCGCTGCCTTCGATCCACCGCGGTGAGACCGAAGTGCTCTTGAGCAGGCCACGCATCTTGTACGGGGCAAAGCGTGCGGCCAGCTTGAAGTTGGCTTCGGCGCTGTGCTGATGCGGTTGTTGGGCTGAGATCCCATGACTGGAAGTTCCAGCCAGGAGGACCAGAGTGCTGAGACCGAGGGCGAGGGAGGAGGCGAGAGGTGACTGCATGGGGTGTCTCTCCGAGCGGCTGTGGAGGGGATCAGGATGGAAAACTCGCAGCCCTACGAAGAACTTGAAGCCGGTGTCAGGGAGAAGTCGTGACGATTTCGGCCTCCAGTCTGCGAGCGAGGGGCTCGGCGAATTCTCGGCTGCTCACCGGACTCGGTCCAGCCCCGTGTTGAAAGCCCATTGCTGCCTTCAGTACAGCTCCATTCCCTGCCGCGTCTCTCTGCCGAAAAGCGCC
>JAJFFD010000174.1 GCA_021776805.1 Planctomycetota bacterium
GGCACTCTCGACTACTCGTCAACGCAGGAGGTTGTTCTTGCTTCGCAACCCAATCCTCTGTGCGTGTTCTTCTCCTGACTTCAAATTGGATCTGAACGATGCCCCCGGTTCCTGAACTCAGTTTTGTTATCGCTTCTGATACTGGTCATCGAGTTCTCCTGGTCGTTCAGCATCCACTTCCCTCCTTCCCCTCTCATCTCCTTCCGTCCCCCGCGAAGGAGGGAAAGCGGAGTAAGAACACCTCCTGCAACCTTTCTCCCAACCTCGATGCGCGTTATGGAGTTCGCGCGCTGTGGAGTTCGATGCACCACGACGCGCCGCTCCCGCTCGAGCTGCCAGTAGGTATGAGGTTGATCAGGCGCTTCCGCTAGCTAGGCAGAAGTTCGCGACGAGGGAGCGATGATTGTTCCTCCAGTCTGAACTGTTCCGCTTGGACGGGTATCCTGTGCCGGCCATGCGAAGTTCAATCCTGCTGTTCACTCTCTGCGCGCTTGCCGCTCCAGTTTCTTCTCAGCTTGATGATCGGCCGATCGAAGATCTGGTGAGTAAGGGTTACGTGGACAGCGATGGTGTCAAGCTCCACTACGCCAGCATAGGGAACGGAGGACCCCTGGTGGTGATGCTGCACGGCTTCCCTGACTTCTGGTACAGCTGGCGAAGGCAGATGCGGGAATTGGCGAAGGATCATCACGTTGTTGCCTTTGACCTACGCGGCTACAACAAGTCGGACAAGCCGAAGGGTGTGGCTCAGTACGCGATGCCTCTGCTGGTAGGAGACGTCGCTGCTGTCATACGGCACTTCGGCCATGAGCAGGCCACCGTTGTCGGTCATGACTGGGGCGGGATGATCGCCTGGAGCTTTGCCATGAGTCGACCAGAAATGCTCGAGCGGCTGATCATCTGCAACCTGCCACATCCAAAGGGTCTCACTCGAGAGTTGGCGGGCAATGAGAAGCAGCAACGGAACAGTCAGTACGCCCGGGACTTTCAGGCTGAGGATGCGCACGAGAAGTTAACGGCGGTAGGTTTGGCGGGTTGGGTGAATGATGAGTCGGCAAAGCAAAAGTACGTCGCGGCATTCGAGCGTTCTGACTTCGAAGCCATGTTGAATTACTACAAGGCCAACTATCCGAAGACTGGTTCGAAAGCGACGGCGCAGGCGATGACCTATCCCAAGGTCAAGTCACCTGTGCTCATGATTCACGGCCTTGATGACTGGGCCCTGTTGCCGGCGGGCTTGAACGATACCTGGGAATGGTTGGAGAAGGATCTAACTCTGGTAACCGTGCCCGGAGCCGGTCATTTCGTGCAGCAGGATGCTTCGGAAATGGTGACGCGGAGCATGGGAATGTGGCTGCATCGCGATGGCAAACCAGTGGCAGAGACGGTGGCTTTTGCGTCGATCATCAATGCGAGTTGCCCCTTCTCCGGTGATGCGCCGCGTGCGGATTCGATGACTCTCTACAAGGGCAAGGTGATCGGCTTCTGCAATACCGAATGTAGAGACAAGTTCGCCAATGATCCGGCGAGCTACTTGGCGCAGATTCCAGAGCTTGCTGGCAAGTAGAACTGCCCGGTTTCGCCCGGAGCTGTGACCTGCCCACTTTCTCGCGCTAGCTGTGCGGTCAGGAGTCAAATCATGCTCAGAAGCGGTCTCGCCAGTCTTCTTGTCCTCTCACTGTTGACCAATCTGCGTGGGCAGACAGGCATACCCTCCAACACTGTTGGCATTGGTGTCGCCGTGATCAGCCAGGGGCCTTTGCCGGGAGGGCCTGCCTTTGAGTCGGTTTGCGAGGGCTTCACTTGCACACGTTTGATTGCAGAGGTTTCTCCTGGTAGCCAGTTGCGATTCTCGGCCTTTGGCGGGAGTGGCCTGCCCTGGGTAATGTTGGTTAGCTTTGCCGCTGACCAGTGCCAGGTGTTACCGGGGATCAATGGTGCGCTGGCCCTCAGTTCACCGGTGTTTCTGCTGCGTTCAGGGGTGATCAATCCGCCGATTGCACATCCATGCGACCTCAGTGATGCGCACTTCGATGTCTTCCTGCCCCCTGGAGTGCCCGCGGGCATGGCTGTCGCCATGCAGGTGCTCGCCTTCGATGCCTCGAATCCTGGTCAGTTGCGATTCTCGTTCTCGCGACCGATGGAGTTGCGCACCAAGTAATGGCGCGTCGCTGCGCTAGTGGGGCTTGAGGCTCAGAGAAAAGGGTCGAGTGTCGATTGCGGAGAGGTCGGTTTCCAGGGCGGAGCCAGCATTGCCCAGGCTCCAAGTGCTGCCATCGTAGCTGGCGGACCAGAGGTCATCAGCGCTGTCTGAGATCAGCAGAAGAACGCGATCCTGACCTCGATAGCTGTGCAGAAGTACAGACTCGGTGAAGCCTTTGCCGGCGATGGGGACATCGGTCTCGATTGCCCAGCCGGCACCACTTGTCCAGGAAGCCCAGTCGATGTCGCCGTTGTTGTTGTCTGAGTAAACACAAATTGCCTTGCCGCTGGTGCCGACCCAGCCGACTGCACCAAAGAAGTCGCCGGTGGCGGAGTCGTTGACGTTGCGGGTCTGGGAATCGTATTCGCCCGGGTTAATCCAGCTGCTGCCATCCCAGGTTGCTAGACCCAGGCGTTCGGTGCCGTCGCCCATATCAAAGAAAGCGCCGGCGACGCACGTACCCTGAGGTTCGGCAGCAAGATCGACGAAGTGCACGATGCCGCCGCCGGGGGCAGAAGAGATCTGTGCCGCTGTGCTCCAGTTGCTGCTGCCGGCAGTCTTGGTGGAATACCAGAAGCCCGTGTCGCTCTCGCGCGACCAGGCAGTCATGAGTTGGCCAGTCTGCTCCACGTAAGCGAGATCGAAGTTTCGATTGCTTAGCTCGCCACTCGATGCATTGATCTTCATCTCGGTCTCGAGGACGACGGCGCTGTTGGTCAGCCACTGGGAGCCGTCCCAGACGATGGCGATCAGATCACGGTTGGCATCAAGATAGAGCAGGGTGATCTCGTCGGTCCCTGGCCTGCTGGCGAGCTCGGTCCATAGCACGATGCCCGTGTTGGGATCCGGATTATGGCCCGCACCGTCGTTGAGAGGCAGGGGCTGTTCGCTGGACCAGCTGCCGCTGCTGCGGCTGCGATAGCGGGGAGTATTCGTGTTGCTAGTATAGACTGCGAGTGCTTCGCCAGAACTGTCCTCGTACGCGAGGGCGAAGCCGCGCTTGTTTGCTTCCGCCTGTGCGATTGCTGTGCTGTTCCAGTCCAAGGACCAGTTGCCGTTGCTGCCGCTGAAGAAGTCAAGTGAGCTTCCCGCGCCAGTGTCAGAGAGAACGGCCATGAGTTCTTCGCCATCATCGCTGGCAAAGTCCTCTTCGCTGCCTAGTGAGGAGAAGGCTCCTGGATCGGACTGGTTGTTGAACTCGGTTCTCAGCCAGTCGCTGCTGCGAGTCATGGCAGATACGCGAACTTCGTCGAGGACGCCATCGAAGGGATCGCCGGCCCCAGCATCGATGGCGCCGATGTAGCTCGTATCACTGCTGTCGCTGAGATCGAGAATGCGAGCCAAGCTCGACACATCATCGACGCCATTGATCTGCACGCGCATGTCGAGGTGATCCCAGGTGAAGGCCAAGTATGTCCAGGACCCGGAGCTGAGAGTGCCGGTCGCCGCGAGAACACTGCTATCCAGTTCGAAGCCTGGAACTCCGGGAATGGAGTTGTCCAAGCCGAGCCATTGATCAAAGGGGGAGGCGGCGCCTTTGCTGAGGATTGACTGCCATGCGCCCAGTGACTCGGGGCGAACCCAGGCGCTGATGGTGAACTGCGAATTGGCAGCTGCAAAATCCAAGTTGCCGCCATGGTCCACCTGCAGGTACTCGGAATTTCCGGATTCGAAGTCCTGGCCCATGCCGATGCGACCAGTGCTTTGAGTGGGGGCCGTGCCCGCCTGACCGTGGTTACCGTTACCGCTTGAGTCGATGACTTCGTTCGGCGTGCCGCTGTAGCTACCAGCCAGGTGCCAGACCGCCGCGTAGCCATGGGACCAGACTGCGGCAGCATTCTCCTGGTTGCTTGCGCTGGGGTCGCCGTAGTAGAGGAAGATCGTCGTGTCCTGAGAAGCGGAGAGAATCGGCAGGCTGACCCAGGCGACGAGTACCCCGGCGGCATAGCTTTCGATCTCGTGTGCGAGCTGCGTCGTGCCGTTGGCGGCAGTGAATAGGATGTCATCACCGTCGGCTTGGGCGCTTCCCGCGAGATCGCTGTCATCGATGGCGATGAGCAAGGGGAAGTTCTGGAGATCGGTCGAGCCGCTGACTAGAGCGCTAGCAATTGTCAGCTGTTTGCGCGCCGTCCAGGACTTGCGATACCAACCGAGGGGTCGCATGCGGTTCTGAGTCCAGAGGATGTCGGCCGCCCCGCTGGCGGTGCTCGACTCGCTTCCCCAGGCGCTGCTGCCAGCAAGCCAGTCGCGTTGATGCGCCGCGGCGAGGGAAGATTCAGCGTAGACAAGGCGGCCATCGTCCAGGTCGAGTAGGGGGTCAAAGCTCAGTCTAGGCTGTTGGTCGATGGTGATCTGTGCGGGGCCCGGATTCACGATTGCGGTGATGGTCTTGATCTCCGCTACCGTGCTGGCGATCGAACCGCTGGTCATCCCGTTGCCGTCGGTGATCGCGGCGGGCTGCGTCAGGGAGTTGCCGCTGCCGGATGCGCTGAGTTGCAGCGTCTGTCCGGGGATCGGGTTGCCGTTGCTGTCGCGAACGGTGATCGTGATGGTTGAGTTCGCCAGGCCGTCTGCGCTGATGCCCGAAATGGGCGAAGCGAGGAGGCTGGAGTTGCTGGCGCTGATGTTGCTGGCATCACCTAGGAATTCGACTGTGGGCTGTTGTGACAAGACGACCTGGGATGGGCCCGGGTTGAGAGTGATCGTGATCGTCTTAGTTTCGGCACTGCTGCTGGCGATGGATCCGCTGGTGACTCCACTTGCAGCGCTGATTGCCGGCTGGAGGATCGTGTTGCTGCTGCCGTCCGAGCTGATCTGCACGCTCTGTCCGGCGACCGGGTTGCCATTGCCGTCGCGGACAGTCACCGTGATGGTCGAGCTGTCGATTCCGTCCGCGACCAGGCCACTGCTCGGCGAAGCGATCGCCGTTGAGAGGCCGGCACTCAGATTGCTGGCATCACCCAGGAATTCGACTGTGGGCTGTTGTGACAAGACGACCTGGGATGGGCCCGGGTTGAGAGTGATCGTGATCGTTTTGGTTTCGGCTGTGCTGCTGGCGATGGTGCCTGAGGCGCTGCCGTTGCCATTGCTGGTGGTAGCGGGTTGTGTGATGCTGTTTCCCGTGCCATCGGCAGCGATCTGGACAGTCTGGCCGCTTACCAGGTTGCCGTTGATGTCGCGGACGGTCACGGTGACGGTGGATGCGTCGCTACCGTTGGTGCTCAGGCCAGTGTCAGGCGAGGCACTAGCGGTGGACAGGCTTGCAGAAAGATTGCTCCCGTCTCCGACGAAGGTCAGCAGAGGTTGGCTGCTGAGGACGAGCTGCGAAGGCCCGGGATTGATCGTTAGCGTGAGGGTCTTGCTCTCCGCAACCGTGCTCGTGATCGATCCGCTGGCCAGCCCGCTGCTATCAGTTGCGCTGCCGGGTTGAGTGATCGTATTGCCGCTGCCGCTGGCAGCGATTTGCACCGCTTGCCCGCTGACTGGATTGCCATTGGCGTCGAGGACCGTGACTGTGATGGTAGAGCTATCACTGCCATCGGCGGTCAGTCCGGTGCTTGGAGAAGCGAGCGCGGTGGACAGGCCGGCGCTCAGATTGCTGGCATCGCCGACGAAGCTGAGGCTCGGCTGCTGAGTCAGGACAACCTGGTCCGGCCCTGGGTTGACAGTGACGGTCACCGTTTTGCCCTCCGCCTTGCCGCTGGCGACCATGCCCGTGCTCATGCCGAGGGCATCGGTGAGCCCGGGCTGAATGATGCTGTTGCTACTGCCGCTGATGCTCAGTTGGAGGGTCTGCCCGGGAACAGGATTGCTGTTGGCGTCCAGGACGGTGATCGTGATGGTCGAGCTATCCGCGCCGTCCGCAATCAGGCCAGTGCTAGGGGACGCGGAGACAGTCGAGCCTGTGGCGGAGATACTCGCCGGGTCACCGACGAAGCTGACACTGGGCTGCTGGATGAGGACCACCTGCGAGGGCCCAGGATTGACCGTGACGGTAATGGTCTTGCTCTCCGCCATAGTGCTGGCGATGGAGCCGCTGGCCTGGCCTTGTGCGTCGCTGACCGCGCCGGCTTGGGTGATACTGTTGTTCGTGCCGCTGGAGTCGATCTGCAGGCTCTGTCCTGAGACTGGATTGCCGTTCGCATCCAGGACGGTGACCTGGATGACTGCGGATGTACTGCCATCGGCAGGCAGGCCGGAGATCGGCGTGGCGCTCACCAAGGAGTTGGCAGCGGAGATCGTGCTCGGATCACCAACGAATTCCACGCTGGGCCGGGAGCTGAGCTGGACCGCAGTGGAGCCGGGATTGACGGTGGCGATGATGGTCTTGGTCTCAGCGTTGGTGCTGGCGATGCTGCCGCTGCTCATGCCGGCGGCGTCGGTGGGGCCCGGTTGCACGATCGTGTTGTTGCTGCCATCGCTGCTGAGCAGAACGGTCTGGCCGGGGAGTGGATTACCGTTGCCGTCCCGAACGGTGATGCTGATGTTGGCGAGGGCGACACCATCAGCGAGGACGTTACTGCTCGGATTGACGACCAGGCTGGACAGGCCTGGGCTGACGTCGCTGGGATCACCGTCAAAACCCACGCTGGGTTGCTGCGTGAGCACGACCTGTGAGGGGCCCGGGTTGACCGTTGCCGTCAGCGTCTTGGTTTCGGCGACAGTGCTGGCGATGCTGCCGACTGCTCTGCCCAGGGCATCACTGAGCGGGGGCTGGGTGAGGCTGTTGCCGGTGCCAGTTGCGGCCAGGTTCACTGTCTGCTGGGGCACTGGGTTGTTGTTCACATCGCGGACGATGACCGTGATGCTGGACTGATCGATGCCGTTGGTGATGACGCCGCTCAGGGGCAGAGCCACCGCGCTGGAGTTGGTCGCGCTGATGTTGTTCGCATCGCCAATGAATTCAACCAGCGGCTGTTGGCTCAAGACCATGGCCCCTGGTCCTGGATTCACCGTGGCGCTGATGGATTTGATCTCCGCCAGCGTGCTGGCGAGCCGAGCAGTGGTGACGCCATTACCGTCGGTGAGGGTCAGGGGTTGCGTGATCAGGTTGCTGCCGCCTCCGACCGCGATCTGTACCGACTGACCGGGGACAGGATTGCCATTCGTATCACGGACTGTGATGGTCACCGTGCTCTGGCTCAGGCCGTTGGCGATCAGTTCCTGGTCAGGACTGGCGATGACACTGGATCCCGTGGCGGAGATTGCGGCCGCATTGCCGACGAAGGCAACGGTCGGTTTCTGCACCAGGACGACCTGGCTCGGCCCCGGGTTGGCGGTGACGGTGATGGTTTTGGTTTGGGCAGCTGTGCTAGCGATCGTTCCGCTGGCCTGACCTGCCGCATCGCTAGAGCTCGGTTGGACGATGCTGTTGAGGATGCCATCGGCGCTGATCTGGACAGACTGGCCGGCCACTGGATTGCTGTTTACATCCAGGAGAGTGACGCTGATGGTCGAGATGCTCGTGCCATCCGCTGCGACGCTGGTTGCTGGTAAAGCGCTGGCACTGGATAGGCTGGCGCTGATGCTGCTGGCATCAGCAATGAACTGCACACTGCCCTGTTGGGTGACGACAACCTGCGCAGGTCCCGGGTTGATGGTTGCGGTTATAGTCTTGGTCTCTGCACGGAGAGATGTGATGTTGGCAGTTGCCAGGCCATTTGCGTCGCTGACTGCGCTTGCTGGCAGAATTGAGTTAGCGAAGCCGCTGCTGGCCAGAGAAACAAGCTGTCCCGAGACAGGGTTACCATTCACGTCGCGAACTGTGATGGTTGCCAGGCTCGATTGAGTACCGTCCGCGACGACGCCACTGGTCGGCGACATCACCAGGCTCGAGTTGCTGGCGTTGACGGTCGCGGGATCTCCGATGAAAGCCAGGCTTGGCTGCTGGTTGATCTGGACCTGCGAGGGCCCGGGATTGATGGTGGCGGTGACTGTCTTGGTCTCAGCAGTCGTGCTGGCCATGCTCCCACTTGTCGCGCCGCCGGCATCGCTAGGCCCGGGTTGCAGAATGCTGTTGTTGCTGCCGTCCGAAGTCAGTTGCACGTTCTGGGCTGCAACTGGATTGCCGTTTACATCGCGGACTGTGATCGAGAGGGTGCTGCTATCCACGCCGTCGGCGATGAGTGCCAGGCTTGGCGCCGCGCTGAGGCTCGATAGATTGGCGTCGATGTTGGCCGGGTCGCCGACGAAGCCAACGCTCGGCTGACTCAGCAGAATGATCTGGTTCGGTCCTGGGTTGACGGTGACCGTAAGCGTCTTGGTTTCGGCAAGCGTGCTGGCAATGCTGCCCATGGCCATGCCACTCGTGTCGCTGGGCCCAGGCTGGACCAGGCTGTTCATGCTGCCTGAGGCGTTGATTTGCACAGGCTGAGCAGGAACGAGATTGCCGTTTACATCCCTGAGGGTGATCTCAATATCAGCAACTTGGCTGCCATCGGCGATTACATCGCTGGCGGGATTTACGTTGACCGTGGAAAGCCCAGCACTGATCGCGGATGCATCAGCGATGAAGGTCACGTTGCCTTGATTGGCAATGGCGACCTGATTGGGCCCTGGATCGACGATCGCCGTTAGTGTCTTCAATTCCGCGATGGTCGAGGCGATGCCGCCGGTGGCGATGCCGTTGCTGTCCGTGCTGCCGGTTTGCAGAAGAGTATTACTCGTTCCACTGGCGCTGATGCTCACGGGCCTGTTGGCGAAGGGCTGTCCCTTGGTATCGAGAACGGTGACAGTAATCGTGCTCGTAGTGATTCCATCGGCGATGACCGAAGCCGTTGGGTTGGCGTTGATCGTCGACAGGTTCGGCGAGACCATGCGCGGTGGGGGAGTCGAGCTACCACCGCCACCGCCGCAGGCGCTGAGAATGAACATGCCTGAGAAGAGGCAGACTGCAGGCACAAGGAGCCGATGCCTCGGAATTCTGCGCCCTGTTACTGCCGGAACTCTTGCCATGCCTGTTGGCTAATTCGCCATTCAGGCATCGTCTCCCAGCTGATTCGTACTTAAGGGTACTGCGGGGCTGTCTGAGGCTCGGCGAGGCCCGGTCAACTCTGGTCATTGCTCCGTCCAGAGATGCCATTCTGAGGTCTCCGAAAACCGGAGGCCTTTGGTCAAAGGCTGTTGGTCAAGACTGCAGCCGGCGCGAGTCCACCCAGGTGTCGGCGAGGTAGTCGTAGACAGTTCGGCCGCTGAGATAGACTTGGATGACGAACAAGACCACGATCAGCTGGGCGAGACCAGAAACGACAAAGACCCATAGGGGAAGATCCTGGTCGCTAAGTTGTACGAAATGATTGACCGCGAGGTGGCCGAGCTCCCAGGTAAAAAACTTGCCCAAATTGCGGCCCAGAGCGCGTCCGAAATCGATGCGCCCGCCAGTGACCCCGACAACTTTGAGCCCCATGGCCAGCTTGCCCAGGCTGGCCTGCATACTCGAGCATTCACAGATGGTGAAGTACAGAATCACCGGCAAGGTGATCAGGCAGAAGTACATGCCCTGGGCGCGCCAGACTCCGACGAAGAGATCCGGGTCCGGGGTGTAGACGTACTGCTGGATGAGAAAGAGCAAGACGCCGTAAGTGATGATCACCAGCCAGTCGATGGCGAAGGCAAGGAGTCTGCTCGTGGCCAGTCGCCGTGCTCTGTCCCTGTCTGGCGGCGAGGTCACTTACTTCGTGCTCAGTCTTGACCGGAAGAAAGGAACGGCTTCCTTGGCGCTGACCACGCGAATCACTCCATCGCTGTAGATCCAGGTCCAGGCCGAATCGCCGGTGCCCTTGGCGACAAGCTGCCCTACACGCAGGACGGTGTTCGCGTTCGGGCGATGGCCGAGAGCGATTGCACGCGAGTCCAGTTCGAGTTCGCCTGGCGCCATTGACAAGTCCTCGGCGAAAGCGATTTCGATGCCTGTCTCTCGGGACAGTAGGGCGACCATGTCCGCAAAGTTTAGCCAGCGCAGCTCGCGCAGCGGGATGCTGGTGTCTTCGAGCTTCTTGGCGGTCGCCTCGGGCATGAGCCAGAGGTTCAGCGAGGGATTGGCCGGGTCGTTCTCGAGTAGATGATCCCGGGCTTCGGGCGCGCGCAGCTTGGTCAAGCCGATGAGAGCCGCCTCTTCCTCGGAGGGATCTTGGCTGCCGAGAGCACCGAGAAGCTCCGGTCGATAGTCTTCAGGAGCGATCTGGCCGAGGGCCCGTAGGGCGTTCACTCGTAGGTTGCGTTCGTTGGAGGTCAAGAAGGGCGCGATACGTTCTGTCGCTGCCGGGTCACCGATGCGGCCGAGGGCCATCATCGCCATGGATCGCACGCCACGGTCGGGATCGTCCAAGAACACGAGCAAGGCAGGCAGAGTGCGCTTGTCCGAGAGGAGCAGGAGACTCTGGCAGAGCAGTCGGCGCACCTGCAGGTCCCGATGCCTGGCCAGGCTGAGCAGGCCCTCGATGGGTTCGTAGTCCGTGAGCACGATGAGAGCGCCGCCGGCGGTGACCCGCAGTCCCGGATCCGGTGCGCTCATGTAGGGGCGAATATCAGCCACTGCCTCCGTGGCGCTGAGTTCGCGCAGGGCCGCGATGGCGAAACTCGCCAGCTGCATGTCGTCTTCGTGGAGAATCTCCCGCAGCTCGCCCACAGCCTCCTTGGCGCCCATGAGCGCCAGCTGGTTGGCGGCAGCTCCCCGGACTGGGCCATCGCCATCCTTGAGCATCCCCATGAGGTCCGCGACCATCTCCTCCCGGTTCATGGTGCTCGGTGTCGGGTTGGGCTGTTTCTCCGGACTCACGGAGAGGCAGCCGCCCAGAGGAATTACTGCCATCAAGATCGAAGCTGCTGTTGCCCTGCCACCCATGCCCTGAGGGTAGGAGCAGTCCCGAACGGTAGGAAGAAATGGGCGGTGGAAATTCCAGATCCCTTCGATCTCGAAGCAGGTCGTAGCGTAGGTGCTGCGCTAGTCTGCTGATCAGCAGGAGAATCATGCATAAGCTACCCCTCACGCTTCTGGGCCTCGGCCTCTCCCTCGGTCCCGCCGGAATCGGCAGTCTTGCAGCCCAGGAGCCGGTCATCATCGACGAGCTTCCGGGCTACTACGAGTTCTTCATGAAGGCGGGAAAGCTCGTCCAGCTTGATGCGGAGGAGAAGCGCAACCTTCAGATCGACGGCGGCGAGCTCTTTCCCGAGTCGGTGGAGATTGATCTGCCGGATCTGACCCTGCCCCTGGCTGAAGGCGGTGATCTGCGCTTCCTCGACTTCAAGGGCAAGAAGAACCTGATGGTGGTCAGCTTCCGATCCTGGTGGTGACTGTATTGCCTGCGGCAGCTCGTGGAGCTGCAGTCCAACTATGCCGCCATCAAGGCCCTCGACACGGAGATCATCGCGGTGGCCCAGGAAGAGGTCGACCCGAAGACACTGGCCAAGATCAAGGACTTCGTAAACAACGAGTTCCCGGTGGTCGCCGATCCTGAGCGTGCGAGTTGGGATACCTTCAGCCGCTATGGCATTTACCTCGTGGATAAGACGGGTGTGATTCGCGTCGCCGCGGACGGCAACAAGGAAGCACGACCTCGCTTGGATCTGGTGATGGAAGAACTTGCCGCCCTCGCCGATAGTGATTCCCCCGAGGTTCAATTCGGCGGAATTCGCGAGGGCAAGGGACCGGTGCTCAAGCTGAGCGAGGCCAAGCACAGCGTGGGGACACGCTGGATGTGGTCGCATGACTTAGTCAGGCCTGGTGACGAGTTCAGGCTCGCTCTCTTGCCGATGATCGCCAACGGCTACCACGTCTACTCGAGCCAGGAGGAGCTGATGATTCCCTTCAAGATCGAATTGGCGCTGCCGGAAGGTGTCGAGTTGGCCGCTCCCATCGCCTACCCCCGCGGCAAGACCTACAAGGACCCGGCCCTCGATGCCAGTTACTCGATCTATGAGGGTGACATTCCCATGGGAGCCCTGCGCTTCAAGCTGGGTGACAAGGTGGAGCCGGGCGAGATCATGCTGAAGGTCACCATGCATTTTCAGGCCTGCGATGACAGCCTCTGTTTTCCGCCGACCAGCAAGACCATCGAGGTGCCCTTGCAGGTCGCCGCGAAGGGTGAGCGCCGGCAGCAGGTCTTCGGCTGGAATACCTGGTAGCCATCTAGGTAAGGCGCGCGATTCTTCCGGTGCCGCACTATTCTCTCTGCGCACAGTTCCGCCGGAAGGATCGCCATGAGCCCCAAGACCCTGAGCCGCCTGCTCCTCGTCCCCACCGTTCTTCTCCTTGCTGACCTGCTACCCGCGCAGAAGGGGGCCATGACCTTTGATGACGTCATGCGTTTTCGGGCCATTCGGAGTCCGAGTATCAGCGAAGACGGTCAGGTCATCGCCTACCAGACGCACCCGGACCGTGGTGACGACGAGGTTCTGGTGCAGGACCTGGGACGCAATCGGGAGCATCGCATCCCGCTCGCGACCAACCCGGAGATCTCCAGCGACGGACGCTGGGTGAAGATGACTCGTAGCTTGAGTCATGCCGAGAACGCAAAGAAGGGCAAGGACAAGGAGAAGCCCGGCCTCGTTCTTCTGGATCTCGAATCCGGTGAGCAGAAGACGATGGCGTCGGTGAAGGCGAGTCGATTCTCAAAGGACGGCCACTGGCTAGCGGTGCATCATAATGCTCCAAGTCAGGAAGACGACAACAAGCCCGAGGGTGAAGAGGAGTTCAAGCGTGCGGAGGGCACAGCCCTGGTCTTGCACTCCCTGGCCGCATTGGGCGAAGAGCGCATGGAAAAGGTGGATGGCTACCTCTTCGATCCCGAGTCGGCGTTCCTGGTCTATGCAGTGACCAGCAAGCGCGGTCACAACGGTCTCTTCTACCGCGCCCTGGACGCCGCCGGCAAAAGTGGCACTCTGCACGCCATCGAGGGCGGTCGCTATTCGCAGATGGGTTGGAATGAGCAGGCGGATGCCCTGGCCTTCATCCACAGCATCGAGGACCCGGCGGGTGAACAGGGTGACGGCAGTTTGATGCTGTGGACCAGGGGGGAGAGCAAGGCCCAGGTCCTCACCGATTCTGCGGCCGCGCCCGAGGGCTGGGTCCTGCCGAAGCAGAGCCGACCCTCCTGGTCGAAGGATGGCAAGCGGATCTTCTTTGGCTATCAACCTGCGAAAATGGCCGAGCTTGTGCGCTCGCTCCAATCCAAGGACGAGAAGGCGGGCGCTGACGATGCAGCGGATCCATTCGACCAGGAGGCCATCCTCGAGGCTCGCGAGCTCGACGTCTGGCACTGGAACGATCCACTCATCTCGACCCAGCAGAAGAACCAATGGAATCGGGTGAAGAACCAAACCTATCGGGCGGTCTACCACCGTGAGGGCGGCAAGATCGTGCCGCTGGCGGACGAAGACATGCCCCAGGTCGAAGTGCCTGAGAACTCTGTCATCGGTTTTGGCCGCGCGGACACTCCATACCGCAAGGAGATCACCTGGAACGGCCGCTTCGCAGATATCTACCTGGTGGACATTCGCAGCGGCAAGCGGGAGAAGGCCCTCGAGCACCAAGGTGGCAGCGTCTCGATCTCTCCCCGGGGCGAGTTCCTTGCCTTCTATCGCGAGGGGCAGTGGCACCTGCGTGGCACTCGCAGTCGGCAGACTCGCAGTCTGACCGCAGGTCTGAAGGTGCCTTTCGCCAACGAGGATCACGACTTTCCTTCGGACGTCCCCGGCTACGGAGTGGCGGGCTGGCTCGAGGACGAGTCTGCGGTCCTGATCTACGACAAGTACGACATCTGGCAGTTTCCCACGGTTGAAGGCGAGGCGAAGAACATCACCGCCGGTGCCGGTCGCGAGGCAAAGCGAATCTTCCGCATCGTGGATCTCGATCCAGAGCGTGAGTACTTGGGCGCCGGGGAAGAACTTCTCCTCTCCTCGTACCAGGATCTCGAGAAGGGCTTTGGCTTCTATCGTGGCAAGGTCGGAGGCAGTGTGGTTGAAAAGCTGCTCGAGGCGGACAAGCGCTTTCGCGTCGTCGCCAAGGCCAAGTCCGCCGAACGCCTGCTCTACACTCGCGAAGACTACGATGAGTTCCCGGACCTTTGGGTGGGGGACATGAGTTTCGCTGCCAGCGAAAAGGTCAGCAACTTGGGTGCGCAAACGGCGCCCTTTGCCTGGGGGCAGTCGGAGCTAGTCAACTACGAAGCAGCGGATGGCAGCCAGCTGCAGGGAGTGTTGATCAAGCCGGGCAACTATCAGCCCGGCGAGCGCTACCCGGTGCTGGTGTACTACTACCGCTTCTTCACTCAGCGGCTGCATGAGTTCAATCCGGTGGTCATCAATCACCGGCCCTGCTTCCCGTACTACGCCAGCAACGGCTACGCAGTTTTTCTGCCGGACATCCGCTTCGAGGTTGGCCATCCCGGTTCGGCTGCCACCCGCTGTCTGCTGCCGGGGATCAACAAGATCGTCGAAATGGGTGTTGCTGACCCGGATGCCATCGGACTGCATGGTCACTCCTGGAGTGGCTACCAGTCGGCCTTCGTGATCACCCAGACCGATGCCTTCGCCTGCGCAATTGCCGGTGCTCCCGTCTCCAACATGACCAGCGCCTACAGCGGGATCCGCTGGGCCAGTGGCATGGCCAGGCAGTTCCAGTACGAGAAGACCCAGAGTCGCATCGGCGGCACCCTCTGGGAAGTTCCCGAGCTGTACATCGAAAACTCACCGGTCTTCTTTGCCGATCGGATCAGCACACCCCTGCTGATTCAGTTTGGTGACGAGGACGGGGCGGTGCCCTGGTATCAGGGCATCGAGCTCTACCTGGCCCTGCGCCGCCTGGGCAAGGACTGTGTCTTCCTGCAGTATCGGGGCGAGCCCCATCACCTGCAGAAGTACGCCAACAAACTCGACTACTCGATCAAGATGCGCGAGTACCTGGATCACTATCTGAAGGGCAAGGCTCCGGCCAGGTGGATCGAGCAGGGCATGCCTTATGCGGGCAAGTAGGCGCGGGGTCGAAGGCCGGGAGTAAAAAGCTGCCGGCTGTAGCGCGGCGAGAGGTGACAAGCAGGCCGATCCTGTGCAGACTCCCCTCTGTCATGCTGCGCCTTCTCCCCACCTGCGTCCTTCTCGCCTGCTTCTCCTGTGCTGGTTCAAACAACGCATTGGATCCGGATGGGGGCTATCGGGACTACGTTTTCGTATTCCTACAAACCGGGCCCGCTCAGGATCTACCAGCTGCCAAGGTGGAAGAGCTGTCCGCGGGACACTTCGCCAACATCGATCGACTCTGGCTAGAGGGTGAGCTCTTGATTGCGGGGCCCTTGGGCAACCCGAAGCCGGACCCGGAGAATCGTGGCATCTTTCTCTTCGACGTGCCCAGCGTCCAGCGAGCGAGTGAGTTGACGGCAACCGACCCAGCGGTGGAGGCCGGGTTGTTCAAGATGGCCGCCTACCCCTTCGCCTCCAAGTCACCGATTCGCGAGGTCTACACTTTGGACCATGCCAGCCGGGATAGGGGTGACGAAGAAATGAAGACCTATGTGATCGCGATCACCGAAGATCTTGTCTCTGCCGAGCTGGCACTCGCGAAGAAGGCAACCGTGCTCTTTCACGGGCGCCTCGGAGGTTCACTCAGCGGCAATGGGCTGTTTCTTCTCGATGCTCGCGATCTGTCTGCCGCCAAGAAGATTCTAGCTGAGGCCGATCCCGAGTCCGGAATCGAATGGCAGCTGCATCCATGGTATGGATCGGCGAACCTGGCAGCTCTGCACATGTTCGATCGCTAGCTATCGGCGCCTGACTAGTATCGCCAGCTGCTCAGATCCGCTCCTTCCGGCGCAGTTGCCTGAATGCGCGCCATGATGCGCGCCAGATACAGTTCGTGGTAACGCAGGCGTGAGAGCGCATTCGGATTCTGGTGGTCACCGTTCCAGCAGTGTTCCGCCTTGGGCTCGTAGTCGACGATGCCGCCCTTGGCACCGTTCTCAGTCTTGTCGAGGAAGTCCTCGGCCAGATAGACCGCATTGTTCAGGTAGTAGTTGTCCATCATCCCGCAGAAGATGTGGATCTTGCCCTCGAGCTTGGGTCCGAGGCTCGCCCAGTCCCGCTCCATGATGTGGCGTAGGTCGTAATTCTCGCGCCAGTGTGCGGCGACCTCGGGATCGATTTCTCCGGTCCGCTTATCCCAGATGCGCTTGGGGTAACCGTCTGTGTCCACCGGGCTGTAGACCGCTTCCCAAATGTCCCACTGATCGCCGGAGCGTGAGTTCGTGCCCAGGACCAGTTCGCGGTGATTCATTTGCTCCAGAGTCGAACTCACGTGCCCCAGGTAGTCCCGGTGCCCCGGGCGTGCTGTGCGCTTCCAATCCTCTTCCAGGTAGTAGGCGTTCTTGTCCTCGTAGAGATTGACAACCGTGTAGGCGCGAAAGTCGATGGGGTCAGGGCAGGCGGCGAAGCAGCCGTTGAAGAAGTCCGGGTACAAGACCTGGACTGCGAGTGCTTCCCAGCCACCGGTGGATCCGCCATAGGTGAATCGCGCCCAACCCTCGCCGATGCCACGGAAGCGGCGCTCAACCTCGGCGATCAACTCGTAGTTGATGGCATCGCCGTAGGGCCCCAAGTTCTGCGAGTTGACTGCATAGGAATCGTCATAGTAAGGATTCGCGTGCTGCACCTTGATGATGATGAAGCGTGGGAAGTCCGGGCTCGTCCACTGCTTGTAGAACTCGTGGGCATACTCCTGCTGAATGCGATTGTAGCCCGCCATCTGGAAGCGCTCGCTGAAGTCCGGCTTCAGATCCGGGTCCGGTGCTGTCTCGCGGAAGCCGGTGAAGGTATGCGGAAAGTGGCCATGGTTTACCACCAGCGGGTAACGCGCCTCCGGATGCTCGTCGAAGCCATGGGGTAGAAGAACCACCGCGCCGAGATGCATGGGCCGGCCCCAGAACTTGCTCAGGAGTTCACTCTCGATCTTGATGTGCTTGATGTACTTCGTGTCGGCTGGCGGCTCGATGGGTGGGATCTCCTGGTCCAGTGAGATAGCCACCATTTGCCTCGCTCCCGGATCGATGCGAATGCGCTGTGGCTTGCTCATGAGATTCCCCGGAGCGCGATTCCAGTGTTGCCCCTCGCCGCGATCCATGGGCAGCTTGACCCGGTGACCGTCGCTCCTCTCGAAGGTCTCGTAGCGGTGCAGCAGGGCTTGCACCCAATAGTCGCCGGTTTCGACCTCGCCAAGACTGGCCCGCGGATAGCCGAAGACCTGCCCGTCAATGATGGCCGCTTCCCCCGCCGCCATGCCTTCTACATCGATACCGAAGATCTGCTGTCCCTTGGCTCCATCGTTGATCTGAAAGCGAGGCTCCGCGCTACCGTCCTTGGACAGCATGAGCAGGAGGCGTCCGTCCAGGGGCTGTGTTGCAAGGCCAGTCGGATAGGAGACCGCGAAGCGGAGCTTGGGCGCTGGCACCCGGGTCTGCTTGCTCTGGCAACAGAGGAGGACGAGGGGAAGGCCGAAGGCGAGAGTGAAGAGTTTCTTCTGCATGGCAAGTCCTGCGATGGGTTCTGCATGGTACCTGCTTGTCGCTCTAGCTCTAGCTTTCCATGGCGGCATAGTCCGGGCCCTCACCGGTCTCCGCATATTGCTTGAGGCACTTGCCAAAGAGCAATTGCCAGCCTGCATCCAGGGAGTCACGAGTTTGGTCGGAAGCCTTGCCAAAAAAGCAGTGCTCGAAGCGCACGACGGTGCCGGCTTCAGCTTCTTCGAGTTTCCAGGTCATGAACCCGCGGTTGGGACCGCCCCACTCTCGGCTCGAATCACCGATCACTTGTAGGTAGCTGGGTGCGCGGATGCCGTTCACGCGACCCCAGATCTGACCATGGCCATCGCCCCAGTCCTCGAACATGAGGCCGCCGAGTTTGGCTTCGATATGAAAGCTCTTGGCATCGCTGGTGGTGTAGAAGTCCCGGTGCCACCAGGACCCTGTTTCTTCGACGAGAGCGGACCAGACCCGTGAGATGGGGGCCTTGATGGTCAGCTCGAGGAGCACCTCGCGGGTGCCTAGTTCTTGATCCTTGGACATGCTCGATTCCTTGGGAGAATGAGGGCTCTCGGCCCGCTGTTTGAGATTGTGAAGTTGCTGAATGGGCCCCTCCTCGAAGGGCTTGATCCAGCGCTGATAGAGGGAGTGGATGGCCGCCGGATTCACGTAGTTCCAGCGTTCACGGCCACGGGCTTCCACGAAGCTGAGCCCGGCATCCTGCAGGATGCGCAGGTGCTTCATGACGGCGAAGCGGCTGAGGGGGAAGAGTTCGCTGAGCTTGCCCGTGGGCAGTGGGCCTTGCCGGAGTGCATCGAGGATGCCTCGGCGAGTGGGGTCGGAGAGGGCCTTCCAGGCCGACTCTTCCTGCTGCATGCGTGGGGCGCTCGACGACATGTGACCATTGGGTCACATAAGATAGATCTTGTCAAGAGCCCATGCTGTGGCCTTCTCCGGCTGACACGGGAGGACCCGGTCAGTACTGTCCTCCGTCCCGAAGAACCGCCATGGCCAGATTTAGCTACATCCTGATTCTCCTCGCCCTTCCCGCACTCCTTGCCGGTTGCGGCCTGACCGGCTGGGGTCAGGGTCCCAGTCAGGCGGAACGGGCGGCCCTGGCTCGCCAGGATGAGCTCCGCAACAAGCTCATCGACTTCGTCACTATCTTCGCGGACGAGGTCAAGGATGCGGCAGAGGAGATCGCGCGTGTTTCCTCGGATTCGGAGATCGATCGCAAATCCATCATCTGGAAGCTGCGCGCGATCAGCAGCGCCCGGCTGAATCTGCAGCGCACGGACGATCTCTATGCCTACCTAGATCTTTGGAGCCTTTGCCTGCAGATGACCGACCTCTTCGAGACCGGTGAGGGCAAGGACATGTTCGGACCGCATCAGCAAATCGCCATCGACACAGCCCGTTCTCTGGAGAAGCGACTCCAGGGCATGGCGCAGGAGATTCTCGATGATGAGATCTACGCCAGGGCCCAGAACGAGATCAATGACTTCGCGGTTGCGCATCCGATGAACGCATCTTTTACCCGCAACACCATGAGCGGAGAAACGGGAGCCGGAGGCGATGGGGAGTCCTTCTCCTGGTTACGTACGGTGACCGGAGTCACCTCCCTCAACCCATTCGCCAGCGGACTCAGCGAAGGTGCGGCGGCCATTCAGAATGCGAGCGTGGTTGCGGATCGATTCACTTCGGTGGTCGCGACCTTGCCAGAGGACACTCGCTGGCAGTTGCAGCTTCTGCTCTATGACTTGGAGGACACGGCGATGGTCAAGAGTCTGGAGACCAGCTCGGTGACCCTCGCCAACTCGGCAGATTCTTTGGCCAAGACGGCTGAGACATTTCCCGAACAAGTCCGGCTCGAGGCGAGCAAGCTCCTCGAGGACATCGATGCGAAGCAAGAGAATATGCGTAAGACCCTCGCGGATCTGAACACAGCGAGTGTGAGCTTGAAGGACTTGTCCACCTCCTTTGAGTCCAGTAGCCGGGGTATCCAGTCCATGGCGGGGGCCCTCGATGGCAGTCTCCAGACCTTCAATCAGACCCTCGGCCTGTTGTTGCCGCCTGCGGATCCGAATGCCCCGCCCAAACCCAAGCCCGGTGAGCCAGGTTACTCCCGGCCCTTCGACATTCTCGACTACGCCAAGACAGCGGATGCGGTCAGTGTCACTGCTGGCGAGCTCACCAAGGCTCTGACCGAGATAAACTCGACCCTTGGAGACGATCGTTTGGCACAGATCGAAGCTAGCGCTGAGGCGACCATGGCGGCTGCGGTCTGGGACGTCTTCTATGCGGGTCTGGCTTTGATCGCCGTGTTCTTCCTCTGTCTCCTGGCCTACCGAAAACTGCTCGGTACCTAGGCCCCTTGCGGGGAAGAAAGCTGCCAGGATCCGAGCTCCTGCTCTCCAGGTTCGGCCTCGAGCCGTAAGCTGTCCGCCCCCCAGGTCTCGTACCCATCAGGAGAATTCGCATGCAGCGCCTCGCCCTCTTCGCCCTCCTTCTCAGCGGTCTCTGCTGCGGTGGTCTCTGCCGCGGCGATCTCGTCGCCCAGGACAGCGGCTCTCCAGATCAGGAGATTCGCTTTGCCCGCTACCCGCACAGTGGCAACGGCATGCTTGCCTTCTCCTACCACGGCGATATCTGGGTGGCGAGGGCTGACGGTTCTGAGCCTCGTCGACTGACCGCCCACGTGGCTAACGATAGGCTGCCACGATTCGCTCCGGACGGGAAGCTGATCGCCTTCACCAGCAATCGCATGGGCAACGATGATGTTTTTGTTATCCCGGTGAGTGGTGGGGAGCCGAGTCAACTGACCTTCCATAGTGGTGCGGACAGCGCTCTGTATTGGACACCTGATGGTCAGCGCATTTTGATCGCCACCAATCGCGGTGATGGTGCCTGGGGAAGTCCGATTCATCACGTTGGATTGCAGGGTGACTTGCCGGTTCCACTGCCCATGGACCGAGCGGCGGCGGGCATGCTCTCGCCAGACAGCAAGCATGTGGCTTTCAACCGCCTTGGCTTCCGATACTGGCGGAAGGGTTATCGCGGCAACAACAACACCGATATCTGGGTGCAGAACCTGGAGAGCAAGGCGATTCGTCAGCTCACTGACTTGGATACGAAGCAGTACCGTGAGCACAGTCAGGATGCATTCCCTATGTGGGCTGCGGATGGAATGCTCTACTTCATGTCCGAACGCGACGGGATCTTCAACATCTGGAAGATCGCGCCGGAAGGCGGTGAGGCCAGTCAGGTTACTCATCACCAGACCGACGGAGTGCAATACCCAGCCATCAGCGCAGATGGCAAGACCATCACCTACGAAAACGAATTCCGTCTATGGAAGCTGAGCGTTCCCGATGGCAGTCCTGAACCCATCGCCGTTCACATGGGCTTCGATCCGAAGATCAATTTGGTTGGCTATCATCGATCCAAGGATGAGGCGGATGGCTTTTCGCCCTCACCGGATGGTGACTACCTGGCGGTCGACTCGCGCGGCGAAATCTTTGTCGTGCCGACGGATCCGGAGGTCGGCGAAAAATCACAGGTGACAAACTCCGGCTGGCGCGAGCGCTACCAGACCTGGTCGCCAGATGGGAAGAGCCTGGCCTACATCTCAGATGAAAGTGGTGACGAGGAGATTTGGATCCATGAACTAGCCACTGGCCACAAGCGGCGGGTGACCGCTCACGCCTCTCTCAAGCGTCGGCCGATTTGGTCGCCGGATTCCAAGCAGCTGGCGCACGTGGCTGCCAATCGACTCTTCCTCATCGACGCCGCTGAGGGAACGAGCCGCGAATTGGCCTACAACGAGGAAGGCGGCTACAGCCTCGAGAGCTTCGCTCCGGACGGCAAGGGGCTCATCTACAGTCGTCGGGACGTCAACCTCAACACTGAGGTGTACTACTACGAGCTGGCCACAGGGAAGGAGTCCAACCTCACCCAGAACCCCTTCCGTGATCAAGGTGGCGAGCTGAGCCCGGATGGCAAGAGCCTGTTCTTTATCTCGGATCGTGCAGGTGAGAACGCCCAGCTCTTCAAGGTCTCTCTCGCCCGCCAGGAAGAGGATCCGGATGACCCGCTGGTTCGTGAGCGACTGAAGAAGGCCGGGCAGGCGAAGAAGGGCAAGGAAGAGGATGCGGAGGCGGCGCCAGCAGCGCTGCAAATCGACCTTGCGGGTATCGACAGGCGTGCGCAGCAACTGACCAGGGGCAGTGAGCGAGTCGGCAGTTTCCGGCTCAGTAAAGATGGACGCAGCGTCTACTTCCTCAGTCGCGATGACAAGGGCAGTGGGCTCTTCTCGATCTCAGTCGATGGCAAGGATCGCAAGAAGATCGCTGAGGGCGCCTTCGGCGGCATGACCCTGACCGCCGATGGCAAGACGGTTTTCTACCGCCAAGGCAACGAAGTGCATCGCATGCCCTTGGGCTCGAAGAAGAAGGAAAAGGTCCCCTTCGAGTTCACGGTGACCATCGATCGCCGGGCTCAGTGGCGCCAGATCTTTGACGAGAGTTGGCGCATCATGAAGTATCGCTTCTACGACGAGAACATGCACGGCGTCGACTGGGAGGCTACCAAGGCGATCTATGATCAGCTGCTGATGTATGTCGGGCAGAATCAAGATCTCTACGATCTGGCCAACGAGATGATCGGCGAGCTCAACGCCTCTCACACGGGTGTCCGTGGGCCGGTCGAAATCGATAACCCCGATACCTACCAGACGCGCTTTCTCGGGCTCGAACTCGAACCGCAGTCAGACCATCTGGTTATTAGTCACGTCTACCGGGATGGACCGGCGGACAAGGAATGGCTCAACCTCGAGGTTGGCGAGTTCGTCTTGGCTATAGATGGCCAGGAGTTGAGCGCCAAGGACAACTACTGGCGTGTCCTGAATCACGCCCTCAACGAGTACGTTGGCATCGATGTAGCGGCTGCGCCGGGCGCTGAGCGTCGCAAACTACGCATCAAGACCGTCACCTCCCTGCGCAACATCAAGTATGAGGAGTGGGTGGAGAACAACCGGGACTATGTGGAGAAGATCTCGGACGGGCGCATCGCCTATGTGCACATCCGGTCGATGAACCGGCCCTCCCTGGCGCGCTTCGAAAGAGAGATCGACCGCTTCTGGAACGCGGCCGGGATCGTGGTGGACATCCGCTACAACGGTGGAGGCAATATCGATCAACAGCTGATCGATATTCTCGAGCGCCGTCCCTACGAGTACTGGAACAGTCGTTGGGGTGGCCGCGGATGGGGTCGCCGTCCGCGTCAGGCCATCGCTGGCCCAAAAGTGATGCTGATCAACTGGCGATCCGCCTCGGATAGCGAAGTAACCCCCCTGGGCTTCCGACATCTCGGCCTCGGTCGAATCGTGGGCACGCCCACCACCGGCGCGGTCATCGCCACCGGCAGTTATGGGCTCATCAACGGTGGCAGCATCCGCACTCCAGGTTCGCTGGTGGTCTCCTACGACCCGACGAAGCCGAACAATTACGGTATCAACCTGGAGAATTACGGGGTGCCGCCAGACGTTTGGGTTGAGAACAGTCCAGCGGACGAGTTGGCCGGTCATGACCGGGAGCTTGAAGCCGCTGTTATGGAAGCGCTGAGGATGCTCGGCGAGAAGAACTATCAGTACAAGCGCGGGAATTGAGAGGAGCTCCTCCCTGCGCTGCACACCTAGGGACTTCCCGGATATAATCTTCCGCCATGAACCTCGCCGCCAAGACCCTCGCCATCTCTCTTTCCTTAGCCGCTGGCCTCGCGGCGCAAAGCAACTACGGCACCGCCTGTGTCGGTAGCAACGGCAAGAGTGCTTATCTCAGTTATCCAGCCAACTCCTGGGTTTCCATTCCTTCAATCGGAGAGACAGTCACCCTGGTTGACGGAGTGGCGGGGGCGCCGGTCATCCTCTGGTTCGGTCGGAATCCTACGGACGCGGTCAATGTGGATCTCACGCCCATTGGCATGCCCGGCTGCTTCCAGTTGGTCAATCCCATGTGGACACGGGCCGCAGTTGCAGTCGGTAGCGTCATCGGCATGGATGAAAGCGCAGAGTTTCAGCTGCCCGCCGCACCTCCCGGTCAGGAGTTTGCCTTTCAAGCGCTCTTCCTCGACACGGTGCAGGGCCGGGCGATCCCTATCTCGACGAGCAATGGTCTGATCGCCAAGACTCCCGATTCACAGCCGACCTTTCGGGTGAATGCCGTCAGACTCGCGGATCCCCACGTCTTCACCTTTCAGTTCATCGCCTGCCTCGATGGCACGAGTACTCTGAACGGATTCGCGGGGAGCTATATGAACTCGGACAACGATGCGGACATGATCCTCGATGCGAGCCTCATGTTCACCTTCCGGCCTCTGACGAACACGGGTAGCGGTGTGATCGACTTCACCCTCCCGGACTGCACAATTCCCAACCCCACGACGATTTGCACCATTCCAGGGGTTCCTGAGCTGCGAGTTGATTTCAACAACTCTGCAACCTGCATGGGGGTCTTGCAAAACACCACGAACTGGCCTGTGAACACCCCGACTCCCGGTGCCAGCAACACCTGCTTCACCTCTGATCCGGTCGACTTGAATTTCCCCATCAGAGGAATGGTGGTTCCCGTTGAGGAAGCGCAGATCAGCGGCACCGTCGATTTGTCCGTGAGCCCGGCGACCATTACCGGTGGCCTGGTCCGCGGTTTCGTGTCCGAAACGGTGGCCAACAGCATCTCTGTTCCTGCCGATATTCCCCTCATCGGCGGTCTGAGTATTGCCAGCCTCCTCCCTGGCGGCCAGGGCAACTGCCAACCAGGCGACGCCCGCGACACGGGCCCGGATGGCCAGACTATGGGCTGGTGGATCTACCTGGAGTACGACGCCGTGGCGGTCGACGTCCAGTAGGTCCCGTCCAAGGTGGGCCGTAATCTCGCTCGTATGGACTGCGGGATTCGGCTGTCGGGCCTGCGGAAGAGCGCAGCCGCGGCGCTGCTGTCCCTGCCGAAGCGGCGGCTGCCCTCCAGCGAGATCACGGATATGATCAACAGCAATGAAGCTCGCCGCCAAGACCCTCGCCATCTCTCTGTCCGTCGCCGCAGGCCTGACCGCGCAAAGTAACTACGGAAGCGCCTGTGTCGGCAGCAACGGCAAGAGTGCTTATCTCAGCTATCCCGCCAGCTCCTGGCTGACGATTCCCTCCACCGGTGAAACCGTCACCCTCGTCGATGGAGTTCCTGGTGCGCCGGCGGTGCTCTGGTTCGGCCGAAATCCGGCGGATGCGCTCAACCTCGATCTGACACCCATCGGCATGCCAGGTTGCTTCCAACTGGTTGCGCCCCGCTGGACCCGCACTGCCATGGGTGGGGTGATTGGCATGGACGGCCGCGTGGACTTCCTCCTGCCAGTGGTTCCTCCCGGCCAGGAATTCGCCTTTCAAGCGCTCTTCCTAGACACGGTGCAGGGGCGAGCGATCCCGGTTTCTACCAGTGATGGACTGGTCGCCAAGATGCCCGATGTGCAGTCGGCTTTCCGGTTGAGCAGCGCCAACTTTGCTGACCCGCATGTCTTCATCAACCAGTTCATTTGCCTCGATGTGACCAACGTCGCCTTCAATCCAGCGCTCAATACCTTCCTCACCCAAGATTCGGATGGGGACAACATCATCGATGCAAGTCTCATGTTCACCTTCCGTCCGCTGGACCCGAACGGCGCTGGCGGTTTCATCGACTTCGTGTTGCCCGATTGCACGGCTCCCATTGGCAGTACTGTCTGCACCCTGCCAAGCACTCCTGAGCTCCGGGTGAGCTACACCAATTCGCCGAACTCCTGCCTGGGACTCGTTCCCAACACGACGGACTGGGCGGTGACCCTGCCTTCTGGGCCTTGCTTCACCTCCGATCCCATCGACCTGAATCTGAACATCAATGGTGTGGTCGTGCCCCTGCAAGATGCGCAGATCGCCGGCAGCTACGTAGGCGGCAGCACGCCCACGGCCATCACCGATGGACTGGTGCGCGGCTTCCTGCCCGAAATCGTTGCCCAGGCCACCTTTATTCCGCCCAGTATCCCCATCGTCGGTGGGCTATCCCTGGCTAACCTCTTCCCTGGCGGCCTCGGCAACTGTGCCCCTGGCGATGCTCGCGATACGGGCCCAGACGGCCAGACTCAGGGCTGGTGGGTCTACCTGAACTACACGGCTGACGCAGTTCCAGTGGTGCAATAGGCGCCTGGCCTCGGACTCCTACTTGAACTGAGTGATGCGGGCGCGGAGAGCGCTCGCCTCTGTTCCGTGGCCTGCGGCTTGGAGTGCCATGCAGAGTTGCTCGAGCCAGGTAGCAAGCTCCCCTGGCAGGGATGCGGGAGCAACCTTTTGTTGTTGGTTCGCTTCTGTGTCCAGGATGCGTAGGTAGTCACAGACCACTGGGCCGAAGATCTTGCTCTCTTCGAGGAGTAGCTTGTCCTGCAGCTTCCGCCATTCAGCGGCTGCGACCTTCACTCGCTCACGACCCTCGAGGCCGAGGACCAGATTGCCAAGGGCAGTCCAGCGGAGGAAGAGATCGCCGTTGCGGCAGGATCGGATTTCGAGGCCGCCGAGGTACTGCTCCCGTTCCTGCCCTTCTCCTTTGGAAGGGTCAGAACCCTCGACGAGAAGAGCTCGCCAGGTTTGAAAGCTCTTGACGGCCGCGGCCTGCTCGGGGCTTTCTGGGTCTTCCGAGGACAGGCTTTCCAGAGCACTGGCCGCTGCTCTCGAGGCGCGTGCTCCCCAGGGGTCGTCCAGGAATCGCTCAGACCTGCCCATCGCTTCGAGCAGGGCCGGCAATCCTGCGTCATCTCCCGCGTCGACGAGCATGATACCGACAGCCACTCGCACCCGCGGATCCTCGTCCGATAGCAAGTCGTGGACTCGAGGCCTGGGTTCCTGGCGCGACAGCAGCAGCAGCCCCCGCGCCCCTTCGATCCGATACAAGTGCGCGGGATCAAGCATGGCCTTGCGGAACAGTCCGATGTGTTCCTCGCGCTTGCGCAAGGCCAGCCCGCCGAGCGCCTGCGAGCGCCAATAAAAGTCCCGATCGATTGCCCAGTCATGCAGCAGATCGAGAGTGGCCACTCCCGACTGATTCGAGCGCGCAATTGCGTCAACCAGGATCAGGGAGATCTTCTGTCGGCCGTGCTTTTCCTCGTAGCGACGAATCGCCGGGACCGCATCGTCGCCAGACCTGGCTAGCTTGCCAGACACCGCTCGACGAACTGCGAAACGCCGATGCTCGATGGCCTTGGCGACCTCCGCATCTCGATCGACGGTCTCCTCCTGGCAGGGTAAGTTCGTTGCCAAGCATGGCAGCAGGCTCATGAGCAGGAGCTTCTTCACCAGCGGTCTACCGACTCGACTTCCATGTAGTAGAGAGAGATCACTACGCCGTCTTCAATCTCTTCGCCCACGTATAGAGTGCCGACGATCTTGACCAGGCCGGGCTCTACGTTGATCTCTTCTCCATCCGGCATCGCGCAGAAGATGACTTCGTTCATCTTCGGTATGCCTTCGCAGCCGCAGGCCTCATCGATAAGCATGAACATGTCAGTTGGCCCGCTGCCGCCGTCTTCCCGCGCCATGAAGCCAGTGATCTCCACGCGCTGCGAATCCAGGCGGGTGACCTCGGCGGGCAATTCCATACCCTCCTCGTACTCGAAGCTGGAGAGGGTGGGGAAGTTGACGGGAATCGGATCGTCGGCGGGAAGCGCGAGGAGGGATCCGATGCATAGAAGGGCGAGGCCTTTCACTCCCGGGATTCTACCCCGCGGATCGCTCAGGCATCCAGCCGCTGCATCAAGTCCCGCACCTTGGCCAGAATCCGGCTCTTCGCCTTGTAGACCTGATTGCTGTTCATGCCCAAGGCGGCGCAGACTTGCGGCACCTCCGCGGCCTCGTCGAGAATCATGCGGAATGCCTGATAGTCCCGCTCGGAGACGCTCATGCGAGCTTGTTCGAGGCAGAAACGCAGGTGTTCTTCTTGCCAGTGTCGATCCCAGGCTTCCTTTGGCGTGGCCCCGCTGTCAGCCAGATCGGAGAAATCCTCGCCAATCTGCGGCCGGCTTCGACGGCGGCGCAGGGCATCGACCACACGGCCGTGGGTGACCGTGCTCAGCCAGGACTTGAAGCGCCCCCGATCCCGGTCGTATTCGAAGCTGGCCATCTTGCGGCTGAGCTCCTCGAGCACTTGGTCGCGCACCTCCTCTGCATCATCGTGACCGAGGCCATACCTGCTGGCGAAGCCGTAGATTAGCGGTGCATAGAGGTCATAGAACTGTTCCCAGGCATCCGCATCGCCCGGATCCCGTACTCTGGCGAGAAGGCTGCGACGGGTGGAGATCATTGCCGCTCCTCCAGCATGCGGATGCGTGCTTCGTATTCCGCGGCGCCTTCGGTTGCTTCGCCCGCAAGGCAGAGCTGATGCAGGAGGCGTAGCAGATCCAGTTGTAGCTCATCCTCGTAGACCTTCTCCACTCGGGACATTTCCTGGTCAGCTGCCAAGAGGAGATTCTTGGCCTGCATTGTCTCGCCGCGCGTCGCGAGCAAGGAGCTGAGCGCCACGAGGCTTTGCAGGGCAGTTGGATTGCTGGTGTTTTCGCTGGTCACAGCGATCTCACGCGCTTCCCAGAGTCGAGCTTCGGCGGACTTCAGGTCACCCTCCGCTTGCAGGAGGCGCCCGAGATAGCCGAGATTCCGGGCGCGATTCGGACAGAGTCTGCCGAAGACTCGGCATTGGATGACAAGGGAGCTCTCGAGGAGTCGCATGGCCACCTCGTTTTGCTTCCTGCTGCAGAGAAGATCCGCCAAGATGCTTGCCAGGCTGGAGAGTTCGTAGGTTCCAGTGCCTTCGATTGCGATGAGGACCTCGATGGCCTGGCAATAGGCGTCGTCCTTGCCGCCTTCCAGTTCGCTGATGGCTTGCCGCAGATCCTCCTTTGGTTCGAAGCCCTCACGTAGACCCTTCTCGATTCTCAGGACAAGGGACTGGCGGAAGAGCTGATCCGCGGCACTCAGGGCACCTCGGCGCATTTCAAACTCGGCGCGCTGCGCCAGAAGGTGCGAGGCGAGTCGGCGACCATAGAGTCGGCTGGTAAGGGCGATGGATTCGTCCAGGTAGCGCCAGGCTTCTTCATGCCGGTCCGATGACTGCAGCAGCCAGGTGTACTCGCGCAAGCATTCGAGGATCAACTCAGGATCCTCATCACCGTGCTGGCGCGCGATGAGCAGTATGGAGTCGAGTTCATCCTGTCGCTCCGCCTCCGAGAGACTGTCGCGATGCAGGCGAAGTGAGTTGAGACGCAAACGGGTCAGCTCGAGACTCTCTTCGCCGAGTTCTTGGCGAAAAACCAGTCGTGAGCTTTGCAACAGAGCCTCCGCCTGCTCGCGGGCATCCGGGTGACGTCCTGCCAAGAGTGCGACCGCCAGGAGGCGCTCGGTCTCGGCGATTGCGACGGAATTCGGGTTCGGGGCTTGCCGGCGTATGCGCAGGGCTTCCTGGTGCATGGCGACCGCCTCATTCCTGTTCTGCGCGCTGTGCACGGCGCCGAGCTTGTCAAGGCAGTCAGCTACTTCCAGACCCTCGTCGCCCTTACTCGCGCGAAACATCTGCAGTGCCGCTTGCAGGTGGGGCATAGCGGACTCGGGCATGCGTAGGCGCGCGTAAGTCTGACCGATGTTGTAGCGCAGGGTTGCCGCCACCTCCGGCGCATGCATGAGACTCTGCTCGATGCGCATGGCCGCGTCTTCGAGCACGTCCAGTTCCATGGCATCGGCGCCCATGCGCTCCGGGCGCACAGCCGCCAGAGTCTCATTGAGGAGGGTGCTCATCTGGCCCACGGTCTGTCTCTCGCGGGCGACGTCCTCTTCGATGAATAGGATCGTGGCTAGAGAGCCCAGGAGTAGGAGCAGCATGGCGCTAACGCTCAAGCTACGGCGCTTGCGGCGAAACCATTTCTTGAGCGCGTAAGCGCTGCTCTCACCACGGGCGCGGATGGGGCGATCTTCGAGGTAGCAGTGGAGGTCCCTAGCCAGCTCGGCCGCGCTGGCATAGCGCCGTTCTCGATCCTTGTGGATCGCCTGGGCGATGATCAAGCGCAGATCCTTCTCGAGTTCACTTGGATACCGGGGCTCGGTTTCGGTGATCTGCTGGATCGTCGCTTGGACACTGTCCTGGTTTGCGAAGGCCGGTCGACTGAGCAGAGTCTCGTAGAGAATAATGCCCAGGGAGTAGACATCACCGCGGGTATCGACTGCGTCCAGGCCCTGGCGAATGTGCTCCGGCGAAGCGTAGCAAAGGGTGCCGGCAAACTCGCCGGTGGCGGTGATGGTGGGTCCGCGCCCGAAGAAACCCTTGGCCAGGCCGAAGTCGAGAATGCGCGCTTGACCCGCCGCATCAACCAAGATGTTGCTGGGCTTCAGATCTCGATGCAGCACACCCCGTTGATGGGCGTGGGCCACCGCTTCGCAGATCTGGAGGAAGAGACGGAGCCTCTGGCGTCGGTCAGGTTGCTGGCTCACCAAGTAGGCGTCGAGGTGCTCGCCCTCCACCCAATCCATAACTGCGAAGAGATGTCCAGCCGCCGCCGAGCGCTCACGGATGCTGACGATGTTCGGGTGGCTGAGACGGGCGACCAGATCGACTTCTCTTTCCAATCGGTAGCAGTCGCGAAGGGAGGCCGCCCGACCATTGATGAGAACCTTGAGAGCGACGATTTCGGCGTTCTTGCGGCAGCGCGCCTTGAAGACCGTCCCCTGACCACCTTGGCGGATCTCGGCGAGGATTTCGAAGCGATCCTCGATGGCCGCGGCGAAGGTGGGGCCCATGTCATCCTGGCTGACTGCCTCGCGCAGATCCTGCAGGAGAGCTTCGCCATCGCGGATACCCTCGAGTTGGCCGCGGCAGGCTGCGCAGTCTGCGAGATGCGCCCGAGCAGAAGCTGGGCCGGAGTCCGCCTGATCCGCAAGGCGGTGCAACTCTTCAATGGTCAGACAATCTTGCATCCTGCGCGCTGTTCGAGATTCGTTGGGCTGAGGGGTTTCTGCCAGGAAATATGTCGGCCTTGCGGGGTGCCCATTGAACCACGAATCGACTTCCCTGGCAGGGCTCGTCATGGGCTGCGAACAGGAGCACATGTTCAATTCAATGATCACCCGTTCCGGAGCAGCCATTCTGCTCGCCGTACTTTCGATTGCGCCTCTTGCCGAGATTTCGGCCCAGGAGCCAGTAACGAAGGAGCGGCCAAAGGTCGCTGTCCTGGTCTATGACGGGGTCGAACTCCTGGACTTCGCCGGCCCCCTTGAGGTCCTCAAGATTGCTGCGGCGATGACGGGCAAATCGGGAATGCAGGTCTATTCGCTGGCGGCCAGTGCCGGTGAGCTGAAGAGCTTCGGCCTCGGTATCAAGACTGAGTATGACCTGAGCGACTGCCCGGATCCGGACATCTTGGTAATCCCCGGTGGTTCGACCCGTTCCCTAAATGCGAACCAGGCTTTTCGCAGCTGGTTTGCCGAGCGCAAGGATGGCTTGGATATCTGTATGTCGGTCTGCAATGGCGCCAGAATTCTTGCCCAAGAAGGCATGCTCGATGGCAAGCAGGCGACGAGTCATTGGGGTTCGTTGCCGAGATTGCGAGCTGACTTTCCGGAGGTCGAGTTTCTAGCCAAGCGCCGCTTCGTGGATAGCGGCCGAGTAATCACCAGTGCCGGGATCTCGGCGGGCATCGATGGCGCTTTGCACCTTGTGGCGCGCCTGCACGGTCTGTTGGTGGCGCAGGGAGTGGCCATGCAAATGGAATATGAGTGGCGTCCCGAACCCGTCGAAGTCTTTGGCTACGAGTTCTTGGATCCGAAGGGCGATCAGGTGGCGCAATTCGAAAGGATAGCGCGCATGCAGATTACTCAGGAGAGTTGGCAGCCTGCGGAGCGCGTTCTTCAGCGGGGAATCGCCGCCGCACCGGACACTGGCGTGTTCTGGCGATTGCTGGGTTACGTGCACTTTAACGGCGAGCACTATGAGCAGGCTCTGCAGGCCTATGCTCGCGCCGCTGAATTCGAAGAGCATGCCGGCGTCGCCAACTACAACACTGCGCTGATCTATCTGCGCCAGGAGAAGAGTCCCGAGCTGGCCATCAATTCCCTGGAGAAAGCCTTGCAGGCGGGATTCAGGCAGGCGGCTGTGCTCGAGTCGAATGCAGACTTCGACCCGATTCGGGAGCACCCGCGCTTTCTCGCGGTGGTCGAGGCCATGGGCGGGGAGGCGGGCCGCAAGGACTGAGCTTCTCGGCCAGGCGAAGTGAGCGCCAGAGGCGCGCGCTCACTTCGCGCCGGTCTTCTCGGCCTTCAATTCAGCGATCTCACGGCGCAAGTCCGCAGCACGCTGTTCCGAGTCTGGATGGCTGCTCAGCATGTCCGAGGGTTGAGCGTTCGGACTTGCAGCCTGCATGCGCTCCCAAAAGAGCGGGGCCTGATCGATGTCGTAGCCGGCCTTCATCATGTAGCGCAGGCCCACTTCGTCCGCTTCGATCTCGTTCTGCTGGCTGTAGGGCATGACCGAGCCCACGATGTATCCCAGACCGAAGGAATCCATGACCACCTTGCGGCTGCCCGGTGCGATCGATCCCCAAATGTCGGCTGTGATCCCAACAGGAATGCCGAGGAGCTGCTTGTACGTCGGCTGGCTCATCCTCTCATTGCCGTGTTGCAGTGTGGCGTGGGCAATCTCGTGACTCATCACAACTGCCAGTCCAGTCTCGTCTTTGGTGACCTTGAGGATGCCTGAGTAGACGGCGACCTTGCCGCCTGGTAGGCAGAAGGCGTTGAGGATTCCATCGTCATCGATGAGATTGAAGCGCCAGTCGTAGTCCTTGCCTGCGGTCTCGGCGATCTTACGACCGACTCTCTTGATGAGATCGGCCTCAGGAGTGCCGGTGATGATCTTCGCCTCGGAGAGAATGTCCTCGTAGGCCTTCGCACCCAGTTCATTCATCTGCTCCTCGCTGTACTGCAGCTTGGGCCGGCTGCGGCCGGTTTCCGGGATAGTCTCCGTGCCCTGGCAGGCGCAGGTCAGAATGAGGAGCAATGAGAGTGATGCCTTGCCAAGGATTGCCTGGCCGGCCGAATGGCTGCGTGGACTGGTCATGCTGGTGGATCCCCTGCGAGGGGTTGCTTGGCGCCCATTCATAGCCCCCAAAATCGCTGATGCACAGTCGCTGCCGGGAAGAATGATTGAACCTCCTGGGTCCGGCAGCGACTTTCCTGGGCCTGACAGTCATGACCCCGTCCCCTGATCAGCCGGTTTTCGACGAGCTCTTGGTGCTGCAGTGCCAGGCTGGGGACGGCGCTGCCCTCGATGAGCTGGTCAAACGCTGGCAGCCGCGCCTCATGCGCCATGCTCTGCGTCTAAGTATGAATCCGGAGATCGCCGGCGACATCTGCCAGGAAGCCTGGCTGGCCATCGTCCGCGGCATTCACCGCGTCTCGGACCCTGCCATGTTCCGTGCCTGGGCCCTGCGCATCGTTGCCAACAAGGCAGCAGATTGGCT
>JAJFFD010000175.1 GCA_021776805.1 Planctomycetota bacterium
AGATAGATCGAAGCCGAGCTCATCCCCACGGACTGGATGGCGAAACTGAAGGTCCTCCCCATGGACGCGGGCTCATCCATAACCAGGACGAGGATGGGGAAAGCCACAGTGCCGCCACCCATGGGCGTCGAACCCGCCACGTAGGACCCGAAGAGCATGGCCAGGGCCATGGGCCAATGGCCGAGCAGTTCAGCAGCGAGATCCCAGGCAAGCAGGGCGGCGAGCCAGGCGAGCAGGAATCCGATGACCCAAATGCGGAAGGGAAGCAGGCTCCGCCTACTCACTTCCCTGAGAAGGCTTCGCGAAAGCTCAGGGACTTGTGAAAGTCACCGAAGCTCATGCGCAAACTGAAGGCAACGCCAGCGAGGGCCTCCGTTTTCCCCAGCCTCTTGCTGTCGTAGCCCTGGAGCAAAATGGAGAGCTGCAGATGCTTGGCATGTTCGGCGACGAAATCGTCGGGACCGAGAACCACACGCTCCTCTTGACCCTTCTCCTGCATCGCCTTTTGCATCGTGGCCAAGCGCTCCTCTGCCTGCGCCAATCGTTCTCCACCCTGCTGACGGATCCGAGGCAACTGCCGCGCCAAGACCCAATACTCATAGGGCATGATCTCCAACTGCCAATCCGCCTCGGTCTCACCGCGCTGCATGTTCAGCTTGTAATGTCCGGCGGGGAGAAGATGCTCCCCACAGTGGAGGGGCACTGCGCTCTCCATGCTGGCGAATGCCATGTGCCAGGAGAAGCCGGGCTTCAGAGGAGCCAGGCGCTCGGCGTTGTAGTCGACGGTCTGATAAAAGACTTTGACCTCTCCGCCGGCCGCCTGCAGAGCGAGAGCCTTCGGTGAATGGGGATGCAGGGGGACGAGGCAGAGCAGGCTCGCGAGGAGAAGGTCCAGGACGGGGGCAGGAATGATCATGTTGCCAGCATTACGGATAGCAGGTCCCGAGGCGCGAGGAATTCCTCCTCGCCGACAAGCTCAGGGCCGCCGCGCCCAGGCATAGATCAGGATCCGCAGGCCTTCGGCCAGGAGAAAGGCCATGGCCGGCGCCGCCAGCAGGGCATCGCGCCCCGCTCCGGACATCTGCCAGTGGTGAAGCAGCAAACCGATCGAGTAGATCAAGAGCACCTCTCGCCCCGTAATGCGACGACCCCGCCCAAGAGCCAGGCCAGACTCGAAGAGCAGACTGAGGCCGGCAAGCAGGGCCAGCATCGACATGGGCCAGCGCAGCCAAGGCGTCTCGGGAAGCAAACCCGCAGCGGAGACGCTCGGCTGCTCCCCCTGACCCTCGCTGGTCAGAAACATCGCGGCGAACACGAGGGTTGCAAAGGAGACCAAGACCCAGGGCCCAATGCGTGCGGACATGGCCCGAGATGGCCAGCGCGCCAGGCCTTTGCGCCGCAAGCAGGCCAGACAGCTCCACACCTGCAGGAGCACAACCAGCAGCATCAGAGTGCCAGGGATCAGGAGAAAGACGCCGTATTGGGGCAGGGTGGCAATGGCCAGCGCCAGACTGCTGCCAATCACGAGAGCGAATGCGAAACTCCGAAGAATGAGGGCCACGCCCCGTGGCAGCCTGATCTGGACAGGCATGCTCACCAAGAACATCACGCCGAGCATGGCAAAGAGACTGCTCGGGATCTCCGGACGAATCCGCGCCGCGTCGACCGCGATTGGCGGCAGGCAGCCGAAGGCCAGGCAAGCCATGATCGCCGTCCCGCGACCACGAATGATGCTCACCGTTGCCATGAGCAGTCCGCTGATCAGTGCGATGACCAGCAGCACCCGCAGCCGGGCCATGGGTACCGCGGCCGACAATTCCTCCGGCTGCAGCTCAGCAGGCAAGAGCGAGGAATAGAACACTGCCGCGGGCCCTTCCTCCGCCGATACGGGCGGCAACACCGAAGCCAGCCGCGCGACTTCTTCAGCCGCGACCGCTGCATCCAGTGAAACGCCGGCGACCATCGCCGGGAAGAGCAGGGCCAGAATGCTGATGGCAGCCGCCACCCAGGCTGCTGCCGGGTACTTAGCCCCCGCTCTACTTGGCCTCAGCTCAGACGAGCGATGCAATCGATCTCCACCAGCCCGGACTTTGGCAGCTCGCGCACTGCTACACAGGCCCGAGATGGCTTGGCGCCAGAAAAATGCCGTCCATAAATCTCGTTGACCGTGGCGAAGTCCGCCATGTCTGTCAGGAAGATAGTGCAACGCAGGATCCGATCCATGTTGCTGCCACCGGCCTCGACGACTGCGCGCAGATTCTTGAGTACCTGCTCTGCCTGCTCGGCGACGCCACCCTCCACCAACTCCATGGTCTTCGGGTCCAGGGCGATCTGCCCGGAGCAAAACAGGAGGTCACCACAGGCAACCGCCTGGTTGTAGGGGCCGATTGCCCCAGGGGCGTCGTCGGTGTGTACGGCTCTGATTTCTTCACTCATGGCTGGAAGGTATGTGGGGGGAGGAAACTGTGCGATGGAATCTAAGACTGTAGACGAAGGCGTAGCTTCTCCTCCACGGACTCGTGAAGAAAGCTAGAGACGTCGCCGCCATTGCGCAGGACGTCCTTGATGAGGGTGGAGGAGGTGAAGGCGAACTCCGCGCTCGGCATGACAAAGACGGTCTCGACCTCGCTGACCAAGTGCCGGTTGGTGAGAGCCATCTGGTATTCGTACTCGAAGTCAGCAACGCTGCGCAGGCCGCGGAGGATCGCCGCAAAACCCTGTTGCTTGCAAAATTCGACCACCAAGCCATCAAAGCTGAGCACCTGCACTTCCGCAGGGAGAACCTCGCGCAGCAGGGCCATGCGCTCATCGACAGTAAACACACAGCTCTTGCTGCTGTTCGTCGCGACCGCGACGGTGACCGAGTCAAAAAGCTGACGCGATCGTTCAACCAGATCGACGTGACCGCGGGTGACCGGATCGAAACTTCCCGGGTATAGGGCTCGGACCATGGGCGGATCGTAACCTCCGAGCAGCGGAAGACACTGGCCTGTGCATGGAAGCTAGCCAAGCCATTCGCCCCCTGCCCTGGACTCTCATGCGCTGTAGCATCTGGGCATGCTTCGCGGCCCTGCTCAGCCGTGAGTTTGGCCTACCGGCCCTCGCCCTGACCCTCGGCCTGCTGGTCGTTCTTCACTGGCAGCAGGGATGCTGGACCCCGGCCCTGATCGCTCTCCCCGCTGCCCTCGGCGCCCTGCAGCTCCCGCCGCAGCATGACGAACTGAACCCGACAGCGGGGCTGGTTAGCTTCTCTGCTCGAGTCGAACCTGGGATCCGGCGGGACCTGCGCGCCGGCACGCGCCTGGTGCCCCTGCGCTGGCAGGGTAGGCAGGCCATTCTCGTTCTCGAAGGGGAACTGCGCATCCTGCCAGGGGATCGCCTGCGGGGCACGGCCTTCCTCGCTGCCGCCCCCCGACATGCCCGGAGGAGTTTCCGGCTCCGATTGAAGGCCCATGCCGCCGGCCTCCAAGTCAGGCCCGGGGGATGGTCCATGCAGCGTCAGGCAGAGGCCGCCCGCCTCGCTCTGCAGAGTTCTCTCCTCGCCCTGATTCCCGGTGAAGAAGGTCGCCTGCTCTGCCATCTGGTGTTGGGCAGGGGGCCGGCCCTGCCGCGAGATCTGGTCTCTGCTCACCGGCGCACTGGACTCACCCACCTGCTGGCAGTCAGCGGTGCCCATGCGAGCATGCTCGCTTGGATGATGGGGCTGTTCTTTCGGCTCTGCACCGGCCGCGGGGCATGGACTTCCCGGGGCTACCGTCGCTGCGCTGCAAGTTTGTTGATGATCTATGGCGCCATCACGGGCTGGGAGCCGCCGGTCTTTCGCGCCCTCGCAGCCTTCTCTCTCATGCTCATCGCCACCGCCCGCGGCAGACGCCTCAGCATCCATGCCTGCCTGGCGTTTCCGGCCCTACTCACCGCCCTGCTGCAGCCGGACGAACTCTTCGGTCCGAGCTTCTGCCTCAGCTATGCAGCGGTCATCGGGCTCTCCCTGTCCGGTGCGTTTCGCAGCATGAATCCCTGGCAACAGTGGCTTGCCCTCCCCCTCCGGGCCTCATTTTGGGCGGTGATTTGCACGGCTCCGCTCACCCTGATCTACTTCGGGCAAGTCGCGCCCTGGACTCTCATCGCTACGCCCCTACTCGGGCCCCTGGTTGGGCTGATGCTCGGCTTGGGAGTGCTCACTGCCATCCTCGGACTCAGCGGGCCTGGCCTGGCCTCGATTCCCGCCGCAGGTCTCGGCGCCATCACCAGTCTCTATGACAGCATGGTCCGCGCCTTCGCAGAACTACCGGGGGCTCCGGTCTTCGCCAGCTGCAGCGCCCCCATCGGCCTGCTCATGGGCTGCGGCATCTTCGGCCTCCTGGGCCTTCTCATGTATCGAGATCGACGTGGGGTACTAGTCCTTTGTCTCAGCCTCTGCCTCCCCCAGTTCATTCCGGGTCTCCCTGGTGAGCAAGCCTCACTACGCCTGCTGGCTGTTGGGCATGGCCAGGCTTGTCTCATCAACAGCGAGAGCGGGCGACAGATCCTCGTCGACTGCGGCAGTCTCGGCAATCCGGAGCGAGCGGGGCTGGCAGTAGCCGCGGCCCTGCGCAGACGCCGCATCGATCTCCTGGTGCTCAGTCACGGCGACCAGGATCACAGCGGTGGTATCCCGGCCCTCATCGATCGAGTCCCCATCGAGCGCGCCATCCTGCCGACAGGCATGGCGGGTGGAGCAATCGAAAGACTCCTCCAAGCGGCGGGCACCAAGGTCCGGCGGCTCGCCCCCGGACAAGTCTGGGCCGAAGAAGATCTGCTCATCCTGGCCCCGGAGAGCGAGAGCCCTGGCAGCAATGATGCCAGTCTCTGGCTACGTGCGGACATCGGCGAACTGCGCTGCCTGCTACCTGGTGATGCCGGCTCGGCGGGGATTCATGCCTTTCGCAAACTGCTCCCCGAGGCGCGCGCCGACATCTTCCTGCTCCCCCACCATGGACGGGGCGACCGCGCTGTCCTGGAGGATCTATTGCGCAAACTACAACCTGACCTCGCCCTGGTTTCAAATCGTAGTTCGGAGTGGAGCACGAGCCTTGGCAGGCTCGCGGGAACCATGGGGATCCGCGTCCTACACACAAGCCTGCGGGGCGACATCACCGTGCGCGGCAAGCGTGGCGCGCCCATCGACTGCGAGTATCCCGCCAGGCTCGAGACTTCGCCCCGTTAGCGCCCTCAGTCGCCCAGTAACTGCAGACAGATCAAGGCCATGGCCGTGCCATAGACGCGCCCGAGCTCGTGCGAGTCCACGAAGCAGGCGTCAATCTCCGGTAGGTCCATGATCATCAGCCGCTGCCTTTGGATCAGCGCCTGCCGGGCTTCGCCCGGTGGCAAGTGCAGAATCGCTTCACTGCGCGCATGCATGTCGTACCAGAAGAAGAAGCCACCGTAGCCGAGAGCATTGGCATGGTCGTCGTACTTGCGCACCTCTTCCATGTGCTCATGGTGTTCGAAAGCCGCCTCCAGAGCCGATTCCAAGGCGCCCGCCTTGCCATGCCCCCACAGGGAGAGCGAATGTTCGGCGAGGGGCATGCGACCAGCGGCTGCAGCCACCTTGGTGTTCTCCGCTGAGCCCGGTCGGTAGCCGTAGCTGATCGCTCCACTGCTGGCCCGGCAGGCGACCAGGGCGCGAACGCCGCGATCGATGACCTCCGGAGGCACTTCCACACCGCTCTCCGAGGCTGCCCGCAGGGTGATCAAGACCGAAGCGATTACGAAGGGGTTAGGGTACTCGTGATACCAGGCACCGTTCTCTGGTTGCATGGCGATAAGGCCACCGGTGATGCGCTGTAAGGCAGCCTCGACCTGCTCCCGCTTGGGGTGCTCGCTCTCAGCGGCCAGCCAGTTGCAAAAGAAGCGCGCCCGGTAGATGTGCGCCCAGACCAACTCATCGCTGTCCTCGGGATTGAGATTGCGATCGTCACAGAGGTAATCGATCAAGTCGTCGAGGACTCGAACACCGACAGGCGGCGCCGACTCACGCCGCGAGGCGAACCAAATGGCCTGGGCAGCGATGGCGGAAACCGCGACGTAGACATTGGGCAAACTGTCGGTGCCGCCAAAGTCATAGCGACAATCGACAAATCCCCCATCCGCGCGCTGCATCTGCTGGAGAAAGCGCAGCCCACTCGACCAGAGTTCCTTCTCGTCAAAACTCCCTGGCGGCGCCTGCGTGCCGGCATGAAGACGATCGACAACCTCACCGGAGATCTCCTCGTAGACCTCGAAGCCGCGCACGAAGGGCCCATGACCTTCGGCTTCCGCCATGGCCTTCCAGGCCCAGGGCTGATTGGGCAGCTCCGCTCCGAGCTCCCGCCAACGTGAGTACGCCGCCTCCTCACGCCGACTGCGGAACAGGGCCGCGCCCTCTAGATAGGCAGCCTCTGCAAGATCGGATGCCTTCTCGGACTCCGCTCCCGCGGATCTTGTCGCCTCCAGGGCAGCGGCGAGATCGCCGGCAGCGAAGGCCTGCCAGCAGGCGGCGAGGCCTGCAGCTGGGGGCGCGGCCTTGACCCCCAGGGCTACCTCCAGGCGGCGCAGGAACCAGCTCGGGCTGAAGCTACTGATCTTGTCCAGACGCAGCATCTCCTTGCCCGACGAATCGAGGATCAGGATCCCGGGCTCGATGAAGCCACCAGGAGCGACCTTGAATCGCGCCTGCTCCTCCTTTCCAGGGACATGCCGGAGGGGAATCGTGTGGCGATTGAGGACATCGATCACCCCGGGCCAGGAAAAGGGCCCGGCCATCATGTAGCGATCGATCTCCGGTTTGCGGTCCATTCGCGAACCGCTGAGGGTCGGTAGATACCAGAAGAGCGCCTTGCCGGAACGGGCGCTCTCCGCCATTGCAGACTCGAGATCTTTCTGCCAGCGGACTGCGCTCCCCGCCTTCGCCGCGAGCGCGGAAGGTTCTGCGCGGATCTTGCGGCCCGAATTCTGCGCATCGAGTCCGAGGCTGATGAGGAGACCACAGACTGATGCCAGGAAGATTCGTCGGCTGCTCATGGCGCGCAAGGATAGCAGGGGCCGGGGGCAGCATGCTAACCTGCACTGCGACCACGGAGATTCGACATGCTCAAGACTTGCACTCTCTTAGCTCTCAGCATCCTTGTCCTTGGCGCCAGACCCGACGAGGGACAATGGCTGCCCCAGCAAGTCCGCGCCATGGACTGGTCTGCTCTCGAAGCCCGCGGCATGCAGCTGAGCAAGGACGAGTTCTGGCATCCGACCAAGGGTGGCGTGCTCTCGGCGGCTGTACAGATCGGCGGATGCACCGCCTCTTTCTGCTCCCCAAAGGGTCTGGTGATCACCAACCACCACTGTGGTTTTGGGGCCATCAACCAGCTCAGCAGCCCGGAGAACAATTTCCTGCGCGACGGCTTTGTGGCCAAGAGTCTGGAGGATGAACTGCCGGCGCCCGGGATGGTGGTTTTTATAGTCAGGCGAATCGAAAACGTCACCGAGAAGGTGAAGGCCGCGCAGGCCAAGGCGAACAACGATCTCGAGCGCTTCGAGATGACGCAGCAGGCAATCGGCGAATTGATCGCTGCAGGTGAAAAAGAGCCCAACACCAGCTGCTCGGTCTCGCCCTTCTTCGAGGGTCGCGAATACCATCTCTACTACCGAACGCGACTCACGGACGTACGCCTGGTCTACGCGCCGCCCCGCAGCATCGGAGAATTCGGCGGCGAGGTCGACAACTGGGAATGGCCACGGCACACCGGCGACTTCAGCGTCTTCCGCGCCTACGCCGCACCTGATGGCAGCCCCCGTGCCTACCAGGAAGACAACGTCCCCTTCGAACCGGAGCATTATCTGCGCGTCTCGGCCGAGGGCGTGCAAGAGGGCGACCTGGCCCTCATTCTCGGCTACCCCGGCCGGACCGAGCGCTACCTGACATCCGCCGCGGTGGCGGACCGGCAGGGTTTCTTCTTCCCCAAGCGCCTGGACATTCTCACGCGCATCGTCGCCATCCTCGAAGAAGCCAGCCAGATCGATGAGGTCTCCTCTCTGCGCTACGCGAGCACGATCAAGTCCATCGCCAATGTACAGAAGAACGCGGCGGGCATGGTCTGGGGTCTGGCACGCAACGGCGTTGTCGACCGCAAGCTCCGCGAGGAAGCGGCCTTTCGCGAATGGTTGCAAGCATCAGCGGATCGCCAAGAGAAGTACGGCTCGGTCCTCACCGAACTGATGGACATGGATATGCAGGCCCGGCGAACCCAGGAGAAGGATCTCTTGCTGAGCCTGCTGAGCTCGCCACGCTACAACCCGGTCATCAACGATCTCTACGGCCTCATGCAATCGGTGAGCGCCGGCGGCGAGCGAGCGCAACCCAGACTCCTGCGCCGGTACAGCGACGAGAACTTCAACTTCCACATGGAGGAAGTGAAGTTGCCGATCTTCGAACTGCTCCTCGAAGAGGCGCGACGCCTCCCCGAGGACCAGCAGATCGCCGGGATTGAACTGCTCGACGCGGATCCGGAGATGGACACGGGGGAGGCGCTCCGCCAACTTCTCACAGCAAGCCAGGTCATGACCCAATCCGGGCGCATCGGCCTGATAGAAGCCGGGCCAGAGGGTCTACGGCAAAACAGGAATCCGATCATGATGCTGGTCAGCGGCATCCTCCAGGATGCGGGCGAACGACAGCTACGCCAGCAAACCCTGAGCGGCCGGCGCATCCAGGTCGGTTCCACCTGGATCGAAGCCCAGCAAACTTGGCGCGGCAAGGAGTTCTATCCGGACGCCAACAGCACTATGCGCATCTCCATCGCCTCGGTGAAAGGCTACCGGCCACGTGATGGAGTGCGTTACGTACCTCACACCACCGTCGCCGGCGTCATCGACAAGGAAACCGGCGCGGAGCCCTTCGCCAGCCCGGCCGAATTGCTTGCCATGGCCGAAAGCCGCAAGGACAGCAAGTTTTTCGATGCAGATATCGGCGACGTGCCGGTCTGCTTTCTTACCGACGGCGACACCACCGGCGGCAATTCCGGCTCACCTGTCATCAACGGCAAGGGCGAGTTGGTCGGCTTGAACTTCGACCGGGTCTTCGAGAACGTCTCCGGTGACTTCGGTTGGAACGCAGACCGTTCGCGGAACATCTCCGTGGATATCCGCTACGTCCTTTGGATCATGGAGTCCGTGCAGCCGGCAGCCCACCTTCTCGATGAGATGGGAGTCAAGTGAGCACCCGGACCTCAGGAAGCTCGCGATACTCGCCGTCAAGATCCATCCCGTAGCCGATCACGAAGCGATCGGGAATCTCGAAGCCCCAGTGCAGCAGGGGCACGTCGACAACTCTCCTGGCGGGCTTGGAAAGCATGCTGACCAGAGAAATGCTCTTCGCATGCATGCCCGCAAAGTGCTCGATCAGGCAGCGGGCCGTGCGCCCTGTGTCGACGATATCCTCCAGGATCACCAGGTTTCGCCCGGCAGCAGGCACCGCATCGAGCTCTTCGATGCGCGGCGCTCCACTGCTCTCCCTACCCCCGGCGTAAGAGGAAACCCGGATCCGCCGGGCCTCAGGCTGGCCTGGAAGCAGGGCCAGGAGATCCTCCGCAAAGACCCGGGCGCCCTCGAGAACCATGACATAGACCGGCGGCTCGGCCTCCCGATGGAGTTCCTCGCTGAGCCGAGCCGCGAGTTCGTGCCGGCGACGCTGCAGATCCAGCGCAGGAATGAGAACAGCTGCTTCGCTCGGCATGGGATCAGTTCGACAGGGTCAGCGGATCAATGGCGGCAGCTCAGCCTTCAACCAGCCCGCCTCCCCGACTAGAACATCCGACATGACCAGCATCGTCAATGTCATCGGTCGCGAAGTTCTCGACTCCCGCGGCAACCCCACAGTCGAGGTCGAAATAGAGCTCGAAAGCGGCGCTCAGGGGCGGGCCCTGGTTCCATCCGGAGCATCCACCGGCGCCCACGAGGCCGTGGAACTCCGTGACGGCGGGGAGCGCTACCTGGGCAGGGGCGTGCAGCGTGCGGTCGAAAACGTCGAGGATGACATTCTGCAGGCCTTGCTGGGAGAGGATGCCGAGGATCAGGTCGCCATCGATCACATCCTCATCGATCTTGACGGGACGGACAACAAGTCCAAGCTCGGAGCCAACGCCATCCTCGGCGCGAGCCTCGCAGTGGCCAAGGCCAGCGCTGAGGAGCTCGACCAGCCGCTCTTCCGCTACCTGGGCGGCGCGGCCGCACGTCGGCTGCCGGTCCCGATGATGAACATCCTCAATGGCGGGGCACACGCGGACAACAACCTCGACTTCCAGGAATTCATGATCATGCCCTTCGGCGCGGACTGCTTCCGCGAAGGGCTGCGCATGGGGGTCGAGATCTACCACCAGCTCAAGGCCGTGCTCCGTGAACGCGGCCTGTCCACGGCGGTCGGTGACGAGGGCGGCTTCGCCCCCAACTTGAAGAGCAATCGGGAGGCCTTCGAGATCATCCTCGAGGCCACGGAGAAGGCCGGCTACAAGCCCGGCAGCGATATCAAACTTGCCCTGGATGCGGCCAGCGCCGAATTCTACGAGAACGGCAAGTACGAGATGACAGGCGAAGGCAAGACCCTCGATGGGGATGGACTCATCGCCCTCTACAAAGATTGGTGTGCTGAGTATCCGATCTTCAGCATCGAAGACGGGATGGATGAAGACGACTGGGCCGGATGGCAAGCGCTCACCGCCGCCATCGGTGACAAGGTCCAGCTCGTAGGTGACGACCTCTTTGTCACCAATACTCGACGGCTTGCCGAGGGAATCGAGAAGGGAGCGGCGAATGCCATCCTCATCAAGGTCAACCAGATCGGCACCCTTACCGAGACTCTGGAAGCCATCGAGATGGCCCGCAACAACCACATGGCCGCAGTCATCTCCCATCGCTCCGGAGAAACCGAGGACTGCAGCATCGCGGATCTGGCGGTGGCCACCGGCGTCGGGCAGATCAAGACCGGCGCTCCATGCCGCACAGATCGGGTCGCCAAGTACAACCAGCTCTTGCGGATCGAAGAAATGCTGGGCTCGGCTGCCACCTATGGCGTAGTCTAGGCGCCCATGGGTGGTAAGCGGCGGGCGGCCGGCAGAACGCATAAGAATGCGCGGGCGAGGTCTCGATCCCCGCGCGCTGGTGCCGAAGCGGAAATCTTCCCCTGGCTGGTCTGCCTCGGCTGCCTGTTCTGCGCTCTCTACCTCTTCCTTTCGAGCACGGTCCCGGCTCTTCGCGAACGCAAGGACCTGTCACACAAGGACAAGACCTTCCTCAAGGCCTTGCAGGAGACCCGCTGGCAGACCGAGGACCTCCGCATTCGCCGCGCCGATCTTCCTCATGACCCGACCTCGATTCTCGTCGCCCTGGATGAACTGGGACTGACTCCCGAAGAAGCGATGTCACGCTTCGGTATCGATCCCTCAGGCCGGCAAGATCCCAGGAGCAAGCAGAACGGGACCAGGCCGGGCAAGCCCCGGTGATCGAGCGCCTCTGGATGGGAGCGAGGCAGGATCATGGTTGTTCTATTCACTTCCTTGCGCTCGACGATCCAGGCCATTTGCCCGATGATCCCCGCCGACAGCCAAACCCGGAAGGTCCTCACCCACGGATCCACTTGCAATCACGTATGAACTAGCAAAGCTGTCCTCGATCGCGCCTACCTCCACTATCAGGAACCAAGAATGAGCGACTCCAGCCAGAATCCGCAACCCAGCACCGACGACTTGCAGCAGGTCGAGCAGCTCCAAAAGGCCTACGCGGCCATGAAGGAGGAGATGAGCAAGGTCATCGTCGGCCAGGATCAGGTCGTGGACGAATTGTTCATGGCGCTCTTCTGCCGGGGGCACTGCCTCCTCATTGGCGTGCCCGGCCTCGCCAAGACCCTGATGATCTCGACCCTGGCGCGGATCCTCAACCTGAGCTTCAACCGCATCCAGTTCACCCCGGACCTCATGCCATCGGACATCACCGGCACCGAGGTAATCCAGCAGGACAAGGTCTCCGGCGAACGTGAATTCAAGTTCCTCAAGGGACCGATCTTCGCAAACGTCATCCTCGCCGACGAAATCAACCGTACGCCCCCCAAGACTCAGGCGGCGCTGCTGGAAGCGATGCAAGAGGCGACGGTCACGGCCGGCGGACAGCGCCACGACCTGGACGCACCATTCTTCGTGCTGGCGACGCAGAACCCCATCGAGCAGGAAGGCACCTACCCTCTGCCGGAGGCCCAACTCGACCGCTTCATGTTCATGGTCAAGGTCGACTATCCGAGCATGTCCGAGGAACGCGAGATTCTGCGGCGCACCACGGAGATCCGCCATACTGAGCTGAACGCGATCCTGGACAAGGACACGATCTTCAACCTCCAGGACATCGTGCGTCGCGTCCCGATCTCCGACCACGTCATGGACTACTGCCTCCGCCTGACGCGGAGCACCCGCCTCGAAAAGGAAGAGGCTCCTGACTGGGCAAAGGAATGGCTGGCCTGGGGTGCCGGGCCGCGCGCGAGCCAATTTCTGGTCCTGGGCGCCAAAGCACGCGCCCTTCTGCAGGGCAGGTTCTATGTCTCTGCGGAAGACGTGCGCGCCATCGCCCACCCGGTCCTGCGGCACCGCCTGGTGACCAGCTTCGCCGCCGAGGCCGAGGGCATCAATGCGGATACGGTGATCGACCGCTTGCTTGAGGAGATCAAACCCAACGAATCCGAAGCGCTTGCCGACGGCAAGCTCCCCGGGATCATCAGTCAGTAGTTCAACGGTCCGCAGACCATGGTCGAGACCGAAAAGAACTATCTGGACCCAGCGGTCCTCAACAAGGTCAGCAAGCTGGAGATGCGCGCCCGCCTCGTGGTGGAAGGCTTCATCTCCGGCATGCACAAGTCACCCTATCGCGGCTTCTCCGTGGAGTTTGCCCAGCACCGCGAATATGTCGCCGGTGACGATGTCCGTCACATCGACTGGAAGATCTACGGCAAGTCCGACCGCCTGCACATCAAGGAATACGAAGAGGAGACCAACCTGCGCTCCTTCCTCTTCGTGGACCAGAGCGAGTCCATGTCCTACGCCTACGACGGCGGCATGAGCAAGTTCGATTACGCGTCGACGGCGGCGGCAGCCCTGGCCTTCATGATGCAGCAACAGTCGGATGCCATCGGCTTGCATCTCTTCGACGACAAGCTGGTCAAGAGCGTCCCTGCCAGCAACACCCGTGGCAATCTGTCAAACATCATTCACAACCTCGAAGAGGCTGAGGCGACACAAAAGACCAAGATCGGCTCGGTGCTGCAGGAACTCGCCGGACACATGCCAAAGCGTGGTTTGGTCCTGCTGTTTTCCGATCTCTTCGACGATGCGGAGCACGTCCTGCGCGGTCTTCGCGCTCTCGGCCAGCGCGGCCATGACATCATTGTTTTCCATGTTCTGGACCGGGACGAAGTCGAGTTCCCCTTCGAGCGGATGACCATGTTCGAGGGTATGGAAGAGATGCCCGAGCTCCTGGCAGATCCGCGTTCTCTCCGCGACGCCTATCTCGCTGAAGTCGCCGAGTTTCGCGAGACCATTCGCCGCGGCTGCCTGGGTCAGAAGATCGATTACGTAAAACTGGTCAACAACCAACCTCTCGACGTGGTGCTCACCTCCTACCTTGCCGCCCGTGCGGCGCGCGCCAAGAGGTTCAAGTGATCCAGGGCATGGGGCAGCCAGATCGCCGCATTCTCCTCGAGAATAACCAACCAGCTCTCGCAGGGAGGCGAGTCGCCTAGGCGATGTCCTTCACGACCCCCATCCTGGCATTCGGCGCGCTGCTCTTCGCCGTCCCACTCATCATCCATCTCCTCAACAGGCACCGCTACAAGCGGCGCCCCTGGGCGGCGATGGAGTTCCTCCTGCGCGCATTCAAGAAGCAGCGCCGCCGACTTCGCCGGGAGAACCTCCTGCTTCTCCTGCTACGCTGCCTCATTCCGATCCTCCTCGCCCTGGCGATCGCGCGACCGCGCTTCGAGGAGATGGCCGGAACTGGCCTCACCGCCGGTGCGGCTCACCACCTACTCATCATCGACCACAGCTACAGCATGGGCGCCGAGTTCGAGGGGGCGCGCACCCCCTTCGAAAGGGCCCGCTTCCTCGCTGGACAGCTAGTCGATCGGGCAACTGGGAAGGACGGCCAGAAGTTTACGCTCCTGCTTGCTGGCGTACGCCCAAAGGAGATCTTTCGTGATGAACTCAATCTGGAGCGAGTCAAGGGCGAGGTGGCATCCCTGCCCTCACCGGTCGACTCTGCGGCAGATCTGAACGCGACACTCGCCCGCGCAGCGGAGATCGCAGAAGAAGCTGAGGATGGCGACCTGCGCGTCTATCTTTTCAGCGACCTTCAACTGCGTTCCTTCGGCGAGAATCTTCTGGCCAGCGATCCCCTCGTCCCCGCTGCGGTGGATCCCACCCCACCCACAGAAGGCCTGGCGCCGACTGAGTCTGACCCGGAGGGCACGGACAGACCCGATGATCTCTTCGAGGACAATGCCCGTGACCTGATTCAGAGAATCGGTGAGCGCGCACCCCTGCTCATCATCGATGTCCGCGCCAAAGGCGCCGACGGCGGCCGCGAGAACAACATCCAGATCACCGATCTCTACCTGCAAGCACCACATGCGATTTCCCGGGTGCCAGTTCCGATGGTAGCCAAAGTGCTCAATCGCAGCAGCAGTAGCGAGATCGTCCAGGTCACTTTGGAGATCGACGGCGATCAACCTCGGCGGGAGAGCACCACCCTGGAGGCCGGCGCCGAGGGTGAAGTACAGTTCCTTTTGACCTTTACCGAGAACGGGAAGCGCCGCATCCGTGCGAGCATTCTCGGCGACAGCCTGGCTGCCGACAATCAACGCTTTCGGGTTGTGCCCGTGCGTGACCGGCTTCGCGTGCTGATCGTCGAAGGCTCGGAAGAGCGGGACGACAGCCTCAAAGACAGTAGCCTGATCCGCGACGTTCTCGATCCCACTGGCGGCGAGGGATCCGCAGACCTCACCGTATTCACGCCCAAGATCGTGCCGGCCTTCCAGTTTCTCGCCGGCAGAGAGAAGCTCGAAGACTTCGATCTGATCGTGCTTGCCAATCTCGAACGGCTCAATGCAACAGCCGCCGATGCACTCGCTGCCGCGGTCGACCAGGGCACCGGCCTCCTGGTCATGCTCGGTCCGCGCAGCATGCCGGAGAACTACAACCGCTTCCTCCACGAGCGCGACGATCCGCTCATGCCCATGCGCTTGACCGGCGAACGGGGCTATGAACCAGGCAGTGACCAGTACTACGGCAGTGAGATCCGCCATCCGGAACACCCGATCTTCGGCGACTTCGCCGAGGAGGTCTTCCTGGAGATGTTTGAGAGCCTGCCCATCTATCGCTTCATCGCCAGCGACCGCAACAGTCTGGACAATCCGTCAGCAGACGAGAGCGGTCAGGTGCTAGTGAGCGTGCGCGATCCAGAACTGAGCCCGCTGCTGGTGAGCAAACTCAAGGGGACAGGCAAGGCCATGTTCCTGACCAGCGCCCTGAGCCGGCACCCGGAGCGCTGGAATCGCCTCGAATTTCAACTCGGTGCGCAGGCCTCCTACCTGTTCATGCTGATGCACCCGCTGGCCTATTGGCTCACCTTGCCGACAATCGATCCATTCAACACTTCGGTGGGATCCAGCTTGACCTCGGTGCTCGACAACAAACCGGAGGGGCTGGCAGTCATCCTCCCCGAACGGGCCGGGCAGAATCGAGTCCCTATCGGTGAAGAAGCGACGCCCCTCCTCGGCGATCGCTTTGCCCTGCCGCCATTCCGACAGACAGACTACTCCGGCTTCTACCAGATGGACATGCTCCTGCGAGTCTCTGGCGGCGGCCAGGAACACCAGGAGGTCTTCGCGGTCAACACGGATCCAGGGGAGGGTGATCTCAACTACTTCTCCCACGAGATGGCGGAAGCGAATCTCGGCGTCGAGCGCATTCTTTCCGAACTGCCATCCGAAGGCCGTGCTCTGACCGCCGGCAGTTCAGAACTCGGGCCCCTCCTGCTCTGGCTGACCCTGATCATCTTGTTAAGCGAAGCCGCCATGGCGCGCTGGGTCTCCCGGAGGCGAAGCTGATGTTGGCCTTTCTTCAGGCAGCCAGCGAGAGCCTGCAAGATGGCATGCGGGTGAGGGAGACCTTCCTCTTCCTCAATCTTCCGGAACTGTGGGTCATCGGCCTGGTAATCTTGCCACTCACTGTTGCCTTCGCCTGGTGGTCCTACGGCGGCCTCAGCCGACTGGAGCCGAAGACACGCGTCATCCTCGCCAGCCTGCGCGGCCTGGCCATCGCAATCTGCCTCTTCCTGCTCTTCCAGCCTGCCGTCGAGCGGGTTCGATCTACGCAGATCCAGAGCCAGGTGCATGTGCTGGTCGACGATTCCGCGAGCATGCAGCGCCGGGACAACTACCCCAATGAGGCGCAGCGTGCCTCTCTCGAGGATGCCCTCGGCAGTCCGGACTTCACTGCACACACTCGCGCCCAACTCGTCGAGAAGGTCCTGGAGAAGCCGGACGGTCTGATCGCCGGCCTGAAGGAATCCTACGACTTGCGGATGTTCCGTTTCGTGCGCAAGCCGCTACCGATTCGGGATCTCGGGGAATTGAGTTCTGGCGGCTCGAGGACCCAGATCGGGGATGCCCTGGACCTCCATCTGGCGGCTGCCGGCGCAGTCAACCTGGACGCGGTCATCCTGGTCTCCGATGGCCGCAATAACGCCGGCCTGCCCCCCATCGAAGTCGCCGGGAAGTACAAACTGGCGGATGTGCCGATCTACACCATCGGCGTCGGTGATCCGAATCCGCCCAGCAACATTCGTCTCATCGGTCCACCGGGTCCCAAGGATGCTCTCCGACTGGAAGAGGTTGTCTTCGATGTCACCCTCGAAGCGGAGGGGCTCGAGGGTCGGCAGGTCACCGTCACCATGCACGGCGCCCGGGACGGTGGTTCCGAGCTTCCCCTCGCCAGCCAATTGGCTGCTCTTGGCGGGGATCACGCACCAACCAAGGTACGACTCTTCCACTCCTTCGAAGAAGCAGGAGACTACCGCCTGCGCTTCGAAGTCAGCGCCCTCGAGGAAGAGACCACCGTCGAGGACAACCAGGAATACCGCTTCCTGCGCGTCAACGACGAGAAGATCCGTGTGCTCTTCCTCGACAATCTCCCCCGCTGGGACTACCGCTATCTAAAGAATGCACTCGGGCGCGTCGATCCGAGCATCGAGTACCAGGCCTTTCTCTGTGATGCGAGCGGCACCTTCAGGCAGGAGAGCTCAGAAGGCCTCCCAGCTCTCCGCCAGATCCCCCGCAGCCGCGAAGAGATCTTCCAGTATCACGTCATTCTGATCGGTGACCTGCCACCGGAGCGCATCGCCGCCACCGAAGAAGGGGTGACCAACTGGCTGAACCTCCTGGTCGAGTTCGTTGAGTTCGGCGGCGGCGTCGGCATGCTCTTCGGCGACGCTGCCATGCCCGAACGCTACCGAGGCACAGCCCTGGAGGACCTCCTGCCGGTCATTCTCGAGGATCCCCTCGATCTGCGCAGCTCGCAGCCCGACCGCAGCAAGGGGTACATTCCCAGGCTCGAAAACCCGGAGTTTCCCCATGAGATCACGCGACTGCTGCGTGATTCGGCGAGCAACCGCGAGCTTTGGGAGCGCGGCTTCCAAGAGTTCGTGGTGTACTACCCGGTCCAACAGGCGAAGGCCGGCGCTTCTGTTCTGCTTCGGCACTCCGAGGAGCGCAATCGCTTCGGACGCCGGGTCATCGCCGCCACGAGCTACTACCCCAGGGGCAACACCTTCTTCCTGGCCACGGACGAGATGTGGCGCATGCGAAACCCCTACCAGGATCGTTACCTGGATCGCTTCTGGCGCAACCTCGTGCGACATCTGGCCAGCGGGCGCCTGCGTCGTCGCGATGATCGCACGGACCTGCGCTTGGACAAGGTCAGCATGGATACCGGCGATCAGGTGCTGGTGTCATTACAAGTGCGCGACATCGAGTTCCAACCGACGATCCGCGAGGAATATCCGGTCTTCCTGCGCAGCGCCGAAGGTTCGGCGGAGAAACGATTGCTGCGAACCGTACCGGGCGAACCAGGCAGCTATCAGGGCAACTTCACCATGGATGAGCCCGGCACTTTCAGCTTCCTGGTATTCACCAATGACAATCCTGCCGACCGGATCCTGGCCCGCGAAGACCTCTTCGTGAAGATCCCCGATCGCGAGATGATCGATTCCAGCCAGGATCGCGAGAGCCTCGAAAAGATCGCCAGCTCGTCCAAGGATGGGCGCTACCTCTTCCTGGGTGATGCGAAGGACCTGCTGGATGATCTCAGTGGACGCGGGGCCTACGAGGACGAGGTTGATCGCTCCACACGCCCGATCTGGGATAGCTTCTGGGGGCTATTTGCCATCCTGCTCGTTCTTGCTGCAGAGTGGGTTATCCGCAAGCAAGCCCGGCTCGTATAGATCGCGACTTTTGGCCAGCCCCAGACCGGCTTCGGATACAGTGATGCTGCTCCGAAATAGGCGGTTTCAGGTCAGGGAGCAGGCGTAGTTACAGGTCCGTGGCGAACTAGAACCTCGAGGACATAGACAGCCCCGTCGGCTATCTCGACACTCTTGGTCTCGCGACCCGGCGGGTCGACAACCGATGAAATACCGGAGACGCATGCATCGAGAATCAGCTACGCTGCGGACCTGGCTCACTCTGAGCCTCGGATTCATCTCAACAGCCGCCTTCCAGTCATCAGCGACTGGACAGAACAGGCAGTTGCCAGGTGCCGAATCGGGTAATGGGCTCTACAGCCTGCCGCGCTCGCAAGACGAGATCGCCACCCTGGAAGAGGCGACGAGCGAACTGAAGCGCAGCGAATTCGATTCTGCGGTCGCTCGACTCCAGGGCCTCCTCAAGCTCGAGTCCTCTGGCGTCATCGCCAAAGCGAAGTCTTTGGACAACTACAGCGGTCTGCGCATGGCGGTGATCCAACTGCTCCGCGAACTGCCCCTGCCGGGACTGCAGGCCTATGAGAATCTGGTCTCGCGACTGGCCGGCCACATGCCCAAGGATCCCCGCGGGATCAGCGATCGCGAGGCGCTCCTCGAGTGGGCCTGGAACTTCCCATGCTCGCGACAGGGTCTCGACGCCCGCATCCGCCTGGGCGATCTTGCTCTCATCGAAGGCGACGGCATCAATGCCCAGCTCCACTATCGTGCGGCCAAGGATGCGATGCCGCCGAGCTCCTCACTGCTGGCTTCTCTCGAGGGTCGCCGCCGAGCCGCAGACTACATGGTCCGTCAGGCGCATAGCCTGCCTCTGGATGAAGAGTTAGCGGGCACGGCGAAAGACCTAGGCGAGTCTCTGCCAGCGGGCGGCCTGGATTTCTGGCCAGCATACGGGGGCTACGAAGGAACCCGCCCCATGACCGCTCCCGTTGGTCAACCACAGCGAATCGCTGGCCATGAAGTGCACGCCAGCGGTTTCGAAATGAACCCCTTCGCCATGCACCTGACCGGAGATCTCTCGGCAGTGTATGTAAACAACGGCCTACAACTCGAAGCACTGAGCATGCTCGAACGGGGCAACGCCGAAGTGCTCTGGCGGGCACCCGGCCCGATGTTGAGCAACACCCCGTCTCTGAGTCGGACCCGGAACGGCATCAACCACTCGCTCGTGCTGTCGGCAGCAATCAGTCCGGACATCGTTGTTGCTGCCCTGCAGGTGCCCTACGACCTGGTCGGAGCCAGCGACAATCAGCGATTCCGCGGTGGCGTTGAGATCATCCAAAAACTACCTGCCAGAAGACTCTTCGCATTCGACCGCAGCTCAGGCAAGCGCGTCTGGGCGCATTGGGATTTTCGCGATGGCCCCATAGCCAACGCATACGAAGGCCACGAGGCCGCCTCCCCACCGGTCATTTTCGGAGACACGGTCTACGTAGCCTCCCATCAACAGACTGGCGCGATCACCTTCTACCTCTACGCCTACGATCTCTATAGCGGCGCGACCAAGTGGCGACGCTTGATCTGCACGAGCCAGCAAGAAGTGAACATGTTCGGCAACGCCAACATGGAATTCGTCGCAGCCCCCCTCGCGGTCGCGGATGGGGTCATCTATGGCACAACGAATCTCGGGGTCTGCTTCGCAGTCGATGCAGAGTCCGGAGAGATTCGCTGGCTGCGTGGCTACGACGTCATCCCACTACCGCAGACCAGGCTCCGCGGGCAAGATCTTCGGCCGGTGTACTTCGCCAACAATCCGGTGGTGATCAGTGACGGCGTGATGGCCTGCACCCCCCTTGACTCGGAGTATGTGCTAGGTCTCGACGTTGACAGTGGACGCTTGCTCTGGCGACAGTTCTGGCGCGAGGGCGAGTTTGAAGTTCGCTGGCTCCTGGGGGAATTGGCCGGCGAATTCATCCTCTCCGGCAAGGGCATCCTGGGCATCACACCGAGATCCGGCAACGCCCGCCTCAGTCCCAAGGTACGACAGATCGCAAGTGCCGAGTCCCTCGGCGAGAACTCGAACTACGCGGGCTACGCAGATGGGATTCCTCGCGGCGCCCTCAGCGAGAACCAGATCTACTTTCTCAGTTCTTCGAAGATTTTCAGCATCCTGGACAGTCGGGGCAATCGCGACCCACGGAGTGACGACTTCCAAATCACTGGGAGCCTGGGCAACCTGTTCTTGACTGACGGGATGATGATGGTGCTCAGTCAGGGGGGGGTAAGAAGTTATGGCGACCTCGATGCCATGCGCAGGCTGGCAACAAGAGCCCTCGCCGAAGGCACCAGGGATCCAGCCGCATACATGAAGGTGGCTGCATTGATGCGGGCCTCCGCGGACATGGAGACCGATGGTCTCCTCGCAGAGCGGGCTGAGGACCTCCTCCAACGAGGACTCGAACTCGCTGCCGAGCAGGGACAGGGCGCAAACTCGCCGGTCTACCGCAAGCTCGCCGCAGCTCTCTTCGAAATGACCATGGATCGAGCTGAGAAGCTCAGACTGGTCAGTCCTGAACGCGCCCTGGCACAGCTCTACAAGGCCAGAGAACGGGCGCTGATCCCTAGGCACTGGCTCGAAGCCCAAGTTGAAATCCTCGATCTGCTGCGTGATGAGAATCCGGAGTTCCTGAACGAGCTGGATCAGATGGCCAGCCGCTATGGACACATCTCGTTCGCCTTCGAGGATCTTGGAAACTTGCCGGTCACTGCCTACTGCCTTTGGCGCGGGATCGCAGCAGCAGAAGCGGACTCCGCCGAGATCGGTGCCCTACGCTGTCAGGACCTGCTCGAGCGGTATCCCGATCAACAGATCGGCGATTTCCTGGCTGGCGATCTCGCCGCTGCCAGAATCGCGCGCTTGATTCAGGACCATGGCCGGGGGGTGTACGCTCAGATCGAGACGCGAGCAGGGGCGACACTGACCGAGGCAAGAGAGGACCGCAATCAGCTGCGGGCTCTGGTGAAGCGATTCCCCCACTCACAGGCAGCCAAACAGGCAACAGGTCGGCTCCTGGACCTGGCAGTCCGAGCAGGAGACCTCGCGGCAGCCACAGCTTACTATGCGGAAGCGATCCGTCGGGATCAGCCTTCTGCGGGCATGATGCGCCGCATGATGGTTGCGGCCACTCGCACGGGCAACCACGCCCTGGCGACTGCATTTGCGGACCGGCTCCTACTCAGCCACGCCAACGAAGCCTCGGACTTTCCTAGCGATGCGACCGCAACCTATGCCGAAGTTGTCGAGCGGGCAGCAGCCACACCGGCGACGACCATGGTCGCGTACCGGGCTCCGCGTGAGCAGCTCAGCCACCTCGCCCCTCCAAACCGCGACAGCACCATCTCCTACATCGCCGCAGAGTTCGTGGATGGATTTGCCAACCCCAGTAATCCGCCTCTCTTCATTTCCTCCAACGAAGAAACCTTGCATGTCTTCACCACTGATCCGGTGCCGCAGAGCTTCGCCGATGAACGCTTCCGGCTGCCCCTGGACCGGCTTGGCAGCAGCACCATCTACATCTGTGGTGAGCTAGCGGTGCTCTGCGAGGACAACCTGGTCCGCGGGGTTGCCCTCGAAGACGGCTCTCTCCGCTGGAGCAAGCCCAGTCCGATGAAACGGGGCTTCACGAGCCTCGGTATCCGCTCAGGTGTTCTGCATCTGTTTTCAGCCCTCAACACTCAGGGTGATGGCGGCAAGCTAATCGGGATCGAAGTGCTCACCGGAGCCGAACTCTTTACTCTGAGTTTTCCTGATGATCGCAGCAGCATCTGGCCCATAGCAGCACAGGGCTTCCTTTGGTCCCTGGAGACTCTGCAGCAAGGCAAGTTCGCTGCAATTCTGAAGATGGATCCGCTCAATGGGAAAATCGTCGCCAACATCCCGATCTCGGATGTGGCCATTGCCAAACTTGGCTTCGACAAGCGCCGACACCGCCTTCGGGATGCTGAGTTTCAGCGGCGGATGTTCGTCGATGATCGAGCGATCTACCTACCACTGATTGAAGGTGACGATGGCGGACCGCCGAGACTGGTGGCGATCAATTTCGAAGGTGAGTTTCTTTGGGACTGGTTGGGAAGACCCGACCAGAGCCTTGCCTTCGAAGCATCCCACAAGGAAGGCATCGTGCTCTTCGAACAGGGAACGGCGAGTCGACTGACCGTCCTCGATCACAATGGCCAGGAGCTTTACAGCAACGAGCTCGGACTCTACGCCCGCCTCGTCCCCGCGCAAACCGGTCCCGTAAAGCGTTCCGCTCCGGACATCCTGCTCTTCGCCAATCACCGCAACGACAATCAATCGGCCAGCCTGACCTGCTGGTCACTCGACCGACGCGGGCCACGCTTCATCAAAGAGTTCCGAGCAGGTGTGCAGCGGGTCTACCGACACCCACAGCTGGGGGATGACTTTGTCACCATCCCTTTGCTTCTGGAAAACACCAGGCGTCCGAAAATCCAAGTGATCGACCTCAAGACCAGGCGAGGCGCGCTTCCCGACGGCCAATCTACCCCCACGGTGCAGAAACTCCGCAGCCCACTGACCCTATACAGCCATGGAGCCTTTACCCTCTTGGACACGCCACAAGGGATCACCATCCTCGGTGGCTGACTTGGCCAACCATGCCTCACCAATTGAAGATACAAACTGCGAAGACTCGACCAAGCAGCGACCAGGGAGAACGACCGCAATGAATGTAAATGCAAGACTGGCCCTAATCATGCTGGCGACCCCGCTCGTCGCTCAGGAGCCCCGGGTCGCTATCGGCACAGACCTGGTTACACCGGAACTGAGAGTCGCAGCTGAAGAAGGGCTGCGCTACCTGGCCGAAACCCAACACCCGGACGGGTACTGGGCGCAGGACATCGGCTACAAGCTCAACACGAACTACAACATCACAAAGAGCAACAGTGCGCACATCGGCGTCACGTCCCTTGCACTCATCAGCTTCATGGCCGGCGGCCACCTTCCCCAGCGGGGAGAGTTTGGCGACAACATCGAGCGCGGACTGAACTACGTTCTCAACCACATTCATGAAAGTGGCTATATCACGGACAACGGTTCCAGAATGTATAGCCACGCCTTCGCCACCTTATTCCTGGCTGAGATCTACGGCATGACGCATCGTCGCGATGTCCGTCGCGGCTTGCAAACTTCGGTCAACCTGATCGTGGACTCGCAGAACGCCGAAGGTGGCTGGCGATACAAGCCATTCGCACGTGAGTCGGACATGTCGATAACGGTCTGCCAGGTCTTGGCCCTGAGATCGGCACGCAATGTGGGCATTACCGTTTCCGCACGTACGATTCACGAGGCGGAGAACTACGTTCGGAAGAGTCGCATGAGCGCTCGCAGAAGCGGCCGCTCCAATCGGAGTCGAAGAGGCTGGCGCCAACGGGGCGGCTATCTCAATGAAGGTGGCGCCTTCCGCTACCAACTTCGCAACGAGAGCCGTTCTACCGTGCCTCTGACTGCGGCTGGGATCACCACCCTGCACGCAGCCGGCATCTATGATGATCCCATCATCAATCAGGCCTTTGATTTCCTGGACAGCCAGCTCGATCAGTTCAACGACTACTACACCGGCCACTACTTTTTCTACTACGGACACTACTACGCGGTGCAGGCCTACTTCACCGCCGGTGGCCGACGCTGGCTCGACTACTTCCCGAAGATTCGCGATCGACTTCTGCGCGAGCGGCGCGCCAACGGATCCTGGCCATGCAACACGGGACCCGGCGAGGCATTCGCAACCGCCGTCGCAACCCTGATCCTGCAAATCCCTTACCAGTACCTGCCTATTTTCCAGCGCTGAGGCCTGAAACGCATGACCGAAGAGCAAGACCTGAGTCTTGAGACTCAAAGCCTTGGCAGAGTCCTCGAGAGCCAACGGCAGAAGATACGCCAGCGCTTCTTGATCCATGGCTTGGGCTGGATCATTGCCGCGACGAGCGCAGGGATCTTGGTCTACTACCTACTGGACCGGAGTCTCGCCCTTCCGTCGTGGGTGCGGATACTCCTCAGTGCAGCCTGCCTTAGCTACCTGGTCCTGGGCATTCGCTCGCGCGTCCTCTATCCCTGGACCCGAAAATTCGGGGAGAGTGACGTTGCTCTGGCCATCGAGCGACGCTTTCCAGGCCTCGAACAGCGTTTGATCTCAGCTCTGCAGCTCGGTCGTAGTCTCGAAAACGAAAACCTTCGCGGCCAATCCCCTGCGATGATCCGCAAGGTTCTCGCGCAGGCTGCCGAGGAAACTCCCCAGATACCCTTCGATCAACTCCTCGACCGTGAGAAGACGGTCAAGGCCTGGGGCCTGGCAGGCGGTCTGCTAGCAGCCATCCTGATCGGTATGGCGATGTACCCCGCCTACGCTGGCGCATTCGCACAGCGCATCTTCGGCCTCTCGGCTGACTATCCCAGACTCACTCACCTCGAGATCGTTCTCCCGGAGAGCAGCGAGGACTTTCGGGTTATCCAGGACAGCGAAACGGAAGCTCGCATCATCATGGCCGCCGGTGGCGATCTACACATCGGCGTCGAAGTCGCGGGCGAAATTCCAGAAGACGTTCAACTGGTGGTTACTGGCGGCAGGGGATTGCCATCAGAAGTCGGCATGACTGAACGCGGGGCCGGTTACTACCGACACGTGTTCCGCCGGGTGCAGAAGGCCTTTTCCTTCCACGCCCAGGGCGGAGACGATCCCCGGGGCAACATGTCCGTGAGCGTGACGACCATGAGTCCGCCACAAGTGCAGAACATACGCGCTGAGCTCAGCTATCCGGCCTACACCAAGAGGCCTGCAGAAATCGTCAGCGGTGGCGGCATTGAGGCTTTGACGGGAACCAAGGTGCGCCTTTTCGTCGCGATGACTTCGGAGGTCGAAGATGCCAAGCTCCTCTTCCTCAACACAGGGCGAGAAGTGGAACTCACCAGCACTGTGATCGAGGACGACGCTGGCAGCAAGACAGTGTTCCTCGGGGACTTCATCGTCGAAGAATCGGACAGTTATCAGGTGGAAATGCGCAGCCCGAACGGCCTACGCAATCCACGCCCGGGAAGCTACCCAGTCAATGCCCTCGCAGACCATGCACCGATCGGCCAGCTCTTGATTCCCGCAGCAGACGATCTCAATGTCGTGCTTCCCCAGGCCATCTTGCCGATCAGACTTGCCGCCAGCGATGACTATGGCCTCAGCAAGGCCACAGCAAGTCTTCAACCGAGCCGAGGCGAAGCTGCGCAGGCATTCGAATTGCTCTCAGACACCGACGAGCCAGGCAGCCTGCAAGAGTCCAGGGTCCTGACCAGACTCATCGAAGTCGCCAGTCTCGAGGGGCGCGACACCAACTCCGGTGCCGGCGAGAGCATCACCGTCAGCGTTGAATTGGCGGATAATCGGCTGCCCGAGGCGTTGAGCACGACCCTCCCCCCCAGGCAGGTGCATGTCGTCGCACCCACGGACCTCGCCCGACGCATCGCCGGCCATTTCCGGCGCATTCGGGAAGACGTCGACAAGACCCTGGGCCTACAACGGGACCGGATGCTCAGGACCATCGACAGTTTGGAAGAACTCCAGGCCGGTGCCGGACCCAAGGCCTTGGGGAGCATGTTGATCACCATCGAGGTCGGCCAGGGCCGGATCCTCGTGTCAGCCCGGCGCATCCACCGGGAATTCATGCGCTCCTTCAACGTCCACCTCTTCAACCGGCTGGAGGAGTCGATTCACGCCCAGAAGGTCATGGACATGTATCTCGAATTCCACCGCCAAAACGAAGACAGGGAGGCCTTCATTCCCGAGTTCTACCGCGGCGTCGAGCGCGAACGCCGACAAGGAAGTCTCGGCGCCATGGCCAAGACCCTCGATCCGATCCTCGGCATGACCGCCACAGCGGACATGATCTCCAACGATCTCGCCGCAGATGCCCTGCGTGCCTTGGAGAGCGCTGGTGTCGCTTCGGACCGGGCGAGCCTGGAACGGGAGCTCCTCCGCGCCAGCGAGATTCAAGGACGGATCGTAAAGGAGCTGGAATCGCTCTACGGACGACTGAGTGACTGGAACGAGTTTCAGGATGTGATCTCGAACACTCGCGCATTACGTGACAAGCAGAAGGACGTGCAAGATCGCACCCTCTCCATCCAAGGAGGCAAGAAGAAATGAGCGCCAAGAGCATCCTGATTTCTGCAATCTGCGCCTGTGCCAGCCTGGCGAGTAGCAGCCCAGCACAAGACCAGACCGAAATCCTCAAGCGCGATCAGGCAGAGATCGTACGCAAGGCCGGACGGCTTCACGAACTCATGACGCGCCTCCTTGAACGCTATGAGAAGGAAGGCAGAACGGAGCAGGCCGAACTCCTTCGCAAGGGCCTCGAACACCTGAAGTCAGTGCAACTAATCGACGACACGGCAAGCGTCAGCAACAGCTTGGATGCCGGTCAGTTTTCAGAAGCCCTACGTATTCAGGAAGAGGTCGTCCGCGACCTCGAACGACTCCTCGACACCCTTCTCAACCGCCAATCCGTTGAAAACCTCGAGGAAGAGATCGACGCGGCGGAGCAGATGATGGCCACGGCCGCGGCCCTCCTTCAGCGCCAGGCTGAGATTCGCGAGGACACCAGGGCCGCCAGCGAGGGCGAAGCGACGGAAGCAGAGCGGCAACTCGCTGAGAAGCTCGAGGAAATGGCCAGCCGCCAGCGGCGCGAGGCAAGGGAAAACCAGCGCCAGGCCGGCAGTCGCATGCCAACTCTCGAGGCTGCGCTGCGACGCCTACAAGAACTGCTGCGCGCCCAAGCCCAACTCGAGGCAAAGACCGAGTCTCGCCTGTCAGGCGAAGAGAACGAGAGTCTCCGCGAGGAGACCTTCAATCTCGGCAATCTCGAACAGAGACAGAGGGACTTGAACGAGCAAGCTCGACGCATCCGCGATCTCGAGCGCTTGCGTAGCGGCGCTGAAGAATTGCAGGCCGCCCGAAAGGCCAATGACCAATCTGCGCTCGAGAGGCAGAGCGCGCGTCTGGAAGCGCGCCTCCAAGTCGCAGCCGGTTCTGCAGAAGAAGCGCTCGCCAAGCAACTGCAGGAGATGGCCAACGAGCTCGCCCAGCTGCGCTCCCAGCCTCAGTCCGAGGCGCGGGACCGCAAACTGGAGCAGCTCGAAGAGAAGCTCGACCAACAGGCCCAGTCTGAAGCCGAAAAGATCCAGGCCGAGCGCAGCAAAGAACAGGAAGCACTCGCCAGGGAACTCGACGAAACTACCAAGAGGTTCAAGGAGCAGGCTGAGGCTCAGGAGGACAGCGAAGATCAGAAGGCGACGCGATACGCCGGAGCAAACGCCCTGCAGAAGGCTGCGGAGGCGATGAAGAAGGCTGCCGAGGCAGAGGCAGCCGGCGATCAGGATTCGGCGATGAGCGAATCCTCCGAAGCTCTACGCAGCCTCGCAGAAGCTCGGCGCGCCATGCGTAGAGCCAATCCCGAAGCCAGCGAGCAAGCAACCGAGATGGCCAGCAAGGCCGATCAAACTGCCCGTGATCTCCGTAATTCCAGCGCCGGCGAAGAAGAAGAACAAAGCGCCGCCGAGGCTCTGGAGCAGGCGCAGGAGGCTCTGCGCAAACTCGCCGAGAAGATGCAGCAGGATGACTCCGGCGAGCAAGAGCTGCAATCGGATCCGGCCCGAGAGGACCTCGAGTCTTCGCGCGACAAACTCGAGTCGGCGCAGAAGTCCCTCGAGTCGGCCATGGCGCAGGAGAATGAAGGCCGAGAGGAGGCCATGGCACGCTCCACCGAGAGGCAGCAACAACTGCAGCAAGATGCCCAGGCCATGAGCAAGGCCATGCAGCAAGCTCAATCCGAAGGCCAGCTCAGCGAGCAACAGAGCGATGCTGCCCAGCAGCAGATGGAGCAGGCTGAGAAGGCCATGGAACAGGCCGCCCAGTCACTCGAGAAGGGCCAGCAGTCTCAGGCCTCGACCCAGCAGGACCGGGCAGCGGACTCCCTGGAGAAGGCCCAAGAAGCCATGCGGCGCAACCGACCGCTTAGCGAACAGAGCAAGGAACGCCTCGACGAGCTCGCCGAGCAGGAAGAAGAGCTACGCAAGGAAATCATAGAGTTGGCAGAGCTGGCCAAAGAACGCAACAACCGCCAGGCCGAGGATGCCCTGCGTGAGGCCAACCGGGCTGCGGATCAGGCCAGGAAGCGGCTCGAGGAAGAAGATCCTGCCGAAGCAGAGAAGAAGCAGGAAGAGGTCGAGCAGAAGCTGGAAGAAGCCAAGGACGCCCTCGAAGAGGAACGCGACCGCTACATGGATCTGCGACAGGAAGAACTCCTCTTCCGGATCAAGGACGAGCTCGAGCAATTCCTCGAGAAGCAGCAGCCGATCACCCAAGCCACAGGCGAAGCCGGTCAGAAGATTGCGGAGGGTCAATCACTGACCCGACGAGTTCGCCGGAGTCTGAACGGACTCGGCGAAAAGGAAATCGAGCTTGCTGACAAGTTGAAGTTCATCAAAGAGTCGTTGCGCAACGAAGACGTCATCGTCTACTCCCACGTGCTCGAAGCCAATGAGCAGGACCTGCGGAGCATCGCACAAAGACTCTCCGGGTCTCGCCCGGATCCGGGCGAGTACACCAGCCTCCTGCAAGAAGACGTCGAAAACAGGGCCAACAAGCTCATCGATGCCCTGAAGCGTGAGCAGCAGCGCCGTGACGAAGAGCGCAAGCAGCAGCAACAGCAGGGTCAGGGCCAGCAGCAAGGAGAAAACAAGTTCGACAACCAGCGCCAACGGCTGGTGCCCATCGTTGCCGAACTGAAGATGCTCAAGGAACTGGAGCAGGAGATGCAGACCAGGACCAAGAACATGGAACGACTGCTCGGAACTGCTGTCGACGACGAGATCACCGAACAGGAATATGACATGGCCGAAAGACTGGCCAACCAGCACAATGCCCTCACCGAGATCTTCCTCAAGGTCAAGGCTCAGCTCGAGCAAGCCCTCCAGCAACAGGGCCAGGAAGAGCCTGCAGACAAGGGCCCCGGCAAGGACGGCAAGGAGAACAACTGATGAAAACCCTCATGACGACAGCGCTCAGGTTCAGCAGCCTGGTGTTGGTCCTCGCCGCCCCAAGCCTGGCACAAATCTCACCCGAAGAGAACATCAAGAAGATCCTCAAGGCCATTGATGAAGACATGCGTGAGATCGACCGACTCCTCATGGAGTCGAGCCGAAAGGACGCCGCCGGAGGCATGGAGAAGGCCGCGGAGAAACTCAAGGACCTGATGCAACAAGGCCAGCTGACCCAAGATCAGGTTGTCCAGGACATCAGCAAGCTCATCGAAGAACTCGAGAACATGCAGTCCAGCGACCAGCAGCAGAGCTCGCAGGGTCAAAAGCAAGATCAGAGCCAGCAGTCCGGACAGCAGCAGGGCAACCAGGAACGCTCGACCCGCCAGAACAACCAGACTCCGGAGATGGTTGACCAACGCGGTCAGAACAAGCCCGGCCAGAAAGAGCAAGCGCAGGAACAACCGCAGGGCCAGAAACCCCAGGATGGCCGCGACCAGGCTTTCCAAGAAGGTGAAAACCGGCCCGCTGGTGCGCGACCTGATGCTGGCACCGAACGCGTGGAGCGCGGCAGCGAGGACTCCCGCTGGGGCGACCTCCCCAAGTACGCACGTTTTCTCATGAACCGCGGCGCGCTCCCCGAGGTGCCCGAGAAATACCGACGTTTGGTCGAGGCCTACCAGAAGCAGAGCCACAAGAGCGGTACTAGCAGCAAGAGTGGGCGCTGAAACCCCGACGCCGATCTCTAAGACCTGCAGGGGGCTAGGGGTTTCACCGCGCCCCCAGCAGGAAAGCCGGCGTGGTAGATTGTTTGAGCTGGCGATCTAGTTCTCCCTGGCACCAACCAGACACCCAGCCCCTTCCTGCGGCCCCAAGCTTCAGTTTGAAGCTGGAGCCTGCCCCATGCGGGTCCAGGAGCGGTCCATAGGCCCATGTTCAAGCGCGACCCATTCACACTAGCCCTAGGCACTGCGTGCCTTCTGGCGAGCTTCACGGGCCAGCTCGCAGCCCAGGTTCCCGCTGGACATTTTCTTGCCACCGAAACTGCTAGCGCGAGCCCAGACCTGGGCGGGCTGTTTCTCTACGAGCCCCTCATGGACCGGTCCAGTCCTCTGGACAGCAGCATCCTCGGTAACCGCCAGCCAATCCGGGCCATCATCGGCAGCAACCCCGGACAGATCATTGCCGCTATTCCCCGCCCGAGCCTGCCCGGCCAGGTCGCCTTTGAGATCGTCGTTCTCAACCTCAACGGCTCGAGCATCACCGGCCTGCGCCGATTGGCCGGCGACTTGGCAAGCCCAGTGCTCGCCTTGGAGCTTCTCCCCGGAGGGACTCTTCTCGTCGCAACTGCTCAACAGATCTTCAGCCTTCGGCCCAACGGCGACAGCCTCAACCCACTGCCGCTTCCCAGAAGCATCGACGAGTTCTTCGTCGACCTCACCCACATCGGCTCCCAAGCGGTTGCATTGACCCGCAGCGTGACCGGTGAAAGCCGCATTCTCGTCTTCGAGTTGGCCATGGCAGGCAACGCCCCCCACCCCATAGCTGTTCCCGCAGCAAGCGCGATCAGCTTTGACCCAACTCAGAACGCCTTTCTCGTAGGTAACGAAGCCGGACTGATGTTCCTGGTTGACGCGTCCAGCTTCATGAGCCAACCAACCGGCGTCGCCTTCCCGGAACGCATCAGCAGCATCGCCTTCAACTCGGACCAGCTCAACCATCTGCTCGGCTCCCACGCCAAGCTGCGAGTCTGGGACGGTGGGATCCTCGCAGCCCTGAACTCCCCCCGTGGGATCGACGTCAGCGACATCGACTATCGCCCCTACACAGGCAGCTTCAGCAGCTATGGGAACGGATGCTCCCAAAGCAATTTCAAGCCGCAGATCCGCACAGTTGGCCGTGCCTTCCCTGGTTCACAGTTCTTTGCCGTCACTCTTTCCGGAGCACCGCCAGGGACCGCCGCGGTTCTCCTCATCGGTCGAGCCCAAACGCATGTCCCTCTGGACTTCGTCGGCATGTCCGGCTGCAGCCTTCTCGTCGACAGGATCATTCGCAGCGAACCCTGTTCCATCGGTGTCAATGGCTTCGGCACAGTTCCACTCGACATCCCACCGATCCCGAGCCTGGCAGGCTTCGAGCTCTACATGCAGTGGGCAGTCGTCGATCCCAATGCCAACCTCTTCGGCCTGAGTACCAGCGGCGGTGGGATGAGCGTGTTCTGAAGAAACTCAGGCGAAGCCATCCGCCGCAAGCACTGGCTCGCGCCTGGCACCGACGTTGAGAACCAGAGCGACGCCCATCATAGCCACCATGGTCGAGCTGCCCCCGTAACTCACCAGTGGCATCGGTAGTCCAGTCGCCGGAACCAGCCAGGCACAGACTGCAACGTGCAGAAGGAACTGGACACCGAGATAGGTGCCGATGCCCACCGCGATGAGACGCCCGTAGCGCTCTCTGCTGCGTGCCGCTACGCCGAAGATCATCAGGACCAGCATGAGTTCGAGGAGCAAGAGAGTCATCGCCCCCAAGAACCCGAACTCCTCGCAGGCCACCGAGAAGATGTAGTCCACGGAACGGTAGGGCAGGAATTCGAAGCGGTTCTGCGGCCCGCTCGTGTAGCCAAAGCCGCTCACTCCCCCACCACCGATGGCAATGAGTGACTGCCAGGGCTGGTAAGCAGCGCCGCGAAGATGTTCGCGCACCGCTTCGTCCTCCGCCACTGCCTGGGCATCCCAGAGCCAATGCTCTAACCAGACTTGTACCCGCTCCAACTGGTACTCATGGAGCACGGTAAAGTTCGCCACTAGCAGGAGCGCCACACCGACTGCCATCAGCAAGACTAGAGATCTTCCCGAGGTTCCCGCCGCGTAGCACATGGCGAGCAGTACCGGCCAGAAGACGAGAGAACTGCCGAGGTCCGGCTGTATGAAGACCAGGGCCACGGGCAGCGCGGTGATCAGAACAGGAATCAACAACCCATCCACCGTGTCCGATTGACTGCGAAAGCGGAGCCAGGCAGCCAGAGATAGGATCACCGCGAGCTTGGCGAACTCGGCAGGTTGAATCCCGAACCCGGCGATGAAATACCAGCGCTGGGCGCCGTTGATCACCGATCCGAAGAGCGGCAAGCCGAGCAGTCCCAGGACCGAAATCAGGTACAGCGCCCAAGACCAGCGCATGATCCTCGGGTAGGGAATCAGAATCAGTCCAGCCCCGCAAACCGTCGCCAGAGCGAAGAACAGGAGCTGCCTCTTGGGCTGATCACTGAAGTCATCCCCGTCCATGGTGGCCGAACTGATCAGCAAGAGCCCGGCGGACGCGATGGCTGCGACGACGAGAACCAGCCACCAGTTGAGCTTTCGAAGCACCTCTATGATGCTCGCCCGCCTCATCGCTGCAGGTACTCCGCGGTCTTCGGATTGGCGGCCGCGCGAGCCAGAAAACGCGCGATCATCTCGCCACCCACGTCCGCACCGTGGCCCTTGTCCACATAGGCAACGGCGGCGAAGGCGATGCTCGCGTTCGCCCCTCGACCGAGGAAACCGGCGAACCATGCGTTATTGAGCTTAGTTAGGCGAGAAATCTCGGCGGTGCCGGTCTTGCCGTGAACGGCGAGACCCGGGATCCGAAAACCCGCAACCCGGGACGCTGTGCCGGAGAGAACGCACTCCCGCAGTCCGTTCTGGACAATCGAGAGGTCTTGATCTGCGACACCCAATGAAACTGGCGACCCAGCTTCCCCGTGGATCAGACTGAGTCGCGGTAGCCGTCCCGTCGCCAGAGCTGCATAGGCACGTGCCACCTGCATGGCATTCACCTGCACGCCGTAGCCAATGCCCTGCATCTCCAGGACCTGCTGAGCAGTATTGTGCGCGGGATCAGCGTGCATGTTCACCGGTATGCCCGGTATCTCTCCCTGGAATCTAGCCTCCGGAAAGAGAGCGCCATCTTCTTCTCGCCCCAACCAACCGACTCGGCCCAGGGCGCGGTGCAGCCCATCCGCCGTCAGTCCCTCAACAGACTGATAGAAGAAAATGTTGCAGGACTTCGCCAAAGCGATCACTGGATCACGAGCAGCCATGCCATGCACTCCATCGCACCTCAGCGGCTTGAATCTCAGGCGGACATCCTTCTGGTATTGACCCTCGCAGGGCAAGAAGAGATCCTGCGGAGCCACCTGCCGGCCATGCCGCTGGGCATCGAGCTGCTCAAGGAGGACGAAGGGTTTGACCACCGAGCCTACGTCGGGGTTCTTCCACGGAAAGGTTGCGCCCCGGGACCAGCGCAGCTCTTCGACACCCGCCTCTCCCGTTGAGCGCATCATCCCGCCCATGGCCAAGATCTCCCCCGTCTGCGCATCGATGATCGCCATGGCTCGTTCAATGCAGTCCAGGGCCACATCCGATACCAGCACCTGTTCCAGCATGCGTTGCAGATCCAGGTCGATGCTCATGATCACATCGCGTCCGGGGGCCACTTGCAGACTGCGGAACATCTGCTGCTCTCGTGCTCGTCGATCGCGCTCGACCATGCGCAGACCCGGCCTGCCGGAGAGGACGTCATCCATCTCCTTCTCGAGCGCAGTTCGCCCGACCCGTCCTTCGCGCCACAGGTAGTTACGCAGAGTCGCAGTGAGCGACGACCGCATGCTTGCCTGCATCACTGCGGGAACGCCTTCCAAATCCTCGCTGAGTTCAGCGCCTGCTGGGTCCTGGAAGATACTCTCCATGCGATGGGGGATGATTTCTTGGCCATCCTTCTTCCAAGCCTTGGTAACTCTGCCCACCAGAATCTCGAGACTCGGCAAGTCAGCCACCGGTCCCGAGACTCGCTCCACCGAGGTCCGTAGGATCCAGCCTGGGTGCCAATCCTGCAGAAGGCCGAACCAGCGTGCCTGCTCGTAGGAGAGCTTGCGCCTGGCAAGAATCGGCCGCGCTTCGTCCGGTGGTAGATCGAAAACGAGCATCGTTGAGCGATCGACAGATACTTCGCCTTCATCCTCGAGGAGCAGTTCCAAGTAGGCCTGAGAGCTCCGTTCCCTGAATCCTTCGTCCAGACCCAACCAGAACCGCCAATCTTCATCGAAGACTAGGGAGGCCTCCTGCTCTCGAAGGAAACTGGCGAAGCCCGAAGAACTCAAGGCCTCTCGCTCTGCCAATGGCAGCTCCACGAACAGCCGCCAGGAATCACTCTGCTCCCTGCGCACCTCGAGGAACTCCCAGAGGTCGAACGGCTCCTTCCCATCACCATGTATTCGCTGGGCCAGGGCCTCCATCTGCTCGAGCCTCTGCTCGAAGATCGGAAGCGGATCGAAATCTCCCCAGTTGCCATTCGGATCTTTGTCTATGAGCGAGGCCTTTACCGCATCGAGCACGCTGATCTGCAGCCCCTCGCGGGCGGCAACACGTAGAGGCGGAATGATCTCGCTCCCGGACAGGCCGCTGAGCTTACCGAGCAGGGCCTGAGCGTAGTACAGCAAGTCCCTGGCCTGATCTGCCTCGAAACGACCCCCCTTGCTGAGGTCTGCACATGAAATGCTGAGAACCTGCCTGCAGGCATTGACCAGCGTCTGTGGTCGTTCGAAGGAGAACCGATGCACACCTTCTGACGGACGCAGGCCCTCGCCCACAGCCCACTCCGCTTCTGATTGGGCATAGAGGTTTGCCCCATGCAAGGCGATACCCAGTGGATGGTCGCGCCGGAAGGCCCAGTACTGCAACTCCAAATCCACCCCCGGGCGATCCGTCCGAATCACCCTCTCCCTCCGATCCAGGACCGACCCGCGACGGCTGGGCACATCGCGATAGGCCCAGCGATTGCGGTAGCTGCGCTCCAACCACTCATCGTGCTCGAACAACATGAGGCTGGCCAGCCCGAGGGACACCAGAAAGCTCAAGGCGACGAAGATGCCGGCGAGGAGTCGAATGCGAACGAGAATCATTCTCCCAGCTCCCGGAAGCTCTTCAGCGGTGGCAAGACACTGAAGAGAAATGCAATCGGCGGAACGAGCAGGGTCGACCAGAGAATGCTGGGCGAGCTACTGAGCAGGGTCGATGGCAGGGATCCACTCAGGTCGGCGAAGAACAGAGCCAGGCGAGGCACAACGAAGGCCAGAAAAGCCGCGGCAGCACACTGCCAGAAAGGCGAGCGTCTAAAGAAGAAGCTGCGCAGCGGGAGGAGTGCAGCCACTGGCAGACCGAGTGCCAGGAAGTGGGTGGCAAGACTGCCATCAAGGAGCAGTGATCGGGCCATGGCCGTGCAGAACAGGAGGCCTGGAATGCAACTCGTTCGCGAGTAGATCACGAAGAGCAGGCAGAAGACCAAACTGAGATCGACCGCCGGAGCACAGGCGCCACTCAGCGCCCCTTCCAGCAAGAGAAGTGCAGGCGCCAGGAAGAACCAGAGCAACCAAGCGATCATCGCCGCACCTCTGCACGATGAAAGATGCTCAAGCCTCTGCCGTCACCGGGTTGGTAGTGCTGCACGTAGAACTCATCCGCGCGGTCGGCAGGCTCCACTGAGCCGATCCAAAGTCCCGCGGGGCAGTCTTCGGACATGGTTCCGGAGAATAGCTCCCCTGTCCGACTGGCACTGGCGCCGTCGACGATCCGTAGGCGGCTTCGCCCCAGCTCTCGTTCCATGCAAACCACACGCAGATCCACCGCATCGAGATCCGAGGCCACTGGCAGCAGGGTCACCGCCCAGGTCTCCCCTGCTTGTCCGAAGGGTCGGACAAATGCGTGCCCCGGACCGGAGCTGCTGACCCTCCCAACCAAGCGCGAACCGAAGACCATGGCCGATCCGCTGCGAAAGTTCGGCGCATCCCAACGATAGGAGACAAACCACCTCTCTGTCCCGACACCAGGCAATGGCAGGCGGGTCAGATGAACCGACCACAGACGATCTTCACGCAGGGGAGCCCGCAATCCACTGGGCTCACCCTTGCTCCTGGTCCACAGGTTCACCATGGACAGATATTGAGGATTGGCTTCGGGCTCGATGAACAGGCCGATCGAAACGAACTTGCCATCGCCAATGGGGTAGCCCCATGGACTCATGTGCCCAATGCGTAGGCCTGCCGGCACGGTCCCCAGGGGATCTTCCGCCGCCACGCTGAAGGCCTCCAGATCATCGCGACCGAGGGTCGCAGCAAGATAGGGGTCATCGGGCAGTGCGCAGCGCAGCGGTGCGCTGGTGTCAAGGATGGCGGCGGGCTCAACGAGAAAGCGTAGCTCCCCCGCCTCGCCGAGATCGACTGCGGCGGCAACCCGTCGCGGCAAGCGACCACGCTTGCGGAAGTGCAGCAACTCGACTCGGGCGGCTGATTGGGGGTCTTCGCCAGCCTCGGGTTCGGCTAGGAAACCAAGGAGAGAATCACCATGGGTGACGAAGCGAGACATGCCTTTCAGCTCTGACCAGCTGCGATCGAGAATGAGTACCGAGGGCCATTCGGCCGCGCCAGGTCGCTGTCGGTCGATGACCTGGCAGAGCACCGGCTGCAACCCACCTTGGCCCCGGAGAGCGGCTGGAATCTTCGCATGCCGCCGCAACTGCCGTCGACGGAGCTCCTCGAGCTTGACCAGGCTCTCCCCCGGCTCCGCAGCCAAACTGGAAGCCATCGCCGGCGCGGGCAAGAGCACCCCCACCGCACGCAGGGGCAAGGACATGAGCGCGGCAGCCCAGGGCTCGACAGGACCGCTCAGCCGTGGATTGAAGAGACAGAGGAGAGCGGCAAAGAGACTGGCGTAGAGACCGATCGGGAAAAGGACGCGGCCCTTCAAGCCAAGTCCTCACCCCCCTCGAGGAACTGGGCATATAGCTCCAGGTTCTCCAGAAAGATTCCGGTGCCCCTGGCAACCACCTCGAGTGGATTGGGTGCTACGCGAGTCGGCAGCTCAGTCTCGCTCTCGATCAGCTCAGGCAGATTCCGTAGCAGGCTGCCTCCACCACAAAGGGTGACGCCACCCTGCACAAGGTCCGCAGCGAGTTCTGGCGGTGTGCGCTCGAGCACGTTCTTGATGGTGCTAACCACCTTGCGAATCGGCTCAGAAAGGGCCTCGCGAACATCAACGGAGGAGATGATCGCTCGCCTCGGCAAGCCGGTCAGCGAGTCACGCCCACGCACCTCCACATCGATCTCTTCCTCCAAGGGCAGAGCCGAACCGGAGGCGATCTTCAACTTCTCGGCAGTGATCTCACCGACGAGCAGGTTGTACTTGTTGCGGATGTACTGGGAGATCGCCTCGTTGAAATCATCGCCTGCCACGCGTAGGCACTCGCCCTCGACCACATTGGCCAGGGAAAGGACCGCGACCTCGGAGGTGCCACCACCGATATCGACAATCAGACAACCCCGAGCCTGGTGCACCGGGAGATCAGCACCGATCGCCGCAGCAGTCGGTTCGTCGACGAGGAAGACCCGGCGCGCACCGGCACGTTCGGCAGATCCGATCACTGCCCGCTTCTCCACCATGGTGATGCCCCAGGGAACGGCGATCACGACCTGCGGCCTGACGAAGTTGCGCGTCGGCTGCACCTTGCGCATGAAGTAGCGCAGCATCTTCTCAGTGATCTCGAAGTCGGCAATGACGCCGCTCTTCATGGGACGAACGGCATGGAAGGCCGGTGGAGTCCGACCCAGATACTCCAGAGCACCCTCGCCGACGGCCATGCCACCGAGAAGAACCTGGTTGGTACCCTTGCGCACCGCGACCACCGAGGGCTCATCGAGTACGATGCCCCGATCGCGTACACAGACCAGGGTATTTGCCGTACCGAGGTCGATACCGATATCGACCGAAAACCGACTTACGAGCCACTCTAGCGGCCTGATCATTCGCCCCTCCGCTAAGACCTAGATGCAATTCAACCGACCTGGTTGCGGGATTGAGGTTAGCGAGGGGGACCCGCAATAAAAACTGCAATCGTCATGCTTGCGCAAGGAGTACACAGCAACGGCGACTCGCTTGCGCTTGTCGCCGTCCTGTCGAACCCTCAGCCGAAAACCAATTGCTCGGCTGGATAGATGCCTTGATAGAACTGTGGATAACTTCGCTTGAAGTGACCGCAGCCGATCTCTCAATCAGGCATAACGTCCGCTTGCCATGAACAGCATGGCCACCGCTACCAGCAGTGCGAAAGTCGTCGTGAAGATGACCGTGCTTTCCACCGGTCCAGCCGTGGGCTCCTCGGAGTCCTCATCGGACTTCGCTACCTTCGCGGCCTTGGCCGCCTTCTTCGGGGATGCGTCTTCCTTGGAGCGACGACCGGAAGCCCGGCCGCCGGCTGCATTCTTGGTCTTGCGCGCCATGGCTCAGCGCCCCCTTGCCAGCTTGGTGCTGGCAGCGTCGCCGACCTTGACCGTGGCGCCATCGAGGCTACTCATGCGGCACAGTGCATTGGCACCATCCACATCGGTGATGGTCGCGGTGCCCTTGTAGTCGCCGCCATCATCGCTGATGGAGAAGCGCAGGCCGGGCTTTACCTCGGCCTTTGCCGGGTTGTCGCTGATGGCGATCGTCAGCAGGGTGCCCTGCGGACCGACGTGGGTCACGGTGCCACCCAGTGCTGGCTGGGCGCTGGCTACCTTGAAACCCTGGGAGACAGCCACGTCCAGCAGGGCCTTGGTCTGACGAGCTTCATCTTCGGCAGCTTCGACCCGGGCGTTCAGGTTTTCGACGGCACCCTTCAAAGTATCGATCTCGGCCTGGGCGTCGCGCAGATCCGCAACTGCTACGTCCTTCTCGCGAACCGCCGCATCACGCGCGGTGGCGGCATCGATCGAATCCTGCCGGGCATTGGTGGCTTCGATGGTCGCGCGCTCGACGCTGGAAGAGACCGTGGAGTGGTTTGCCACCAAGGTCTTGATGTCACCTTCGATTGAGCTGAGCTGATTGTTCAGCCGCTCGTTCTCCTTGGTGAGGTCTCCGATCGTCACCGTGGCCTGGTTGGCCTTGGTGTCTGCGGCCGTGAAGCGCACATTCAGATCGTTGAGTTCTTTCTGCTTGATCTCGACCTGATTGGAGAGACTGGCAACCTCCGCATCCGAAGATGTTTTGAGTGCTTCGTGGGTCTCCTTCCAGGTGGAAGCCTTTTGCAGGTAGGTGCCGGCGAAGCCGACGAATACGCCGGCGAGCACGAGATTGAGGACAATGAACAAGCGACCAATGGGACTCATCGTGCCAGGTTTCTCCGTCTGGGGTTCTCTGGGGGCTGCAGTCGTTAGCAGGGATGGGGTTCTGTTCGATCTGCGAGATCGTGCAAGGGATTGCACTTTGCCAGGACAGTGAGGGTATCTGCCCGAAGCGTCTGGGCAGGGATCCTAACTCTCTGTCAAGTCTCGTCAAGACCAGCGACGCGGACCGTTAAGGCCCACGTCGGAGAATCTTAGCCCAGAAAGTAGGAGAGGAGAGAAGCAGGGCAATGAGGCCGAACAAAACCAGAGCCTCGGCCAGGCCATGCAACCATGCCACCGCCCCCAAGGATCCGGCTCCCGGGATCAGATCCACCGTCAAAGTCGCAACTTCCGTTGCACCAGGCTGTCGTCGCGGCAGGGCTGACTGCACTCGCCCGCGTCCATCGATATGCAGCGAGGCCCCATCAACGGTGCAGCGAATTACCGGCGTAGCGGTCTCCAGAGCCCGGAAGACAGTCATGGCAACCATTTGATCCAGCTCCCGCCCACCCCGATACCAGGTCTCATTGCTCAGAACCGCCAGGAAGCGCGCCCCTGCCGCCACCTGCTGCCGTACCTCGCCGGCAAAGGCATTGTCAAAGCAGATCAGGGCGGCGAAGGGCACCCCGCTGGCCGTCTCCAAGGGAGGCCGCTCCCGCCCGGCCCGCATGTCCAGTGCGGTCCCAACCAGACTGCGCATCCAGGCCCGAATGGGATCCTCGAGGAATGCTGGCAGCAGACTGACCAGAGGCAGGCTCTCCCCAGCGGGCACCGGTCGCTGCTTCTCCTGCCAGTCGAGCAGCTGTCCGCGCGCATCGAAGAGGGCAGCCACCGCATAGTAGCGCTCCACCCTCTGTTCACCGATCAAGAGGCTGTTGCCGATGAGGAGACGAGTTTGGGGATCGAGCTGGGGCCAATCCGCTGGTGGCTGCCAGAGAGGCGGCTCCCCCCAGAGGTATTGGAAGCGATCCGGACCCTGCGGCCAGGCCCCGGCACCTTCCGGCCAGAGGATCAAGTCCAGGGCAGGGGATCGATTCTCTGCCACCAGCCTTCGCGTGGGCTCGATGAGGATCTCCCTGTACCGGTCGGCGTAGCGTTGCATGTCGAAGCGAAAGGACTCACCATCACCGGGCTCTACCAGGCCGATTCGCACCCTCTCCTCCCCACTGGGGGCCGGAACCGGCAAGATCAGGCAAGTCGCCGTCCACAGGAGCAGGGGACTGGCCAGACCAATGCATGCGGAGCGCCCTGCAGGACTGGCCAGACGCCAGGATCGATAGGCATCCACCAGAGCTGCGGCGAGCCAGGCCAGGAGCCCGTTGGTCAGAATCTCCCCTCCCCAAGCCACCGGCCCGAGGAGCGCTGGCCAGGCATACAAGGCATGGGACCACTGGCCATGGGGGTAGTTGATCTCGGGCACATGAGCCCGCAGCCACTGCCCCGCGGCGATGCCAATTGCGAAGCAGAAGGCCCGACTCAGTCGCCCCCTGGCTGCACGTAAACTGGCGAGAGCCAGCATTTCATAGACTGGACCGAGCAGAGAGATGGCCACGTAGCCCGCCCAGGTCACGTGACGCAGGGACCATGAGAAGCTCAGGTAGTAAATCAGCGCGATCCCGTAGACCCAACGATAGCTCGCATTCGCCTGGGATAGGATCGCGTAGAAGGCCATCAAGCCCGGCAAGACCAGGAACCCAGCCCAACTCGAGGCAGCCGAGGGCGAGGACAGACTCAGACAGAGGACGGCGAACGCGGCGAGGGCCAGCCTCGTCATCAAGCTTCCAAGCTCCAACCGGAGGAGAAGCTGCAGATCTCCACCAGCTCCAAGGTGGAGGGATCCCGATCCCCGGGGATCAGCGCATAGGCGTCCGCCTCGAGCATGCTGAAGGGGTTGCCACTCGGGCTGAAGGGCAAGGTTTCGGCGATCAGGCCGCCATCCTGCGCGGTCCGCAAGCGACAGGGAACGGCCTGGCTACGCCAGTTCTTCCGAATCTCCGGGCCCTGCAGGCGAGCCGTCGCCAGCTGCTTGCATCCGCGGTCTCCCCCGAGGCGAAGCAGGAGAGGTCGGACCAGAAGGTCGAAGACCGTCACACAGGAAGCAGGATTACCAGGCAGACCAAAGACGAAGCAGCCGGACTCAGGACTACCCTGGCGCCCGAAAAAGGTCGGCTTGCCGGGCTTGAGGGCAATGCCGTGGAAGCGCTGCTCGACTCCCAGATCACTGAGCGCGCCATGCACAAGGTCGTGGCTGCCCTTGGATACGCCACCGATGGTGATGAGCAGGTCCGCCTCCGCAAGTCCCCTGGCCAGAGCCGCGCGCAGTTCATCGGCTCGGTCGCCGACGATGCCGAGGCTGATCGCCTCGCCGCCACATTCTCTGACCTGTGCAGCCAGAGCCTGGCTGTTGCTATCCCGCAACTGATGCTCCCCAGGCTGCTGGTCAACCGGCACCACCTCATCACCGGTGGCCAGGATCGCGACTCGCGGTGCCCGATGCACCGCAACCTGATGGACCCCAAGGACCGCCAGGGCAGCGATCTCGCTAGCACGTATTCGGCTCCCAGCCTCGAGCAGACGGGACCCGGCGGCGAGTTCCGAGCCCAAGGGGCGAATATTGGCTCCGGCTTCCGAGTCCGCTTTCAGCAGCAACTCTTCCGCCTCGAAACCGTTGCTGTCCTCCACCCTGAGCACCCGGTCCGCATCTTCTGGGACGACTGCCCCGGTCATGATCCGCAGGGCGGTATCGGGCTGAAGTCGCCCTACGAAGGGATGTCCGGCCAAGGATTCCCCGAGAATCTTGAACCTTGCGCCCACGGCATAAGACCTGGATCCCGCAGCAAGGGCGAAACCGTCCATAGCGGAGCGATCCGTGGTTGGCCAAGGGTCTGCGGCGCGCAGGTCCTCGAACAATCGTCTACCATGGCTGTCCAGCAAGTCGCAGATGATGCGCTCAGTGGACTGGACCTTTTCAGCCATCACCAGTTCGCGGGCCCTGGCCAGAGGAATGATATTTGACATGCAAACGAACCGACTATGCGAGTTGGGCAGCAGAAGGTATTCCAGGGCCGGGAGCAGGGCTGCGCATTTTGCCGCAAATTCGTTCTCGAAGAGTAGTCACAGCCCCCGAAGGCAATAGCCTTCGCCCGCGCGATGAGAGCAATCAGCACAGCCAGAGTCAAAGCAGCCCCTTCCGGCTTCAGGAGAGCGAGCACTCTGCTCTGCCTGCTGTCCCTGCAACTGGCCTTCACCGCATGCGACGGAGTCGAGGGCGCAGGCATAACAGCAGCCGCCGAGAAGCAACTGCCCTTGGTGCGAGTCGCCAAGCTCGAATGGCAGAAGGTCCGCAATGCAATCGAGACTACAGGCTTCCTCGAGTCGGAACACCGGGTAACGCTGCTGTCCAAGATCAGCGGCCGTGTCATTGCAGTCGAAGTCGATGAAGGCCAGCGAGTCAGCAAGGGTCAGGTACTGGCCCTTCTCGATGACCGCGAAGCACAGCAGGCGATCTTGCAGGTAGAGGTGCAGCTCGAAGAGAAGAAGGTGCGTAAGGAGCTGGCTGACCTGGCGGTGGACACGGCAACCGGCAAGCTGGAACAGGCGAAGATTGAACGCGACAAGGCGCTAGCTGAGTACAAGCGTAATACCAACATCAATCCGGACCTGATCGCACCGAAGGAACTCGATGACAGCAAGTTTGCTTGGGAGAGCTCTGTCGAAGCACTCAAAGTCTCTGACTTCGACAAGCGCAAAGCCGAACTCGAAGTCCTGGTCGCGCAGAACAGCATCGCAGAACTCACTGCGCGTCTGGCAGAGCAGACACTGAAGCTCGCCGAGCACAGCATTCGCTCACCCATCGATGGCGTGGTCGAAGAGCGGCAGATCACCGGTGGCGAGACCATCGGCACGAGCACCGAACTCTTCTCCATCGTCGACAGCGAAAACCTGGTCGCATATCTGCGGCGTCCGCAGCGCGAGCTGCCGCTGGTTCAAAAGGCCAAGGAGGTGACCTTCACCACCGATGCCGCTCCCGATCGACAGTTCAGCGCGAACATCGATGTCTTCAGCCCCGTTGTGGATCAGAGCTCCGGATCCTTCCGAATTCGCATTCGAGTGCGGAAGGAGGACACCGAGTTTCTTCGCCCGGGCATGTTCATCAAGTCGGAGATCTTGACCGAAGACGAGCGGCGAGCGCTCATGGTGCCCAAGTCTGCGGTCATCAACGAGCTCGAGAAGTCAATCGTCTACGCCATCCGCGGCAACATCGCCCACCGATTAGTCCTGGATCCCGGTCTCGAACTGCGCACCTTCGTCGAATGCAAGAATCTAGGCGATGAAGGCCTGGCCGCAGGGGACCTGGTGGTCGTCAGCGGGCAACAGGATCTACGCGACAAGGCCGAAGTGGAGGTCGTCAAGGACTAAGGCACGGCCTATGCAAGCCGCGCAGAACTCAGCCTTCCGCTTCGCCACGACGCGGCCCGTGGCAATCACCATGATGGTGCTCGCGGCTGTGGTCTTCGGTGCCGTCGGCCTGAAGCAGTTGCCCCTCAACCTGCTGCCTGAGATCTCCTACCCAACCCTGACGATCCGCACCGAATACCCCGGTGCCAGCCCTGAGGACGTAGAAGAGAGAATCAGCGAACGGCTACAGGAGTCCGTCGCCGTCGTCCCCGGCATGCGTCGGATCGTCTCCATCAGCCGCCCGGAAATCAGCGACATCATTTTGGAATTCGCCTGGGGCACGGAGATGGTCTTCGCCATTTCTGACATCAGGGAGCGCATCGACCGAGTGGTGCTACCCCGCGAAGCGGACAAGCCGCTGGTGCTTCGCTACGACCCGAGCCTGGATCCGATGATGACCATCGGCCTCTCCGGCGACGATAGCCTGGTTCACCTACGCCTGATCGCTGAGGAAGAAATCGAACGTGAGCTGGCCAAAATCGAAGGGCTGGCCGCAGTCAAAATTCGTGGCGGGGACGAAGAGGAGATCCTCATCGACCTGGACGAGCAAGCCTTGAGTCTCCTCGGCCTCGACGTGGAAACGGTCGGGCGACGTCTGGCGCAAGAGAACGTCAATACTGCTTCCGGCACCATCGAGGAGGGCAATACCCAGTTCCTCGTACGCACCCTCGGTGAGTTTCAAAACCTGGAAGAAATCGAGGACATCATTCTCGATCGCCGTAACGACGCGCCAATCCGTCTTTCAGATGTCGCTCGAGTCAATCGGCAACCCAAGGACAAGGAAGTTATCAGCCGTATCGATGGACGCCCCTGCGTCCTCATCGACGTCTACCGAGAGGCTGGTGCCAATCTGGTCGATCTGGCGGGGCGCGTGCGCGACCGCGTCTTCGGCACGATGGAGCAGCAAAATTATGCTGCGGCTTTGGCTGCTGACCCGAGCCTCATGCCACGGGAGTTGGTGGCAAGCCCGGAGGAACTTCAGGCAGAGGCCGCCGACATCGCGGCACTCAGCTCATGGCAAGGCGCCATGGTCAAAGCCGAGCGGGCGAAGGTCCTCTCCCAACATCGGCGCAACCTGGATTTCATGGTCCATGACCTGGAGCCATACTCACTGGAGTTCGACCTCTTACAGGATCAGTCCGAATTCATCGAGCTAGCCATCGATGACTTGAAGTCCAGCGCCATCAAGGGCGGCTTGTTTGCGATTCTGGTGATCTTCCTGTTTCTGCGCCGACTCTCCGTGACCCTGATCCTGGCAGCATCCATTCCGATCAGCCTGGTCGCCAGCTTTGCGCCGATGTACCTCTCGGACATCACGCTCAATATCATGTCCCTCGGCGGCCTTGCCCTGGGTGTTGGCATGTTGGTGGACAACTCCATTGTGGTTCTCGAATCCATCAGCCGCTCTCGCGAATCGGGTCTCGGAATCAGAGATGCCGCGGTGCAGGGTGTGTCGCGAGTGGCTTCGGCAGTCACAGCGAGCACGCTGACCACGGTCGCAGTGTTCTTTCCCATCGTCTTCGTAGAGGGTGTCGCTGGGCAGTTGTTCCGCGATCAATCTCTGACGGTGGTGTACAGCCTGCTCATGTCCCTGCTGGTGGCACTCTTCGTCATCCCCATGTTCGCCAGCCGCGGCGCTGATCCAGGACGGGAATGCGTCGCTCCCAGTTCACGGATCGGGCGATTCAGCCAGAGTCTAGTCGCCAAGAGCATGCGCCTCACAGGCGGCGTGGCCGTCATGATTGGCCGCTTGCTCGCCACTATCGTCAGACCTGCGGTTGGGCTCTTCGATCGCGTCTACAGGAGTCTCGACGCTGCCTACCCAAAGCTCCTGCGAGTCTCCCTGGGCGCCCGCTGGCTGGTGCTCGCCTCGGCCCTGGCGCTGCTCTCCCTGGCTGGCTGGCGCTTGGGCTCCCTAGGTAGCGAACTCATTCCCGAAGTGAGTCAGGGAGAAGTCTTCGTCGATATCTTCCTGCCGCGGGACGCAGCGGTCGAGCGAACGGATGCAGTGGCTTCACCGCTGGAAAGTCAACTCCGGCAACTCCCGGAGGTCGAGCGCACCTTCCTCGCCGTAGGTGTGGATCGAGAAGAGCTCAATTCCTCCGAAGAAGGCGAACACTCGGCGCGCATCCTGGTGAAGCTGCGCGAGGAATTCTCGGATCACGCTTCAGAAGAGATCTTCCGAGCCAAGGCTCGAAGGCTCGTCCAGGCCATCCCTGAGATTCAGAGCTACCGCTTCAATACTCCGAGCGTGCTGAACTTCAGCGCTCCGCTCGTCATCGAAGTGGTCGGCAGGGATCTGATCGCCCTGCGTGAGACTTCGGTTCGAGTTACTGAAGCACTCGAAAACCTGCCTGGACTGCGCGATGTTCGTAGCACGATGCAGCGGGGCAACCCGGAGATCATAATCCATCTCGACCGGGACAAGATGTCCGCACTGGGCATCGAATCGGGCATCGTTGCCCGCACCCTGCAAAGCAAGATTCTCGGAGATCTGCCCACGCGCTTCGCCGAGCGTGACCGCAAAGTGGACATCCGGGTTGCGCTGTCGAAGACAGAATTGGATCGAGTTGACCGACTGCTAGCCATCAACGTCAATCCTGCCGGCAATCCGGAGATCCCGCTGGGCAGCATCGGACGGATCCAACGCCTTGAAGGCCCGAGCGAAATCAGACGCATCGGCAATATCCGTGGGGCAGAGGTCCAGGCAGCGGTCGTGGGCTTCGACATCGGCTCAACCCAGTCCATGATCATGGGTAGACTGGAGAGCCTCGACCTGCCCAAGGGCATCGACATTCGACTCGGTGGCCAAAAGGACGAGATGGAGCGTTCGACCAACTCGGTCTTCCTGGCCCTGGGCCTGGCCATCTTCTTGGTCTACATCGTGATGGCCAGCCAGTTTGAAAGCCTGGTTCAACCCTTCATCATTCTGCTCTCGCTTCCCATGGCCTTCGTGGGGGTGATCCTCGCCTTGGAACTGACTGCCACGCCGATCTCGGTCATCGCCCTCCTGGGCTGCATCATGCTGGCGGGCATCGTGGTCAACAATGCGATCATCATGGTTGACCAGATCAATCGGCTGCGTGCCGGCGGGATGAGCGTGCCGGATGCGGTCGTGAAGGGTGCACATACCCGCCTGCGCCCGGTGCTGATGACGACCCTGACCACTATTCTCGGTCTTCTGCCATTGACTGGTTGGCTGAATAGCATCCCTCTCCTCGGTGGCAACGGCGAAGGACTCGAGCTGCGCGCACCCATGGCAATTACAGTCATCGCCGGGCTCGCCATGTCTACTCTGCTGACCCTGATCATCATTCCCGTGATCTATTCTCTCATTGGCAGGAGAGTGCATGCCTGAGTCGAGCCTCACGTCCGAGCACCGGGGCCTGGTAGCAACCTTCCTGGACCGCCCTGTGCTGACCCTGATGGTCAGCGTGGCCATCCTCCTGGTCGGCGTGCTCTCCTTCCAGAAGCTGCCCCTGCAACTCGCTCCCGACGGCATGTCTTCGGACACCCTGCGCATGATGGTGCCCATCCGGCAGGCCATGCCACCGCGCGAAGTGGAAGAGAAGATCATCGAGCCCTTCGAAGAACTTCTGCGCACGATCCCTGGCATCAAGAGCCTGCGCAGCACCGCCACCAGCGGCAGTGCCCGCTTCAGCATCGAGCTCGAAAACGGGCTGGATCCGGTACTCGCCTCCGCCGAAGTCCGCGATCGAGTTCAGCGTGCGATGTTAGTCTGGCCCGATGAGGTCGACCGCTACTGGACCTGGCGTGAGGACGCCTCCTCTGCCCCCCTGTCCTTCTTTCAATTACTGACACCGCAGCGTGGCGGGGACTGGGACTATCTCATCGACGAGGTCATTCGTCCGCGGATCGAAGCGGTCGATGGAGTTGGTCGCCTGGATCTCTGGGGCATGAGCGACGAGACCCTGCGAATCTGGTTTGATCGCCGCAAGCTCGAAGAACATCGCATCCAGTACGGCGAGCTCTTGCGCAAGCTGGCGGATGAGAACTTCACGACCCCCATCGGAGAGCTCGACAACGGTAGCGAACGATACCTCCTACGCGTTGACAGCAAGTTTCGCACTCGCCAAGAGATCGAAAACTATCCCGTGCGTGCGGGCCTCGTCATCAAGGACATCGCCGAAGTCCGCATGGTGCCCGAAGTGCGCGACAATGCCGCCCGCTTCGATGGCCGCTATACCTACACAGGAACCGTCACCGCAACAGCAGAAGCCAATCCGGTCGAAGCCAGCAACAACTTCCATGCAGCCCTGGAAGAACTAACTGCGGACCCACGCCTCGAAGGGCTCGATTTCCGCTTCCTCTTCGACCAGGGCAGCATGATCGAAGACAGCTTGCAGACCCTGCTGAGCACTTCTCTGCAGGGAGCAGGCCTGGCACTCCTGGCTCTGCTGATCTTCCTTCGCCGCCTGCGCCCGACCCTGGTCATCGCCCTCGCCATTCCCATGGCCCTGATGATGGCCGGCATCTACATGTTCTTCACCGGCGGCACCCTCAACATCGTGAGCATGGCCGGCATGACCATGGCGGTGGGCATGGTCGTGGACAACTCGGTGGTTGTTCTGGAAAACATCCGTCGCCACCGTGAAGCAGGCGAAGAGAAGCGCAGGGCCTGCCTCAATGGCACCAAGGAGGTCATCCTCGCCATCACCATGGCGACCATGACCACCGTCGTGGTGATCTTCCCCCTCATGTTCATGGGCTCCGACGCCCGTGTCCGCAGCGCCCTGTCCGCCATGGGGATGCCGCTCTCTGTCGCTCTCTTCGGCAGTCTCATGGTCGCCATCCTGCTGATGCCAAGCGGACTCTTGCATCTGGGCAAAGGCAGCATCGCTGCCCCCCCATCGACCAAGGGTTCCTGGCTCTCGCCAGTTGCCTTGATCATGGGGCTCAATCGTCGGGTGCTGACCTGGGGCTTGAAGCATCGGCACATGACAGCCCTCGCTGGCCTCCTCCTCCTCTGGAGTATTCAGTACCCGGCAACCAAGCTGGACTTCTTCGAAGAGCAGGGTGGACCCTTCCGCGGCGGCGACGTGAGCATCAACCTGAAAATCCCCAAGGGTCTCACCCTGGAACAGGTCGATGCAGAAGTGAAGCAGTACGAAGATTTCCTCGATGAGCGCCGAGAAGAGTGGCGGATCGAGCATGTTTCCACCCGCTTCGCCCGCAACTCTGCACGCTTCGACATCATCATGTTCGACGAAGTGGAGAAGGCTGAGGCGAATGTTCTCGGCGCCCAGATCCGCGCGGCCTGGCCGAGGCGGCCGGGCATAGAAGTCACCATGCAGGATTCCGGCAGCGGCATGGGCGGAGACAGCAGCCAGGAAGATGAGCTGACCAACTTCGTCCTACGACTCTGGGGACCGGAGAGTGATTACCTGGCGGTCAAAGCAGAAGAAGTGCAGCTAAGGCTCGAGAGTCTCCCCGAGGTTGAAAGCGTCGAGGTTGCCGGCGGCGATGACAACGAAGAGGTCTTCGTCGAAGTCGATCGGGATCGCCTCAGCGATCTTCGCGTCCAGACTCAGTCTTTGGAGCGGACCATGTCCGCTGGTTTGCGCGGCATGGAGCTGACCCGCTTCCAGGAGCAGGGCCGTGAGATTCGGCTCATCGCTCAGTACGACGCCGAGGATGATCCGACCCTCTTGGATCTGAAGGAGTTCAAGGTCTGGAGCGAGGGTGGTGAGTTTCAGCGGCTGGAGGACATCTCCGACATCACCTTCCGCCAGTCTCTACGCAGCATCGAGCGCCTTGACGGCAAGACCCAGGTCACCCTGGTCGGCAAGCGTAAGTCCGGGGTTGCCACCCACGCCATGAGCGCGAAGATTCGCGAAGCCATGGATGAGGTAGTGTTACCGCGTGGCTACAGCTGGTCCGAAGACAGCCGCACCATGGACCTTCGTGCGCAAATGGAAGAACTCCGCGATGCCGGCATTCTCTCCATCACATTGGTGTTCCTGTTGATGGGCGTGCTCTTCGAATCGGTGATTCTTCCTGGAGCGATCCTGATCACCATCCCATTCGCAGTGCTCGGCGCCTACTGGTCCCTGCTGTTCTTCTACGGCGGGATCGATGTGATGGCCGCCATCGGCATGCTGCTGCTCTGCGGCGTCGTGGTCAACAACGGCATCGTCCTGCTCGACTACATCGAGCGCCTTCGTGCGCAGGGCATGAAGCGCCGGGAGGCGATTCTCGAGGGCACACGCATTCGCCTTCGCCCGATCATCATGACCGCGGCAACAACGATCCTTGGCCTCATGCCCATGGCTCTGTTTGGAGAATCCACGGGCCAGGGACTGAGCTATGTCAGCATGTCCATCGCCGTTGCCGGCGGACTGGCCTTCTGCACCTTCTTTACCGCGATCGCTGTGCCCATCGCCTACACCTACCTTGACGACTTCTCGAACTGGCTGCGCGGCATTCCCAGGTCTGGCCTAGCCCCAGCCGCGGCAAGAATCAGTTCGTAAGCAGAGTGAAGCCGCAAAGCTTGTAGAGCACTCTTGCGCCGACATTCGCATCCCAGTTGTCGCCGACTCTCCCCGGCGCAACCTCGCTGAGGTCGAAGCCAAGAATCCGCCGCCCGCTCGCAGCGATCGCCTCCAAGATGATACAGAGATCACTGAAGGACAGACCACCGGGCACCGCTGTGCCGGTGTGCGGAGCGAGCGCCGGGTCCATCCCATCGATATCAAGACTGACATAGACCTGAGATGGCAGGGCGTCGACGACCTCCTCAACGATGCGAAGGAAGGGCTCTCCCGCGGACAGGCGACGACGACATTCGAGATCGTAGAAACAACGCAACCTGTCACCGGCGGCCAACAGAGCCTGCTGCTCCTCCTCGCAGAAATCACGAACGCCCAGCTGTACGATCCTCTTCAGCCCTGGGATTTCCCGCAGCACATTGTCCATGATCGAGGCATGACTCCATCGAAAGCCCTCGTAGGCGCGGCGCAAATCCATATGCGCATCGATGTGCAGGATCCCCAGATCATCACTCTCTTCAGCGAGCACCTGGATCGCGCCGAAGGGAATGGAATGGTCGCCGCCAATCACCCCAACGAGCTTTCCAGCCTTGCGCAGGCGGCATACCTCTCCACGCAAGTGACGGTTGACCGACTCTCCGGCAGCATCGATGGTAGCGATCGACGGCCCGTCGGCGTCGTCGACAGCCCGGCACTTGTCCACCAGAAGCCGGGTCTCGGTCGACAAGGTCATGATCTCCCCAGGGATCTCCCGCATGTGGATACCGCGCTCATATGCCCGCCCGAACTGAAGATCGAAGAGATCCACCTGATGGCTGGCCTCGAGGATGGCTGCCGGCGCCTGGCTGGCACCGACCCCGTAAGAAGAGGTTGCATCGAAGGGAATCGGCAGCAAGATCAAGTCGGCCTCGCTCTCATCCCAGTCGAGACCGTAGATTCCCGAATCTCGTCTGGCGGCTGCGTTCGGATCGAATGCCTGCATGAACCCAGCATAAGCGAGTCACTCTGCACCCATAAACCATGAGCCAGAAAGCTCGCATCACTGTCTACCGGACCCGCTTCTGTCCCTTCTGCGTCGCCGCGGAACAGATGCTCGAGAACCTGGGCCTGGCCTTCGAGCAGGTCTATCTGGACGATCACCAGGATCGTCGGGGCTTCGTGGACGAGCTCATGCCCGGACACCGCACCGTGCCACTCGTACTCGTCGACGGCCAAGGGATCGGTGGCTTCAACGAGTTGCGGGCCATGGAAGCTCGCGGCGAACTCGAGGGCTTGAGACGGCCTGCTAGCGATACTTGAAGATCGCGCGGCGCGCCGGGCGAAGTCTGCTGAGCAGATTAAAAAGAAACGGCTCCCTGGCCGGCTTGTCTCTCTTCGGAAGGATCGTCAGGAGGATAGAGAGGCCTACGGGGGTAGAATAGCCAGCCAGGGAACCCACCTCGTCTCGTGCCGAAGGACCATGCATCCCACGACAGGGATTCATATGACCCCGGCCATGTAAAGTTTCGCCCAAAGCGCAAGAAACCCAAGCCACCTCGAGCTGCCCATGGGAAGGGTAAGAGAGCCCCTGACAAGCTCTTCAGTCGAAGCCCTTGGCGTGCACCCATGCTCCTCAGGAGCGCAAACAACTTTCCACAGTGTGGAGAACGCAAGCCTCTTAGGCGCAGGTCCGCCCCATGGCAGCGGCCACTGCAGCCAGCTGCCCCATGAGAGCGGCAAAGTCCCCGGGACTGAGTGCCTGCTCACGATCCGAAAGGGCCTCCTCCGGCTTGGGATGAGTTTCGACAATGATGCCATCGGCGCCGGCAGCCACACCAGCCATCGCCAGGGGCTGCACAAGCTCTCGCACACCGCAGGCATGACTCGGATCCACGATGACCGGCAGGTGCGAGCGCGCCTTCAACCAGGGAATTGCCGCCACATCCAGGGTGTTGCGCGTCGCCGGCTCGTAGCTCCGGATCCCACGTTCGCAAAGCACCACCCGCGGATTGCCAGCAGCAACGATGTACTCAGCAGCTAGGAGTAACTCCTCCATGGTTGCCATCAAGCCGCGCTTGAGCAGCACCGGCCTGGGTTGATCGCCCACCGCCTTGAGCAGGCGAAAGTTCTGCATGTTGCGAGCACCAATCTGCAGCATGTCGGCGTACTCCACGATCAGGTCCACGTCTTCTGCGGCAACGATCTCGGTAACTACCGGCAGGCCAGTCTCAGCTCTCGCCTCGGCGAGCAGAACCAACCCCTCCTTCTCGAGACCCTGAAAACTGTACGGCGAAGTGCGCGGCTTGAAGGCTCCGCCACGGAGCATCTCCCCGCCGCAGTCGCGGACATAGCGCGCTGCAGTGATGATCTGCTCCCGTGACTCGACGGCACAGGGACCGGCGATAACCGCGAGCCGATCTGCTCCGATTCTCACCTTGCCGATCTTGATCACCGTGCTTTCCGGATGACACTCCCGTGAAACCAAGGGATAGGGAGCAGCCATGGGCCGAACATCCTCGACTCCAGGTAGATCAGAAAGCAGGGCGACAAGCTTCTCCGCACCCTGCCCAACCACCCCGACACGACACTGACCGCCCAGGTCACTGACCACCACGCGAAATCCGGCACCTTCGATTTGGCGCACCACGTTGGCCTTGTCGGCGAGACTGCAGCTTGAAGATAGAAGAGCAATCATCCCAATTCCTTTGCCTCTCTGAGGCTGCGCAAGAACAACAGCGGGTCGTCCCCGCGCAAGATCACATCAATGAGAGCTGAGCCGACGATCACCGCGTCCGCGTGGCCCCTGAGAAGTTCGACCTGAGCCCGTTCCTGGATACCGAAGCCGGCACAAACCGGTAGGTCCGTATGTCCGCGCAGTCGGTCCAGATAGGCGGTGACTTGATCAACCTGCAACTTCTTCCCCGTCGTACCTGTCATGGTCACCGCATACAGAAAGCCTGATGAGGCTGCGGCGAGACGGTCTATGCGCGAATCGGGAGTCACCGGCGTAACGAGCTGAATGAGGGCCAGATCTCCTGCCGCAAGCAGCTCTCCAAACTGAGCACACTCTTCGAGAGGCAGGTCCGGCACGATAAAACCACAGACCCCTGCTGCAGAAGCGTCCCGCACCAGCTCCTCCAGGCCATAGGCGAGGAGCGGGTTGTAGTAGCTCATCAGCACGATCGGACAGCTGAGGGAATCTCTGGCCGCGGACAGGCAAGCGAGAATGCGGGCCAGACTCGCGCCATTCTCGAGGGCGATCTGACTCGATCGCTGAATACTCAAGCCATCGGCCATCGGATCGCTGAAGGGGATACCGATCTCGAGAACCTCGGCGCAGGCCGAGATCTTCGGCAGGAGATCGGCAAAACGCTGTGGGTCTGGAAAGCAACCCGTCAGGAATGGGATCAACCCCGGGCCCGCGGCCTCTCGCCGACGGAGGGCAGCAGTGATGGCCGCAGCTCCCATGAGAGACTCTTTCATGAAGCCGCCGCCTGCGATTGCGCTGCCAGGATGCCCAGATCCTTGTCGCCACGTCCGGAGCAATTCACCAGCACCATGGCCCCCGGCCGCTCCACAGCGAGCTTGCGCACAGCAGCGATCGCGTGTGCCGATTCCAATGCCGGCAAGATGCCTTCCATGGCGCAGAGGTCTTCAAGGGCCGCCAGCGCTTCCGCATCGCTGGCCTGCAGGTAGCGGGCCCGTCCACTGTCCAGGAGCATGGCATGCTCCGGACCCACCGCAGGATAGTCGAGACCCGCCGACACCGAGTGGGTTTCCTGCACCTGACCATCCGCATCCTGGAGCAGGTAGCTATAGGTACCGTGCAGGACCCCTGGCTTTCCGGCACAGAGTGAAGCGCCGTGTTCACCGAGCCCAGGCCCCTTACCACCAGCTTCGACACCGACGAGTTCGACGGTCTGATCGCCAACGAATGGATGAAACATACCGATAGCATTCGACCCACCACCAACACAGGCGACGACCAGATCTGGCAAACGACCGGCCTGCTGCATGATCTGCTCGCGTGATTCGCGACCGATAACCGCCTGCAGTTCGCGCACCAACCACGGATAGGGATGTGGTCCCACCGCCGAACCAAGCAAGTAGTAGCTGGCCTGCGGATCGCTGACCCAATCGCGCAGGGCCTCATCGATCGCAGCGCGTAGGGTGGCATCTCCGCCGCTAACTGCCACGACTTCCGCACCGAAGAGCCGCATGCGCTGCACGTTCGGTGCCTGGCGCTCCACGTCCACCGCGCCCATGTAGACCCGGCAGGGCAGGCCCAGACGAGCGCAAGCCGCAGCAGATGCGACGCCATGCTGGCCTGCACCGGTTTCTGCGATCACCTGCCGCGCGCCCATTCTCTTCGCCAGGAGTGCCTGACCGATGGCATTGTTGATCTTGTGTGCGCCGGTGTGTGCAAGGTCTTCCCGCTTCAACCAAAGTTCCACCCCCATGCTCTCGCCCAGGCGATGCATTCGCGTCATGGGCGTTGGGCGACCGGCCCAGCTCGAAAGCTCCGCTGCAAAGGTGGCCAAGAAGGCATCATCCGCGAGCGCCGCCTGCGCCCCGACCGCCAGTGCCTCGAGGGCTGCCACCAGAGTTTCGGGGACATAACTGCCCCCATAGGCTCCGAAGCGACCATCGATCCGTTCTTCTGCAACCATCAGCCAGCCACCTCTGCGTCCCTGCGAGCCTGGGCTTCGATACCAGCCTCCCGTGCAGCGCTCACGAAGTCAGCGATCAGGCCCGGGTCCTTGTTCCCACGGCTCAGCTCCACGCCGCTACTCACGTCGACGCCAACTGGGCGCACGGAGTGAATTGCGGCAGCAACATTGTCTGCTGTGAGCCCGCCGGCGAGCACCACCGGATAGCGCCAGGCCACCGCGGCAATCCGTCGGTGATCTGGCAGGATGCCAAGTCCACCACCGCCCGGCGCATCCACGTGCACCGGACCGGGGATCGCCTGCGCGCTCATCGCTTCGAGGAATCGCGGCAGCAACTGCTCGCCATCAGCAACGCTGGGCATGAAGCCGGTGCCGCGGGGCAAACTGTTCGAATCCAGCCAGTCGACGGATGCCTGGATCAGGTCGAAGTCCAGCTCCAGAACCTGGCTCAATAAGGCCGGGTCCGGCACTCGAAAGACCGCAACCTTGGTAACACCAGGCGGGACTTCTCTGAGCAGACTCGCCGCGTCCGTCGGTGCAATCTGTCGTGGAGACTTGGCGAAGACGAAACCGACGGCAGTTGCACCTGCATCGACTGCGGCTGCAAGCGAACGACTATCCTTCAATCCACAGATCTTGATGGCGACTGACATCGCTTCTCCCTGGCTGCTTGCAGCATGGTCTTGATCAATTCTTCTGGATTTGCAGCCCGCATGAGCGCAGTCCCAACCAGGGCTGCTGAAAATCCGAGTCCAGCCACCATGGCCAGGTCCTCGGCATTGAACATGCCACTCTCGGCAACACAGGGCTGGCCCTGCAGATGCTTGGCAAAGCTCCGAAAGCGCGTCGGATCGATCTCCAGGCTCCGTAGATCGCGACAATTGGCCCCAAGCATGACGCCATCGCCGAGCATCGGACGCAGGGCATCGATCTCCTCGACAGCGAAGACCTCGAGAAGAACAAAGAGACCGCAGTCACTCGCGGTTCCCAGCATCTCCTGTAGGTGATCTTTGTCGAAGAGAGAAGCTATGAGCAGAACGGCGCTAGCACCGGCAGCCCGCGCCTCGACGATCTGGTAGGGGTCGACAAGAAAGTCCTTCCGCATCACCGGCAGGGGGACGGCCGCAGCCACCTCGCGGAGATGGTCAAGGTGACCATCGAAGCGCTCGGGCTCGGTAAGAACGGATATCATGGCAGCACCCGCCTTGGCATAGACCTGGGCGCGGTCGACCATGCTCAATTCGCTGGTCAGAGCGCCCTGCGCCGGTGAGCGCAACTTGACTTCAGCGATGATGGCGAACTCTGCCAATTCTGGCACCCGAGCCGGTGCCTGATCAGCGGCCAGCGCGCGCAGATCTACCAGGCTCAGCGTGCGCTTGGCAAGCGCCACACGCTGGCTGCTGGCTGCGGCCATCTCGGCAAGAAAATCAGAGGACATGACTTTCCTCAACCAAGGTATCCAAGACTCGCTCCGCCTTGCCGTCACTCAAGGAACTCAGGGCGCACTCGATGCCATCACCAAGATTGGGCACCACTCCGGCCACCTCCAGAGTCAGGCCGGCATTGAGCACCACCGCATCGCGGTGAGCGCCAGCCTCACCGGCCAGGAGCGCCCGCAGGCGGGCGGCATTTTGCTGCGGCCCTCCACCACGTAGATCTTCAGGAGTGCAACGGGGAAGCTTGTAGCGCTTCGGATCGATCATGCGTTCCATGACCTTGCCTTGCCGCACATCGAAGCAGATGAAGGGTCCGATCGGCGTCGCCTCGTCCCAGCCAGGGCTGCCGTGAACGCAGAAGGCGCGCCCGATATCCATTCCCGCCAGGCAGCGCGCCATGAGCGAGGTCGCCTCCGGACTGTAAGCTCCGAGCAATTGATACTGGGGACGAGCCGGGTTGGTCAGTGGACCGAGCAGGTTAAAGACGGTACGTGCGCCGATGGCGCGGCGCACGGGCACCACGGCCTTGGTGGCGCCATGAAAGATGGGCGCAAAGAGAAAGGTGAAGCCCGTGGCCTTCAAGAGAGCCGCCGCAGACTCCGCCGATTCGGGGAGCTTCACTCCCAGACTCTCCAACACATCCGCGGATCCCGAGCTACTCGACACGGAACGATTGCCGTGCTTGGCCACATTGACCCCACAACCTGCGACCACGAGTGCCGTCGCCGTCGAAATATTCAAGCTCTTCGAACCATCACCACCGGTTCCACAAGTATCCACCAGGGGACCATCGGGAACGTAGGGTAACTTGCTCGCCAGACGGCGCATGCAGGTCGCCA
>JAJFFD010000176.1 GCA_021776805.1 Planctomycetota bacterium
CGCGCACCCATGTCCGCTCGGTAGGCGTAGAACTTGTCCGGCAGTGCGCGGCGTTCACCGAGGTTGGCGTGCAATACTCCTTGCGCATCGGTTTGCCCGATTGTCTTGCTCGGATCCTGACTGAAGGCACGCAGGTAGTCCGGCTGGTCGTGCCAGGCGACGGTCATGCCGGCCAGGGGATTGCCTTCGTGATCGACGACGAGGAACTGGTCAGGGGCGAGGGAGATGGCATCTCCCTTCTGCGGGTCTTCGCTGAGGCTGCTGCTGTCCTCGAGCGCCCGCGATGAAGGTCGCTCTGCATCTGGCTCGAGCGGATCGAGGCCTTCGCCGGCAAACGAAGTCTGCAAGAAGACCAGCAAGGCGATGAGGCAGAGCACAGCGATGATGACCTTCAGGCGTCCCATTCCAGTCGTAGTCTAGTCCTTCACCGGACGACAGGAACAGCTCCCCCGCTTGCCGCACCCTCATCCCTCCCCGATGATGACCCGATGCTCCGCTGCAAATCCGCCCTCTGGCGCTCTCTCGCAGTCAGGGAATTGTTCCTGGTCCCTCTTGGCAGCCTTCTCCTGTCAGCAGGACTCAGCGCACAACAACTCCCCAACGGCGCCCCGGCCACCTGGCCCATCAACGACACCCTCCCCCCCGAAGCCCGCCAGTTCGATTTCTGGGTCGGCGAGTGGGACGTGAATCTGCGCACCCTCCAGCCTGACAACTCCTGGAAGGACACATACAAGTCCGTCGCCCACATCTTCCCCATCCTTCAGGGCAAGGCCATCCTCGAGCTCTGGGACGAGGCCAGCATCAAGGGTTACTCCCTGCGCTACTACGACACGCGTAGAAAGGAATGGGTGCTCTGGCTCAACTGGCCCGGGAACAATCGTTCCGGCTCATCTTCTTTGGCGGGGAACTTCCGCCATGGGCGCGGGGACTTCTACTCGCGGGCTCAGTCGGCAGATGGCAGCACCAGAATCTCTAGGTACTCCTTCAACGACATTACTCCGGTCAGCCTGCGTTGGGACGATGGCTTCTCCGAGGACGGAGGCAAGACCTGGCGCGGCAACTGGATCATGGAGTGGCAGCGAACGGGCGATGTACCGAGCTTCGATCCGAGTGACGACGTGGCGCACACTTGGGTGGATGGATCGCGGGGGAGTCTGCCGCGCTTCCGGGAGTACGAGGTACTGGCTGGGCAGCGTGCGGGCACGGTGGAGGCAGATGGAGAGATGCGGGAAGTGCAGCTGGGCGGGTATCGAGTGCTGGACGGCTGCGCAGTTCTCCTCTTCGTCGGTGACGGACCGGACACGATCGGCGGTGAGAAGTTCGCGCAGTTGACTTGGAACACGGGGGCGAAGCGCTTCGAGTTGTTGCTCTTGGATGCGGAGCCGGAGAGTCCAGCGCGCTTGATGTTCACGGCGCAGAATCCGGAGGCGGATGCGAGGAGCTGGATCTTTATCGAGCCGACGCCGGCGGAAGAGGGGAGTGGGCTGCGGGTGACGATCGAGGTGGATAGGGATGGGGGAGTGAGCTGGATGGAGGAACGGGAGAAGGGGGAGGAATGGACGGTGAGTTGGTTGGGGACCTTTGGGGAGCCGCAGTAGCTTCCATACTCCTGGTGGTTGTCCCCCCTAACCCGCTCCCCTACACTCCCCCCAATCAAGGGGACTCGCACCCACCCTTCCGTGCCCCCGGAGGGAATAACCCTGCAGTTTCTCGGTCGGAGTCGAAACGATGTCAGAAGTGATGGGATCCAATGGCCAGAGTGGGGCCGCGATCGAGTTCATCGGCAGTGTGCGGGAACGCGTCGCCACCGTCGTGGTCGGTCAAGACCAGGTGGTCGAGCGTCTGCTGATCGCTCTGTTCACCGGCGGTCACATTCTTTTGCAGGGAGTGCCCGGCATCGCCAAGACCTTGCTGGCGGCGGTGCTGTCCAAGTCCATCGACCTGCAGTTTGCGCGAGTGCAGTTCACCATCGACCTGCTGCCCTCGGACATCCTCGGTTCGGAGATCCTGGATCAGCGGACCAATGAGTTCACCGTCAACAAGGGGCCGATCTTCGCCAATCTGTTTCTGGCGGATGAGATCAACCGGGCCGCACCCAAGGTGCAGGGTGCTCTGCTCGAAGCCATGCAGGAGCGAAAGGTGACGATTGCGAAGGAGACCTTCGTCCTGCCCGCGCCCTTCTTGGTGATCGCCACTCAGAATCCCATCGAGCAGGCGGGAACCTTCGAATTGCCCGAGGCTCAATTGGATCGCTTCATGTTGTGTCATCGCCTGGACTACCCGACTCCGGATGAGGAGCGGGAGATCCTGCGCCGCAATGCGAAGCTGGGCGTGCACAGGAAGGAGAAGGGCGCCATCGCCAACACCGAGTTTGACATGATCTCGGATGAGCCCGTGGGCAGCGGGGAGCAACTGATCCAGGCCATGGAGTCGGTGCATCGGGTGCACGTGAGCGAGACCTTTATCGACCACGTGGTGGAATTGGTGGAGAGGACTCGGCAGCACCCACAGTTGGAACTGGGTTGCAGTCCGCGGGCAGGTATCGCACTGATCAAGGCCTCGCGTGCGAGAGCCTTGATTCATGGTCGGGACTACGTGGTGCCCGAGGACCTCTATGCTCTGGCGGAGGACGTGGTCTTGCACCGCATCCGCCTGAACTACGAGGCCCTGGCGGATGGGGTGACCGGCGCCGGTCTTCTGGAGGAGCTCCTGCACGAGCTCGGTGCCATGCCTTCTGCAACCCGCGCCTAGGGTATGCGGATGCAGGGCTACCTGGACAGCAGCGATACTCTGGATGCGCGGCGCTTCTTCGTCGCCGTGAAGCGCCTGGCTGACAGCTTGAGCTATGGCACGGATCGCTCGCCCTTCCTGGGTGCCGGCATCGAGTACGTGCAATCGCGGACCTATCAGTGGGGGGATCCGATTCGCGCCATCGACTGGAAGGTGACGGCGCGGACTGGCAGGTTGTACATCCGGGAGTACGAGGCGCCGAAGCAGATGCCCTGCTATCTCCTTCTGGATACATCGGCCTCGATGGCAGTGAGTTCGACTCCGCGTAGCAAGTACGCGCAGGCGGTGCACATCGCCGGTGGCCTGGCATTCGCCTGTCTGGATCGGATGAGTCCGGTGGGAATGGTGGGGGTAGGCAGCAGCAGCATGCGGATCGAACCGAGCCTGTCGCGACAGCAGATCATGCAGTGGCTGCATCGCCTGCGGAGCTATCGCTATGACGAGGCCACGGAGCTGGGGAGGCGCATCGCGGAATTGAGTCCGACTCTGAAGAGCCGAGCGCTGATCATCGCCCTGAGCGATCTACATGATCCGGAGGGGGTGCCGGCCTTGAAGTTGCTGGCGCAGACTCATGATGTGGTGCTCATTCAGATGCGCGATCCGGCGGAACAGGAACTGCGCGGTGCCGGTTTCATTCGTGCCCAAGAGGCCGAGTCCGGGCGAAGCTTCGTGACCCATGGGCGGGCGCAGTGGCTGGATCAGCCGACCTTGGAAACGGACTTGAAGAAGGCTGGCATCGATCATCTGGTGGTGGAGACGGACAAGCCTTTCGCGCATCGACTACGCCACTTCTTTGCATCCAGAGACTTGCTCGGCAAGGGGGCGCGATGAGAATCCTGCTATTGGCGTTCTTGCTGGGTTTGCCGCTGCTGGCACAGGACGCGAAGGCGCCGACGGTGGGGATCGCGGCGGAGATCTCCCAGCTGGTGCTGCCCGGTCCCGAATTGAAGGTGAAGGTGCTGGAGGATCGGCACGATCCCATGGTGCTGCGCATCAAGGCGGTGTTTCCCCATGGGGATGCCTTTCGCTACGACCTGGTCTACTACGGACTCGAGCCGGGCAAGTACGATCTGCGCGAGTATCTGGAGCGCAAGGATGCTTCGTCGACGGCGGACTTGCCGGCGATCCCAGTTGAAGTGCGACCCATACTGGTTCCTGGCTTGCCCGTCGAGCCGAGGGTCTTGCAGCCGCGAGCTGTGGAGGGTCCCGGTGGTTATCGGGCGCTGCTCATCGGTATCGGCGTTCTCTGGGCATTGGGTTTGATCTGGATCCTCGCATCGCGACGGCGGAAGCAGGCGGTGGCAGCAGCAAGTGTTGAAAGGCCGAAGAGCCTTGCAGATCACCTGGCGCCGCGTGTGGAGAAGGCCTTGGCTGGCGAGCTGCCGACAGCAGGCATGGCCGAGTTGGAGCGCATGCTCCTGCTGTTCTGGCGCCGGAGGTTGGGGCTCTCAGACATGCGGGCAGCGGTGGCCATGGGAGTTCTCAGACAGCATGCAGAAGCCGGTCCATTGCTCGAACAACTCGAGCTCTGGCTGCATCGACCCGGGACCAGCGGCGAGGTCGACGTGGCGGCTCTTCTCGCACCCTACCGCGAAACTTCGGCGGAGAGCTTTCTACGCGAGGTCGAGGAGGCGCAGGCTTCGTGAGCTTTACCTATCCCGCAGCGCTCTTCGCTTTGATTCTGCCGGCGGCGCTCTTGCTGCATGTCTGGCGACGTCATGGTCGCCGGGTGGTTCTGCCCTTTGATCATGGTCAGCAGAAGCGCGGAGTCGGGCTCGGTTTTCTGATCAATCTCGCCGAGTGTCTGCCGGCGTTGGTTCTGGCGGGAGCGATCACCATCTTGGCGGGTCCACAACGCCTGGACGCGCCGAAGAGTCGGCGGGTGTTGACCAACATCGAGTTCTGCGTCGATATCTCCGGGAGCATGATTGCGAAGTTTGGCAGCGGCACGCGCTATGACGCGTCCATGGCGGCCATCGATGAGTTTCTCGACTATCGCAAGGGTGACGCCTTTGGACTGACCTTCTTCGGTGTCGCTGTCCTGCATTGGGTGCCGCTGACCACCGATGCTTCGGCGATCCGCTGTTCGCCGCCCTTCATGCGGCCAGGTTCGACGCCATCCTGGTTCAACGGCACCATGATCGGCAAGGCGCTGCTCGCCTGTCGGGATGTGTTGACTTCCCGTGAGGAAGGCGACCGCATGATCATTCTGGTTTCTGATGGCAACAGCTCGGATTTGACCAACGGCAACGACATGGAGCTGGCCAAGAAGCTGAAGGCGGACAACATCGTGGTCTACGCGGTGCATGTGGCCGGCGGTTCCATTCCGGATCCCATCGTCAACATCACCAGTATTACCGGTGGCGAAGTCTTCAATCCCGGTGACCCGGGGGCGCTGCAATCGGTCTTCGCCCGCATCGATCAGATGCAGGGGACCCGCCTCGAGAAGGTCTCGGCCGAGACACTGGACGACTTCTGGCCCTACTGTCTGGTTGCTCTCAGTCTGCTCGGCATGCACCTGCTAACCCTCTTCGGCCTGAGGTACACGCCTTGGTAGCCGAACTCGCCGCCATCGCTGCTCTGGTCGTCGCGCTTCTGACCGAGTTCTTGCATCTGCGTCGCTGCCGTCGTCTGGCCATGTTGGCCTACGGTCCCCAGCGGCGGCCAAGAGCTTGGGCGCGGGCGGCGCCGCTCATGCGCGCCGCTGCCTTGACCGGACTCGCCTGGTCCTTGGTCACTCTCATGGAGATGGAGCCCATGGTGCACCGGGCTGACAAGCTCGAGGACAACGAGTACCGGCACGTCATGTTGGTGCTCGATGTGTCACCGAGCATGCGTTTGCAGGATGCAGGGCCGAGCGGTTCTCAGTCGCGCATGTCGCGGGCGGCAGACGTGATGTTCTCCTTCTTTCAGCGCGTCGCGGTTGATCAATACAAGATCAGCGTGGTGGCGGTCTATAACGGTGCCAAGCCGGTCGTGCAGGAGACCACCGATATCGCGGTGGTGAACAACATTCTCAACGACTTGCCGATGCACTACGCCTTCAAGAGCGGCAAGACCAATCTCTTCTCCGGTCTGGAGGAGGCGGCGCGTATCGCCAGGCCCTGGCAACCGGAGAGCACTACCCTGGTCCTGGTCAGCGATGGGGACACGGTGCCCGCCCGGGGCATGCCGAGGATGCCCGATTCGATTTCCAGCGTCTTGGTGGTGGGAGTCGGCGATCCGGTCACGGGCAAGTTCATCGATGGGCGTCAGTCCCGGCAAGACTCATCGACCCTGCGTCAGATCGCCCAGCGCCTGGGCGGTGCCTACCATGATGGAAATTTGCAGCACTTGAGTTCCAAGCTGCTGCGCCAAATGGTCTTGGGGGCCAGCCCCGGAGATCTTCTGGTCCTGACGCGGCGCGAGTATGCCCTCATCCTCTTGGCACTGAGCGCTGGGCTGCTTGCCTTCCTGCCTCTCATGCTCCACGCTTGGGGCACGCGTTGGAAGCCTGGCAGGCTCGGAGGCCATTCTGCCGAAGAGAGTTATGGTTCGAGCGCGGAGAGCATGCATGAACAGCGAGCACGCAAAGTCATGTAGAGGAAAAGCGGAGAGCCGCCGGAGGTAAGCAAGCTCATGCGAAAGATCGTTATTCCAGTCTGGTGCATGGTTCCGATTCTGGTCGGGGCTTACCACTTTGGACCTGGCCAAGAGAAGTTGGTTCTCGATGAGGCCGCAACCCTGCTCGACGTTGCAGGAGCTCACGCCAAGGCCGAAGAGTGGGCCATGGCGGATCAGAAGTACGAAGAAGCCCTCGAGCTTCTGCCGGCGAGTGAGATCGCAACGATCCGTCGCGCCACTCTCGAGAAGGCCAAGGCGCAGATGTTCATCTCTGAGCTCCCCCTGGCTCATCGGGCCGTCAAGGGTCTGGTTGATGAGTTGGTCGAAGATACGGATGCGGATCCAGAACTCCTCGCTGATGCCAGATCCACTCTGGCCAACTCCCAGTACTACATGACCTGGCTCATGCGTCTCGAAGGTCAGCCCCGTGAGCGTTGGGAGCCTGAGATCGAAGCGGCGCGCCAGACCTATCGCCTCCTCGCCGAGCAGGCGGATGCGGATGGCGACGCAGCGGCCAGCGCGAAGAACCGTGAAGACCTGGAGTCGACAATTCGTCTGGCCCGCATGGAGCTGAGCGATTTGCAGGGGCTTCCCCTGCCGAGTCAATGACAGGGTTGTGGTAGCGGTCGCGGTCGCGGCCGGTCAAACAGCATAAGCCAGGGCAAGCAACCATCGGATGCACGGGGCGCCAGTTCCGGTCGTCCCCCGGACAAGAAGGGTTCTTAGTCCCGCCTTGCTTCAGCACTCATGATGCCTGCTCACCCTTCCACTGGGTCGGCGGGCATTATGCATTTTCAGGCATCGTCTCAGGAATAGAGAGAGCGGAATCCACGTCAGCCCCTACCTGGATCCGAAGTCAGCAGGAGTCCTTCTCGCATGAGAGTCCGTCCCACCTCCCTTCTTCTTCTCGTCATCCTATCCTCCTTGGGCCATGCCCAGACTCCTGTCCGGGCCCTGCCACTGACCAAGGCAAGCAAGGTTCCGCAAGATCCGGTGAAAGCGACCGGCACAGGCGTGCAGGCTCCGGCCAAGCAACAGGATCCAAAGCAACAAGATCCAGCTGCCGCCGCCAAGGCCGAAGAAGCCAAGAAGAAGGCGGAGGAAGCACAGAAGAAGCAGGCAGAAAATCAGAAGAAGGCGCAACGCCTGCAGAAGATCAATCAGCTGCAGTTTGACCGTCGACCTTCGGCAATCCTCGCTGCATGGTCCGTGAACAAGGACGACCTTGCGGAGGAAGAGAGAAAGAAGGCGGAGGCAGCAGCGAAGGCCAAGGCCGCAGGTCAGCCATCGCCCTCTCAGCCGGCGCCCGCTCAACCGGCGCAGCCGAACATCCCGCCGGAAGTCCTCGCAAACTTGCCTCCGGGAACCGTGATCAACACGGGGGCGGGAGGCGCTGCCCCTCAGCCTGGAGCTCCCGCAGCTGAGCCGGACACCTTTGACAAGGATCTCAAGGACTTCAATCGCAATGTGACCATCAGTGATTGGTCGGCGGTGCAGGCCTTCATCGCCGGTCTCGATGAAGACCTGGCCAAGGCCCTGTACAACCGGCTCCTGCTGGTTCTGAATCAGCCGCCACGGCCCAAGCCGGGTCAACCGCAGGTGCGAGGCGCGCCCCCTGAGAAGAACGTCTTCGTCTTCGAGGATGTCCTGCAACTTGCTGCCGCCGCCCCGGCGGACTTGGAGCAAGCGCAGTTGAATCAACTTGGTGGGTTGCTGCGACAGACTCTCGCTGCCGGCAACGTCATCGAGTCCTTCATCATTCGCTTGCAAGAGGAGTTGGCCAAGGCGGAGGCGGAGCAGGCACTTAGCGTGCGCGAGGCCATCCGTGTCCTCGTCGCCGCCGGTCAAGTTGTCGAGGCGGGTCCGTTCTTGCCTGAGATCGCGAAGGCCAAGCAGGATCAGGATCACCAGGCGCTCAACATTCTGGCCACGTACTACATGGCCATGCATGCCCGCGAGAAGAAGGTCGCGCATCTCGAGTCCGCCTGGGACGCGACCATGGCGGTTTTCGTTTCGGAGAGAATCAAGAAGGAGGAACGTCAGCAGGCTCTGCGCCGGGCCGTCGAACTCGCGCCCAAGGTCCGCGAAGAATTCGGGCAAGCCTGGCTGGCGGAGAGCTTTACCAGTCAGCCCCAGCGCGGCATGGAGATTATCGCCGCCATCGGCAGCAGCGCCGCCGTTGCCATGCAGACCCAGGCACGGCAAGCGGATCGCAGGCTTACCGGACTGAAGCTCCAGTCATCTACGGTGGAGGCTCTTCTGAAGGTCGCCCCCGAACTTTCCCAGGAGTGGCGTAGCTCTCTGCAGTTGCTCGCGCAGAACTGGCTCAATGAAGCTCAGCATTCGTACCGCAACGATCAGTCGACGAGCATGGGTCCCATGATGCAGCGGGACGCCTTCGGCAACTTCTTCTACTACAACTACAACCAGTTCAATCGCAACCAGAACCAGGTGCAGGCGATTCCTACCGGCGAGATCCTGGAGATCAAGCCCGGGGACCAGTGGATGGCACTTCTGGAGGAAAGCGTTCGACCCAAGTTCTCCATGGTGGTCGCCCAGCTCTACCTCAAGGTCAACGAGGACGACCTGGCCTTTCCTTATATCGAGGACCTTGCCCAGACGCATCCGAAGCAGGGCAAGAACCTGGTCGAAGAATACCTTCGCGTCTGGACGCGTAACCATGACCCGAACGACTCGCGCAATCGCACGAACAATTACATGTTCATGTATGGCTTCGATCAGCGCGCCGCGGGTATACCCCTCACCCGTTCGAAGCAGGAACGCAACCTCACCGAGCTCGCGGCCCTGGTCAAGCGACTCCGCGCTTTGCCCATCGAAGATCCCGACGAAGATCTGCTCTCTCGGGCCTTCATGACCTGTCACAGCACCGCCGAGGTCTACCGTCTCGAGGCCATCGAGCGCGTCTTTGGTGAGATCGGCAGTCTCGAGCCCAGGACCCTCGCTTCACTGGTGCAGAAGATGCGCAGCAATCTGCTCGGTGTCTGGAGTTTGCCAGCGACCCAGAAGGACAAGGGCACACGCCGGCGTCAGCGGGACATACAGGCAGAGATTCTGCGCGGCTACGAGGTCGCGGGCGCAGTGCTCACGGACAGCTTGACGCAGCATCCGACCGACTGGTCCCTGCTTCTGGCCGCGGCGGCGGTGGGCCATGATGCCAACAACTTTGCCAAGCAGCTCGGTCCGGACTCCGGGCACAGTGCCCGCCGCGACCTCTCCATGCTCAGCTTTGAAGCGGCTGCCGCGGCCTATGCCGAGACGGTCCTCGAAGCAGAAGAAGCCAAGCAGAGCACGGAGGTCTTCGAAATCTGGTACTACGCCAGCCTCGGTGCCTGCGATCTTCCCAAGGTGAGTCACGAGCATCAGCCGGACACTCGTCAGCCGGCGAAGATTCGCGACGCGATCATGTCTCTGCCGGGTGAGGCCGCCGAAAGGCATATGAGTATGTTCGCCAACACACTCTTCACCCGGATGAGTTCGGTGAATCCCGCGGTCAAGTTTGCCTATCTGCGTGGTGGCTTCGAGATCGTTGGCGACCACAAACAGGCGCATGAAGCCCGCAAGGTCTTCGACTACTACCACGACCTGGTAACCGAGATCAAACTCGAGACGGTTATCGATGGCAGCGACACGGTCGGCAATGGCGAACCCTTCGGCCTCCTCGTCAATCTGAATCACACCCGAGAGATCGAGCGGGAGTCCGGTGGCTTTGGCAAGTATCTGCAAAACCAGAACAACGCCACCAACTTTGCCTACAACTACGGTCGGCCTCTGGAGAACTATCGGGACAAGTTCGAGGAGATGGCACAGACTGCCCTTGGCGAGCACTTCGATGTGATGTCGGTCACATTCCAAGCGGAGGACGTGAACTCTCGAGCCACCGAACGCTATGGCTGGCGGGTCACACCCTACGCCTACATTCTCCTCAAGGCTCGCGGCCCCGAGGTGGACAAGATCGCGCCTCTGCAACTCGACCTCGATTTCCTGGACACCTCGGGCTACGTGGTCTTGCCCGTGGCCTCCCCCGCTCTACCCATTGATGCTTCCCCGGAACGTGGTGATTCACGTCCCATGGTCAACCTGGCCATCAGCCAAACCCTGGATGAACGCCAGGCTGCGGATGGCAAGCTCATTCTCGAGGTCAAGTGCAGTGCCAACGGCCTCGTCCCGAAGCTCGGGGAGATCCTCGATATGGGCAGCGAAGGTTTTGCCATCGTCGAAGAGGATGATCGCGGACTCTCCGTCTCCCGCTTCGACGAGAGCAGCGAGGACTCATCGATTCTCTCCGAACGCACCTGGATGGTGACCATGGTAGCGGACGAGGACTTAGCGAAGCGCCCGGAGTGGTTCGAGTTCGGCCGTCCCAAGTATGAGGAGGCCGACATGGTGTACCAGCGCTTCGTCGATGCGGACCTCTTGGAGGTGGGAGCACGCTTTCGCCTGGAAGAGGTCTATGGCGAGCCTGGCTTTCCCTGGCTCTGGGTGGTCTTGCCGATCCTGCTCATCGGCGCCTTGCTCGGCTTCGCCTTCTATCGTCGCGGCCAGGGCGTGGTGCAAGTGGACCCGAGTCTCTTCGTCGTTCCGCAGAGGCTAACTCCCTTCACCGTGCTCGGCCTGCTGAAGCGCATTCGCGAACACGAGGCGATCTCAGCACAGCACTCTGACGAGCTGGATCAAGTGATCGGCGAATTGGAGAAGGTGTACTTCGACTCGGAAGATGCACCGGCACCGGATCTGCGGCGATTGGCCGAGGAATGGGTGGCGAAGGTGCTTCCGGTCCGGGTAGCGGGTTAGCTCAGGTCTTCCCGAACCCACGTCGATGAGTGGGTATGGGAATCGAGTTCACCGCCGGATGGTTCTTTGCCAGCCTCTTGGTTAGCTCGGTCGGCCTGGGTCTTTTCCTCTATGGCAAGAAGCAGGCGCGGGCTCCGCAGCTTGTTTCGGGACTGGCGATGATGATCTACCCGGCCTTCGTAGCCAGCCCTCTGCTCATGCTCGCAATCTGTGCTCTGCTTACCGCAGGAACCTGGTTTGCGGTTCGCGCTGGAGTTTGAGTTCAGCCCTCGCCGACGAAACTGCCGTCCGGAGCCATGATGAAGCTCGCAGTCATCGGCTTGAATGCGCTGAGACCGCCATCGTCGATGCTGAGCATGAGGCGGATGTCCTTGGATCCCTTGCTGTCCCAGAAGGCTTGGACTTCGAGTTGGTACTGGGCTCCCTTCGAGTCTTCGATCGCGTAGGTGCTGGGGTCGGCGTCGATGAGCTTGGCCAGGTCTGGGTAGGGGTGTTGTCGCCACTTGTTGATTTCCTTTGCGAGTATCGCATGGGCGATCACCTTGTTTAGAGGCATGGCATTCTCCACTTACTCCAGACTTGGAATGGAATCACAGCTACGGCAGCATGAATCACGCTCATGACAATTCCCGGAAGAAACAAATCCCACCAACGTGCACCAAGGCCGCTGTTCCCAAACAGCCAGAACAGGGAGAAGAGGTCCCACTTGCATGCAGCACAACCGGGAATGTGAACACTGCAATCATCATGCGACGACCAAGGCGGTGGGAGCTCAGCTCGGGGCCCGATTCGGCCTGACTACTTCTGATCGCCAACATGAGCTTCTACGTACTCGGCGAAGGCATTGAAGGCCGCCTCTGCACGTCCCCCGCATTCATCAGACAGATAGTCCCATCCAAAGGAACGGCGTTCGATGGCGACGAGCTCGGCGAGTTCGTCCAGATGATCGCCAAGGCTGATCGCTTCGGTCATGAGTGCCGCGGCTTCCAGGTGCTGGGCGTAGCGCTTGCGGTCCGCGTCGTGTTCGGTTGCGTCGGCGCTGGCCTTTAGTACGAGGGTGTACTCTGCGATTCGTTTTGCGAGCTCAGTAGGATTCATGGCTCGGGGAAATGTGCTCAGATCCGTTTGGCGAAGCCAGCAGATCATTGTAGCGAGCTGCTTCGATGCAGCCGCTTGTTCAGTCCTGACATGGAGGAGGAAAACGTATATGGCCTATGACGACAGTCCGGAAGCGACGATCCGGGAGTACCTTGCCGGTGCTGGGCGCGCGCTAGAGAGGGGGGATCTGCTCTAGACGCTCAGGTCTTTGGGCCCAATAAGCCCCTCACCACTCCGCGCTAGGAGGGCCCATGCAGACTAGCGCAGGAGTACCCGCCTAAGCCCGCCCCAGCTAGGGGCTTGCCGATTCTCTCTTCTTCGAGATCATGCTTCTCGCAAGAAGCAGCATGTCCACTCTCAGCAAGTCCCTCCTCCTGCCGGTTCTCCTCACCGGGCTCCTCCCTGCCCAGGTGCCGGATCGATTCCGGATCGATGACGCACAACTCGATGAGTACGTAGAACGCATCCTCCCCGCTGTTGAGAGAGCAGCCGGCCGCAAGTTCGAACACACACCAGTTTACGAGATCGCCGGTGCCACGGACATCGTCCGCGCTCTCGAGAGTGAAGTCCGCGAGACCTAC
>JAJFFD010000177.1 GCA_021776805.1 Planctomycetota bacterium
CGGCCCTGCCTACGATTCCTGGCCAGCGCCCTCGGCGGATGGGGAGTATCTGTATTTTCTCAGCGACCGGGTGAGCAATCGCAATCAGATTCATCGCCTGCGCCTCGAGGACAAGACTGTCGAGAAGCTCAGCGACCTGGAGATGGATCTGCAGGAGCTGGGCATGGCACCCGATGGCAGCAGCTTTGTCGCTCGACTCGAGCGCGGCAGCTACTGGCGCAGCCTGCCGGAGGGCAAGCCGATCCGCGAGCCTCTGCCGACCCTGCGCAACCTGCGCCTGCTGGCAGATGGCAGTCTCATCGCGTTGGGGCGAGAGACTCCTGGGCGGCAGATCATGCGTGCCGACCGCGAGGGTCAGACAGCCATCTATGAACCGGAGGGAGCGCGACGCATCGAGTGGATGAGCGTCAGCCGCGACGCAGCTTGGGCGCTGGTCGCCGAGTCCGGTCCCTGGGATCAGCGCCAACCGAATTTCCAGGAGCTTCTGGTCATCGATCTGCGCACGAAGAAGATCATCTACCGCTGCCCGGATCGAGCTTTCAGCGCTGCGGATAACCAGGAGCTACGCGCAGCCTTCGTGCCGGGCAAAGTCTTCTTTCCCCTTGGTGGTACGATCCGCGAAGTCGACCTGGCTACTGGCAAGGCTGAGACTCTGGATTGGAAGGCCAGGGTTGAACATCATTACCCGCGGCGAGTCAGCCGGTCCGAGTCTGCCCGAGAGGGAGCGCGACGCATTCGTGGCATCGGCGACATCAAGCCGGCTCCCGACGGATCCGCTGGGGCCTTCGCCATGCTCGGGGATCTCTACCGCGCGGAGCGGGGCAAGGCGCCGAGGCAGCTTACCAGCGGCGACAGCTTCGACAGTCAGCCTCAGTTCAGCGCCGATGGCGAGAGCCTCTACTTTGCCCGAGATGGGCAGCTCATGCGCATGCCCGCCACAGGGGGCGAGGTCGAAGCCCAGGATGTCAATGTGAGCGCCGGTTACTTCGACTACTTCACTCTCGCCGGGGACGAGAGCAGACTTCTGGGCATGGGGTCGGTGATCGCGCCCGGCTTGCGCGAGTATTCATTCGATCGGGGCGAGTGGCAACAGCTGGTCCCTGGTCGAGCTGGGCGCGGCAGTTGGTTGACCTTCCCGAGCTACGGCAGTCTTTGGGAGGAGATGATTCTCTGCGGCATGGCGCCGGGTACCCGTATTCCTCAGGTTTATGTGATGGCGCCCGGCGATGAGGACCCTCGGGCCCTGACCGAGCTCCGATCGGCACCGATCCGTGCCGTTGCCTCGGAGGACGGGACCTACCTGGCCTTCCTCCGTGATGGCCGCGCTTGGATCGCCGCCCGGGGCGAAGACCTGCTTCGCGAAGAAGACTTCTCGCCCCTTGGCGAGATCGGCGTGCACAGTTTGGCCTTCGCCGCGGATTCGCAGGAGCTTTGGCTCGGCAACGGCACCGTGCTCTCGGTCTTCGACTGCGCGAGCGGCGAAGAAGTCGCAGCCTGGCAGCTCGAGCTCAGTGCCGAACCAGATCCTGGTCAGGAGACTCTGATCCTGGACGGCTTCCACGTCGTCGATGTGGAGGGCGGATCAATTCGCGAGAACCAGCGCCTCCGGATCGAGAAGGGCAAGATCGTCGCCATGGCGGAGTCGCAAGGCGAGGCGCCCGTGGGTCTGCAGATCATCAAGGGTGAAGGGCGATACCTGATGCCTGGCCTCTTCGACATGCACGTGCATCAACTCGGCTCTTCGCGGGCAGCCATGCTGGCCTACGGAGTCACTGCCGTGCGTCAACTCGGCGCGGTATGGCCGCGGCAGCGAGTCGAAACCGAGCTCGTGGACCTGGGTCGCCTGCTCGGACCTCGAGAATTCTCGGCAGGAGAGATCTTCGAGGGCGCGCGGCCGGCCTGGGGGAACATCTTCCATCTCATCGATAGCGAAGCAGAAGCGATCGCCCTGGTGGATCGGCGCGCCGAGCAGGGAGTGGGGGAGTTCAAGCTGTACATGACTCTGGCCCGGGAGTATCAGGCGCCGATCATTGCGCGAGCACATGCCCTCGGAGTGGCGGTGACCGCACACGTGGCGGATCTACGCGCTTTGGTATCCGGGATTAGCGATGGCTTGGACTGCGTGGAGCACTATCCGGAGAATGTGCCGACCCTGGCCGATGATGTGATCAGCTTCATGCGCCAGGGTGGGGTGGCCTTTTGTCCGACCCTGAGTGTGCGCGGCCTGGGGGACTTCAAGCAGCGCCTGGCGGCTGAAGAGTTGCAAGAGGAGTTCTTCAAGAGCGCCGTGGATCCGATCTCCCTGCGCATGTGGAAGGGGCGTCTGAAGATCGACTTCACCAGCGACGACAATCTGCGCGCCCTGCTCATGGAGCGGGCGACGACCTTGGCGCGGGCAGTACGCAAGGGCCTGCGGGTCATGGTCGGCTCGGATTGCTGCCTGGGGAATGCCCTGGTTGGCCCGTCGACGCATTGGGAGATCGAGGCCCTGGTGATGGGTGGGTTGACCCCGCGTGAGGCACTCTTCGCTGCGACCCGTTCCCCTGCGGAGTACCTGGGTCTGGAAGATGTGGGCGTCGTGCGCGCGGGCTTCCTCGCCGACCTGGTGGTGCTGCGAGCAAATCCGCTGGAAGAGATTCGGAATACGCGCAGCGTGGATGCGGTGCTGAAAGCCGGGCGTTGGTACGAAGCGATGGAACTACTTCGCAGGTAAGCGCGAGCTCTCCGGAAGTTTAGTTCATGCCTGTAATTCGATCCCGC
>JAJFFD010000178.1 GCA_021776805.1 Planctomycetota bacterium
CCGTTCAGCCAGGCCAGGAAGGCAAGGCCTGTCTTGTAGCCTGCTGTGGGTGCCTGGAAGATCCACCGACCGAGGGCCTCAGCAGGTCTCATGATGTTCTCGTAGCCCTGCCAGTCCCCTCGGGCAAGGAGTCCCAGTGCCAAGCCTGCAGGCACTGCCAGGCCATCGAAGACTCCGAGGAGGGCATGGCTAAAATCACCAACGGCGACTCTGTGGGCACCGATCGTTACCCAGCTCTCGATTTTCGGCGGTGGCGATCCAACTTCCCCGCCACGGATCAAGCCTGCGAAATGAAAGTCGTCGCCGGTGAGAACGATCTGCTCCCGCGGATGAAGTTCACGCCGGATTTCGAGCTCCGTCGCCGAGTTCAGAAGGGAGAGCTTGCAACCGCGCACTTTATCCGGATCGAGGCGCATGACCTTGCGAAAGCTGTCGCCTGGGAAATATCCCTTCAGGGCAGGCAAGAACATCTCTCCGAGCCAGTGCACGAAGATCGGCCCCTCGAGCTGCGCGAAAATCTCCTCATAAACCTGAACGTAGTCCGACTCACTCGAGCAGTTTTCTGCCATCCAAAGCATCGGCAGGATAGTGACCATTCCACCAGCCTTCTGAATCAACCGCGCCTGGTAGACGACCCCGTCGATGAGCTCGCTGCGCCGATTGACAGCCTCCAGATGATCGACCCCGGCACCCGCAACAAAGCCATTCAGCAAGTTCAGCTCCCCGCAAGCTTCGATCAAACGTCGTGCAGAAGGCCAACCGAGTGAATACCTCTGCGCTGTGTCCATGGCCTCGGCGACACCAAAGCCATGGGCATCGAGATGCTGCCGAATGGACATGGTTGCTGGCCAATTCACGTGCTCGGCAATCTCCTCCGCAGAACCGGGTGACCCGGGACTGTGCTGCAGAGTCCGGTAGGACTCCTCCATCACGACGTGGGCCGCGGCAAAAACCAGGCGACTGACTGCAGCTTCTCCACCGGCCTCGAGCTTCTCCCGGTAGGGCAGGAGGATTCCATCATCGATTTCGAAGACTCGACCATCGGGACCTTGGCTCTTGCACTTCATCCTGATCCCTGCGCCTCAGCCCCCGGCAAAGAGCCGCTCCATGTACTGGGGAAGTTTGGTGATCGCCTCATGAATCAAGAAGGCAACCAAGACCACCGTGGCCAGGATCATCCCCCACAACCAGAGGAAGCCGCCCTTACCCCGCGGCAGATCAGCCCCGAGGTAGCGGCGGCTGCGTTGCATCAGGATGAAGCCCACATAGGCGGCGGGCAGAAGGAAGCCACAGAGAATGGTCGTGGGCACTGCCAACCACACCGCGTACTCACTCCAATAAATCGGGCCGAGAACTCCGGGCACAGGCACCAGGGTCGCCAGGCGATACTGCCAACTTCCGACCGAGAAGCCGAAGAGCTCCATGCACACAAAGCCCGCGCAGAGCATTTGCAGAGTGATCGAGCTCAGGGCCATGCCAAGGATCCCCAGATTGAAGATCACTCGGCCGGTGCTATCACCCGCGACTGTTGCCAGACTCGCCGCGGCTTCCTGGATGGACAGGCGGTCCGAGGCGAAGCCCTCGTCAAGATACATGGTGTTGGCGGTGGCGATCACCATCAGACCGGTGGCGAGGACGTATGGCAGAAGCATGCCAAAGTACAGATCAGCTCGTGCCAACTGCCGATGCTCACGTCCCCAGCCACGGGCCAGCAGGCTATAGGGGTAGAGGAAGACCATGTTGACCCCAACCGCCGCAGCCAATCCACTCACCACGAGAGTCGTGCCCGCCACTCCATTTCTTTCGGCCGGGATGTTGAATGGGATGAGCCCGGAAAACAAGGCACCCCAATCGCTGATACCCGTGCGCAACACAACCCAACCAAAACAGAGCACGATCCCCCAGACCATGTACTTGAGGATGCTCTCGTAGCTGCGCAACCAGGCCGGCGAACTCCCATAGAGCATGGAAAGGCCAATCGCCCAAACGAGAACCACAAAACCCAGGTAGCCTGGCGCCAAGCCCTGGATACCGCAGACATCTGCCATGTCGACCAAGCAATTCGCCGCCAGATTGTACTGCGGAAAGTGCCAGATGATCGACGAGAGCAGAGCGCCGATAGCCCAACCATAAGCCAGGGGTCGACCGGCAATCCGACACATGGCTGCGAAGGGTCGCTGACCCGTGGACAGGGTTTGGTAGGAGATGGCCGCGAGCATCACCGTGCCAAGCAACATCGCCATCGGCGCAACCCAGAGAAGCTGATAGCCGAAAAGGGCGCCGGCAAAGAGGGAGGCTGCCGCCGTGCCGCCCCCAAGGGTCATCGCACTCTGCATGTATCCGGGACCGATCAAGCCCAGAAATGCTCGGAGCCGAGTGCCCACGGGTTTGCCCTCGAGGTCGGCGAGGAAGGCCTTCTCCGCGGCCAGCTTCTCCGGGTCCGGAGGATGGACCATACGCAGCCCTTCCCGCAAGCGATCCATTTGCTCTGCAGACAGATCTTCAGTCATCACTGGCAGCTCGCTTCATTTCCTTTAGCTGCTGAGCTTCGGGAAGCTGTCGGTAGAAGGGATCGAGGGGATAGCAACCACTGATCAAGCCCTTGCGCGGCGCCGTCGTGCAATCGCTGAATGTCCTGCAGATGAGCTTGCGCTGCAGTTCTCTGCCAGCAAGCAGGTCTCTCGGCAACTCAGGGTAGGAGAGAATCATCCGCCCAAGGCCGACGAAATCTACATGGCCGGACTGCAACTCCCACTCACCCACATGCGGCAGATACTCCTGCAAGTAGGAGTAGCCTGTGCCGACGATCAGCAGCCCGGGAAAGCCCTGCTTGCAATGCCGAGTTACTTGCAGATGGCGATAAACACTGGCAAGTGGATCTTCAGGCGGTAGATAGCCATCGCTCGGCGGGTAGGCCGCGGGCCTCTGAATGTGCGGGTTGTAGTAGGGAGAGCCCAGGCTCAGGTTGATCAGACGAATTCCTGCCTCGGCCAGCATCTGCAACAAGGCAAAGGGCTCGCTGAGATCGAACTGGCGCGGATCCTCCTGGTCGATTCCAAATCCATTGGACGCATTTGATCCCGGAACCGACATGGCCCTGCCAACTCCCCCAGTCTCAGCAACCTCGTAGGGACAGGTGTCAGCAATGGACAGGCGAACTCCGATCTCCAGCCCCGGACAAGCGGTCTGGATCCCAGAGATTATCTCCCGCAGCAGACGGCTCCGATTCGAGAACTCGCCACCATAGGCACCGGGCCTGGTCTTGGCCCCGAGCAACTCATGCATCAAGTAGCCATGGCAACACTTCACATCAACGAAGTCGAAGCCGGCGTCCATGGCCAGTTTGGCGCTCGCGATGTAGTTCTGCGCAATCGACTCCAGCTCTGAGTCCCCGAGGATGGACTCATCAGAGGCGAGGGGGTACTTGCGCTCCAGGAGCGGATGGCGGTAGGCGATGCGTGGAACGAAGACCCCTTCCGGCTTGGAGAAGCGACCGGAATGGGTCAGCTGCAGCCCGATCATCAGATCGTCGATCCTGTCACCGGCAGTCTGGTGAGCCTGCCTGGTGGCAGCTAGCAGCTGCGAGAGTCCGCCAGCAACATTCGCCGCGGGATTGTTGTAGAGCTGCCTCGGATTGGCACGACCATCCCCTTGCACAGCAAATGCCTCTCCGCCCCAAATCAGCTTGGCACCGGACCGACCAAAGTTCGACCAGCGCCGAAGCGTGTACTCCGAAGGCAAGCCGTTTGCCTCGGCATCCCAGCCCTCCATGGGATGAGTCGCGAATCGATTACCGATGCGCCGATCTCCAATACTCACCGGCTTGCCAAAGGGGCCGTCGCTCCCCGATGGCGCATCCACACAATTGAACTCAGAATCGATAGCCTGCAGGGCTGCGCGAAACTCTTCGACACTCCGACAGCGACCAGGAGACTTGTAGATCATGGTATGGCTGTCCGTAGCTTTGCCTGGATAGGCAAGTCGTAGCCGAATCCGACGCAATCCAGTGATCCGATCTGCACGGAGCCCTTCTCAATGCGTAGCGCGATCATGTCATCTTGCTCACGATACAGGTCCGGGTGTGCTCGCAGCGCCATCCGGGCCTCCTCCTCCGGCAAGTGACCGAGGCCGGCAAAGTAGTGGTGCCCGTTTCTCTCCGCGTGGGTCAAGCCGAGGGAAGATAGGAGGGCGAGGTCCTGCTGCAGCGACAGGACGGGCAGGTTGGTCAGGTCTTCCGCCGACTGAAACAAGGCTCTTTCCGAGACTTCACAGATCCCACGATTGATGAGTGCACGAAAGACACCCTTGCAATTCTTGACCGAAACCCCGCTGTAGCCCAAATCAACTGCCCGGGGAAACGCCTCGATGGACGTATCCGCTTCATCGATGATGACACTTGCTGTCCGATTCAACTCCCCCATGAACGCGTTGCGCTGCGAATCAAAGGTCGCGGCTCGAGTGAGGGGCTGCTCCACATAGAGAAGTCCTGCGAGAAATCGCATCCCCTCTACCTCAGCGCGCAGGGAGCTGAAGAGCTCCACTAGCTCCCCCAAGTCCTCAAACTGCTCATTGCCATCCACGGTCCACTGCGGGCTCTCCCCTCGCTGCGAGAAAAACGTCGCCAGGTCGAGAAGCCGGCGGCGATCGCTTTCGAAACCGAGACCGATCTTGATCTTGAACAACTGGAGCCCGTAGGCAGCAATATCTTCCTCCAAGGCCTGCGGCAGGCCATCCTGGCAGCGCTTCTCAGGAGCGATCTCCTGGACGCGAAGAGGGTCGGCCAAGCCGATGGTATGCCGCAGCCGAATAGACTGCAGAGCTGTCTTTGGCAGGCTCTTTGCCAAGTCCCAAGCGGACAATTCTGCATGCACACGCTGCGGGCGAAAGCCGAAGAGATCCGCCTTCAGAGCCGCGAAGAAGCTCTTGCCGGCAATTCGGCATACAGCGTCAAGCATCGCCCGCTCGATGAGAGCGACACCAAAGCCCTGCACCAGTTGGTCATTCGGCTCCTCACCGACAGTCTTCGCAAGCCCTGCATAGACTGACAACCAGAGCTCAAAGGGCGATTGCGCAGAGCTCGAGGCAGCAACAAAGCTCCGACCTGCAATCTCCGCGCTGTGGATGAGTTCTCTGGCATCCTCCTCCCCGCTCTGCTCCCGGTTCTTGCGAAACCACTTGGGCACGAGAAGATCCGCGGCGTAGCCCGCACAGTCCTTTCCTGAGTCATCGATCACCCGGACCTCTGCAAGCAAGAGCGTCGCCTCGCGCATGGTCGTCGCGCCAAAACGAAAGGGCACTCTGGTCCGGCATTCGCTGCGACAGAGGCCGAAATCGACGATGCGGATTCTCATGGACTTCGGCTCGAAGAACTGGGCGAGCTACCGCCCTCTAGCGTACTTCTCGTAGAGCTGACCGACCCCGGCACTATCTACATCGCCTTTGTGCATCAGGATTCGGTAGCGAAAGGTCTTGCGCTCGCCTTTGGCCAACTCGAGGACCGCAGCGCTGAAAGGGGTAGCAGCGCAAAGCCCATTCTCGCGTGCATTCCATCGACTTGGATGTCCGGGATTCTCCGGATGGTCGAAGATCGCCAGACCATAAGCTGCGGCACCTCGACCAGTTGAGTAGTCGACCCAGCTCGCGCGGCTCCCCTGCAGGTCCTCGCCACTTTCGTCCTCGGAATTCAGTGCCCTTCCGGCGGCGACTTCGCCCTCCAGGCGTAGAGGCGCCGCGAGGCGAATCGCCATCCCACCCTCCTTGCTTTGCCCGAAGGTCACCGCGCCCTCGGATGCAAAGAGGGTTACCTCGTAGTCGATCCAGCGTAGGTCCTTTTCGACCACAAAGCTGATTCGACGCTCATCAAGGCAGAGGGCCTTGCCCTGGCCGTCCATCCATATGTTCTGGCTGTGAATGACGTTTGCTTGCTTGCTGGGAAAGAAGCGCAGGTGCTCGATACGACAGCCATCTGCAGCAGTCCAAAAGTCCTTGCCGTTGACATTGCTGTGCGAGAACCAAAGGGATTGGTGTTGGGGGTCGCTCCGCTCCTCTCCGGCCACGACGGCAAGTGGATAGCTCCTCGTAAGCGCTTGACCATTTGGCCCAATGAGTGGGAACAGGATCGGCTGCCGAATATCCTGATAGCGATACTCACAGAACAGCTGCCCATCCACCGCAACCCTGCGCAGGCCTTCGCCATCTTCGATACGCAGCACTGGTGGTGGCATCTGCGCTTGGACCGTGATCTCCTCCTGCGCCACTGGGGAGCTGAGGATGATCGAGGAGGAGAGAAGCCACCGAAGCGCCAACGGAGAAGAATCGAACTCCATGGCATGCAATGGTCCACTGTATGCGGATGGGAGTCAAATCAGCCCGCGGAGAATACGGGCCTGAGCGGACTCAGACCGGCGCTCCCCAACAGCGGCTCAGACAACCAAACCAGCGAACACGGCCCATGCGATACATCAAGCGGTAACCGGCACGCTCGAGACCACGCATGGAGGGGACGTTGTCCGTCAAACAAAACCCATAGAGTTCGTCAGCCTCGCGCTGTGGGAAGATCGCCGCCAGCACCCAGGGATAGACCCGCTGTCCGCGCATGGCCTCAGGAGTCCAGCCGTCGTACAGGAGAGTGGCTTTGTGACCGAAGGGGCAACTCACTCCGCTGCCGATCTCAGAGCTGGCGACCAGCTCCTCGCGAGTGCTCAGCCAAACCACATGCGCCAATTGGTCTCCCTTCCACGCTAGAGCCGGCTCATCCCCCCTCTTGACCCGTTGACGGGCCATGCGCAGGCGACGCGCATCGTAGAAGTCCGGGTACTCGATCACCGCCTCGACGAGTTGCGCAAGGCTGGCTCGCTCCATCCTCAAATCCGGCTTCTGGACCTCGGCGGGCACCTCGTGCTCAGCCGACCGGACGTAGACCACAACTTCTCCGCGAACGTAAACGAAGCGTCGCCATAGCTCGACAAACTGCATCTTGCAGGTCGCGATTGCCCCGTACTTCTTGCAGGCGCGAGACAGGCGCGCGTATGCGGAACGGACTCGATGCAGGAGGGGCTTTAGGACGGGCGCAGACTTGATCGCCTCGCCAAGTCCAAGCCGCATCCTCAGAATGCTTCCCTGCACCCCCGCGGGAAGCAGGCGGAGATTGCAGTTCGAGTGAAACTCGTTCGCAAAACGACGCTTGAAGGCCTCATCGCCTCGTGAAAAGTCCAATTCGAGCCAAGCCTCCTGGCGTTGCATCTCCAAGAGTCGCTTGATCAGCACTTCTCCGGGACCGGCCTCCCATAGATCAACATCGAAAGTCGGCTTGTACCAGGTAAACCGCCCGCGCAGGAGGAAGCCAAAGTGGTAGCCCGCGATGCGTTCTCCGCAGCGCAGCAAAGTAAAGTGCAGCTCTGCCTCTGGATTGAGGGATTCGAGAAGAGCTCGATAGAAGCGCCGCGGCCTCTCATCCAAGAACAAACTTCTGCCCCCGGCAACTGCTCGGCGCAGGGCATGCTGCTTGAAAAACTCCTCTAGATTCTCGGCGATCTCGGCTCTCGAAACCAACCTTTCGAAAGTCAACTCACCATGCCTGGCCAGAAGCCGCTCATGCCTCTTCAAGCTCTTCTTGTTAATCAGGCTCTCGAGACTGGCAGCATCGGGCTCGTGAAGACTCGGGCATGGATCGCCAACTGTTATTCTCAGCCGCCCCTGCCATGCAGCCGGTAGCTCGGCGCAGGCCGCAGCAAGCAAGGAGTCATAGGGCAGGTTCTGCAGCGATGCCGCCTGATGCCCCGCGCGATGCAGCTCATCGAGGACAACTCGCAGGATGGTACCTGACTCATTCGAGGCACACAGCAGGTCGCAGTAATCCGCGTGCGGAGAGGCTGCAAATATCAGCTCCCCGCCTGACTCGGCCAAGGGCAAGATGCCCACCACTACATCGGCGCGCCGAACCACGACCGTCCGCAACTGCCTCTGATCGCCATAGGCCTCCCAGGTGGCAGCATGCCAGTCCGGCCCATAGAAGACCTGGGGCCGGGGGTGCTCATCGACCAGGCGAGTCCAATCGGCTGCCAGCGCCGACAGACTCTTGGGGTCAGTGAGAATCTCACAGCGCAGGTCGGCGCTCATGATGCTGGTAATCAATCGAACTCGAAGCCTGATGTCGCAGGGTCACACCCGCTTTATCGTCCCTGCGAGGTCAGCGCCATAGGGATTGACGCAAGTTCCTCGCTCAGGAGCGGGCTCAGAGCACATACCCTAGCCTCCTCACTGGCCTTCAAAAGCGGCAATACCTATCCTGGCGTGCTTCCCACTCACTCAAGAGCAAGCGCCATGAAACTCGCCCGATCCTCCTGCAGCAGTCTCGCCTGCCTGCTTCTCCTCTGCATGACCCTGGCATGCAAGTCCAGCGGCGCCAATCGCGATCATCTCAGAGATTGCGAATGTGGCACAGCCACCGCCGACACCATGGGCTGCCGTGCTGAATGCGCCCTGAGCGGTGGAGAAGCCTGCAAGAATCCTGAGTGCACCTGCGAACACGATGGGGCTTACAAGCAAGAGTCTCCCGCTGAGCACAGCAACGAGGGCAAGGGCGAGCATCGCGGTGAACACAAGGAAGAGCGCCGATGAAGACCTTACTACTCTGCTGCGCTCTCAGCTTGTTCTCCAACAATGGTCCGCGCTCCTACTTGCTGAAGGACAAAACAGTCATCGAGGCGGAGATTCTCGCCATCGAGGGTGAAGATGTTCGTCTCCGCTTCCACACTCAAGGTGGATCAGGCATCGTCACTCGCAAGCTAGCGGACTTCACGCCCGCATCGCAGTTCAACATCAAGCGCGCGGTCACAGACAAGAACGATCTGGAAGGTCATCTAGCCCTCGCAGAGTTCGCCGTCCAAAACGGATTGATCGCTGCTGGACGCAGAGAACTTTTCGCTGCGCGCAAGCTTGCCCAGGATCACGGCATAGCCCCCGAACTCGAAGACAAGCTGATCGACGAGGCGGTCCAGATCATTGAGGGACTTCTGCGGGGAATGATCGCCGAAGGCAAGACCAAGGACGCCAAGCATCTACTCAGAGAGATGATGCAAGCACCACGACTGAGTGATGCGCAAAAGCAGGAACTCGTCGATCTTGTGCATGGCAGCAATACGGCCCCCACGCAGGCGCCAAGCAATACCCCCAAGGGAGCCAGCGAAACATCGACCAGTGAACCCACGAGCGAATCCACGGAGCTGAGCACCGCGGAAAACCGGGTCCTCAAGCCTCTGCAGGAAAGGCTGACAAGAGGAAAGGGGTACGAAAAGAAGGCCCTCCTCAACAGTCGCAGTCAGTCCTCGGCTCTCAACGAGTACAAGCGCGCAATCAGAGAGTTCGAGAGCATCGACAAGAACATCTCGAGGATTCTCAAGCGGCCGACTAGCAGCTCCAACCTCGTGATCGCCTTACAATCCCTGGGCAAGGAAACAGAGGAGCAGTTGATCAGCAGCCTGCTCGGTGAGGCAAGCATCTACATGACGCGCAGCAGCTTCAACGACGCCCTGGGGGACATCGGCAAGGTCCTGGCCATCGACCCGCAGAATCAACAGGCGCTGGACATGCGTGCCAGGATAGAAATCGCCGCCAACGACGATGACTACTGGCGAGGTGGCGTGCGGAGAATCCACAGAGGAACGGGCGGAAGAGCCACCAGACCGGCAGGCCGTGGTGGCGGGAGGCGATGACGGGTCTGGCATCACAAGCTCATGCTTTGATCGCCTGCCAAGACTGCGACCTCATTCACGAAAAGCGCGCTATCCCCGATGGGCACAAGGCGAATTGCGCCCGCTGCGGTTCGCTACTCTACTGCCATCCGCATAACAGCATTCAGCGCACCTTCGCCCTGGCGATGGCCTGCCTGGTCCTGTTTCTGGTGGCGAACCTCTCCCACTTCATGAGCTTCTCCCTGCATGGGAGGGTCCAAGAAGCGCATATCCTCACGGGAGTCCTGGAACTGTATCGCGGCGGACTCATGGGGCTGGCCCTGCTGGTCTTCCTGACTAGCTTCCTGGCACCGCTGATGAACATCCTGCTACTGCTCGCTCTGGCCGGACCAATCTACTTTGGCAAAGCGCCACGTTATCTTCCCGTGGCCTTCCGACTCTATGAGGGCCTCTGTCCATGGGCCATGGTCTCCGTCTACTTGCTCGGGGTCTTCGTAGCGATCGTCAAACTCGCTGATCTCGCCAGCACCCCCATCGGCTTGGGCTTCTACGCCTTGATCGCACTCATGCTGCTCATGACAGCCACCCAGGCACGCTTCGATCCGGAAAGCCTGTGGAAGGCCATCGAGTCCCGGCGATGAGTTCCACGACCGATCATTCCATGACCCCCATGGGCCCCACCGCCAGGAGCCTTGGCCTGCTCAATTGCCATGTCTGCCGGCGACTCTACCCTGCGCGAGAGACCCCTGCGGGACATCATCTGCACTGCAGTCTCTGCAAGGCGAGTCTACATCGACGCAAGAGCAACAGCCTGGCTCGCACTTGGGCCCTGGTCATCGCCGCCATGCTGCTCTACCTGCCGGCAAACATCTTCCCGATCATGAGCGTGGTGATTTCGGGTCGAGGTGAGCCGGACACCATCCTGAGCGGGGTCGTTGCCCTGATGAATGCCGATGCCATGGTCATCGCCATCCTGATCTTCTTCGCCAGCATCACGGTCCCCATGCTCAAGCTGTGCGGACTGACGTTTTTGCTGATATCCGTTCAACGCAGGTCCCACTGGCGACCAAAGGACCGCACCCGTCTATACCGGCTCATCGAGGTCATCGGCCGCTGGTCCATGATCGACATGTTCATGCTTTCTATTCTGGTTGCCCTGGTCAAACTGGGAGCGGTAGCGACCATCGAACCCGGCATCGGCGCCACCTCCTTCGCTGCGGTAGTTGTCCTCACCATGTTTGCCGCCGAAAGCTTTGATCCACGATTGATCTGGGACTCGATAGAGGAAGACCGATGACAAGCGAAGCAACCAGTCCAGAGTCCGCTCCCGCGGCGATCGTCGAGAAGGGCAAGAGCCCATCGATTGTCTGGATCGTCCCCATCGTCGCTGCCCTGATAGGTGGCTGGCTATGGTTCGATACCGTCGCAAACCGAGGGCCAGCGATCACGATCAGCTTTGCAACCGGCGACGGTCTCGAAGCAGGCAAGACCAAACTCAAGTACAAGAGCATGGACGTGGGAGTGGTGGATTCGATCACCTTCACTGCGGACATGACAAACGTGGTCGCCCACGCCACCATGGAGAAGAGTGCCGAGAATCTCCTCACTGATGGCGCACAATTCTGGGTAGTGCGTCCACGCCTTGGGGCGACCGGAATTTCCGGCCTCGACACCCTGATTGCAGGGCCATACATCAGCGTCAGCAAGGGAACTGGCGCCCCTGCAGAGGCGTTCGTCGGCCTCGAAGAAATCCCGCCCAATCCGGAAGATAGACCAGGAACCCGGATCACCCTGGTCGCTGAATCCCTTGGCTCCATCTCCTCGGGAGCCCCCGTGTACTACCACGGCATCCCGGTGGGTGAGATCCAGGGACATAAGCTCACAGAGGACATGCAGTCCGTGGAGATCACTGCTTTCGTATGGGAACCACAGGATCAGCTACTCAATAGCACCTCTCGATTCTGGAACGTCAGCGGCATCGATGTCGAGATGGGCGCCGATGGCATGAACATCAGCGTCGAATCCCTCGAAGCGCTATTGGCCGGCGGAGTTGAGTTCGAGTCCAGTCGAGACGCCGACGGCACCAAGATCGCGAACGATCAGCGATTCAAACTCTATGGAGATCAACGTGAGATGCGCTCAGACGTAGTCCATCAGGTCTCGGTGACCTACATTACATACTTCGAGGGCAACGCACGCGGACTCGATGTTGGTGCACCCCTCACCTTCATGGGCATCAAGGTCGGTGAAGTCAGCAAGGTCAACCTGCAATTCGATGACACCGTGGAGCAGATTCGCGTCATGGTTACCCTTGTGATCGAGCCAGAGAATATCGGCGGTGTCGAAGGTGCACGCAGTGACGAACGCGCTCGCGCAGCACTCGATCAAATGATTGACAAAGGCTTGCGCGCCCAACTACAGACCGGGAGCCTGATCACTGGGGAGCTCCTCGTAGAACTGGATTTCCACCCGGATGAGCCCGCCAAGCTCTTTGGTCACGACTCGCATCCCGAAATCCCGAGTATACCTTCGGCCTTGGAGGGGTTGACCGAGAAGGTAGACCGTGTGCTTGCAAAGCTAGAGAGCCTGCCCTTGGAGAGCTTGCTCGCGAATGCGGATGGCCTCGTCCAAGACATCCAGTCGCTAGTATCTGATGTAGACAAACAGGTTGCACCCGTGAGCGACAGCCTACAACGCACGCTCGGCAATGCTGATGCCACCCTCGAATCAGCCCGGCAGGCAATGGACGCGGTCAACCTCGCCCTAGCACCCGACTCGGCCATTCGCTACGACCTATCGACAGCGCTCGAAGAACTGGCCGCGGCAATGCGCTCGGTCCGAATCCTCGCTGGCTATCTCGAACGCCATCCAGATGCCCTACTCTTCGGCAAGAGCTCAAGTGGAGGCCGGAAATGAAGCATGCACCAAGCACCCCATCCTGGTTCGGTATTGCCTTATTGCCATGCTTGCTCGCGCTTCCGAGCTGCGGAACCACTCCGAACACCAGCTTCTACATGCTCGCAGCAGTGCATGCGGATGCCGCTTCTACGAATAGCGAGCTCACTGGAATCTCCTTAGGCGTCGGACCTGTCCAACTCCCGCACTACCTTGATCGTCCGGAGATAGTCTCACGCTCAGGCAGCAGCCTGCTGCAGTATGGCGAGTTTGACCAATGGGCAGAACCACTCAACGATGGCTTTGCACGGGTCCTTGCCGAAAACCTCACCTACCTGCTGCCAGCCCGTCGGACAGTGATTTTCCCATGGAAGCGAGCGGTGCAGATCGACTTCCAGCTAGTGCTCGATGTCGCCAGCTTCGAGGTCGACGAGGAGAACAAGGTTGCACTGACGGCACGCTGGGCGATCGCCATGCCAGACGGTACTGAGCGGATTCGCCGCGAGTCGCGCATCAGGGAGCAAGCAGCAAGCAGCAGCTATGCGGATACAGTAGATGCGATGAGCCGCTCAATCGCAGAGCTCAGCAGAGAGATCGCCGAGGCCTTTCAGGCGCAGTGATCTCCTAGCTATAGGCATGGGGAACAACGGAGCAGAGGCGAAATCCGCCTCTGCTTCTAGCGTTTAACCCTGGGCTCTCTCGAGCCTGCCAGCTTCCCCATCACGGAGCAGAATATGGCTAAGCCTGCATCCATCGTTCTTCAGACGGGGCTCGCTGTCTGTCTTGCGTCCTCTCTATGCGCTCAGAGCCAAGAGGACATCTGGGCACGCCAGAGCAATTCTCTCATCCTCCTGGGTGGCGGTCATGCCCTGGTCAGCGACTCGGCCAGAAAGCAGGTCATGCTGCTTGGCGGATCCGCCGTGGAGACAGCTATTTGGGACGGTGCATCCTGGACCAATCTCCTGCAAGACCCACGTCCGCCACGCCGGCAGGAGCACGCCATGGCTTTCGATCCTTCTCGCCAACGCGTCGTCCTGTTTGGCGGCAGAGAGACCGGTGGCAGTCTGGGCCTGATGAATGACACCTGGGAATGGGATGGCAAGCAATGGACCGAGCTGCCGGCCGCGATGCCGCCGACAGCACGGGAAGGTCACGCGCTAGCCTACGACTCGATCAATCAGCGCATCTTGCTCTTTGGTGGATTGGGAGGTTCCGGCGCCCTCGCTGATACATGGGCATGGGACGGGCAGACTTGGTCACTTATCAGTCCGCAAACCAGTCCACCCCCTACCCATGGCCACTCGATGGCTCTCGAGGAGCAGCGGGGTCGGGTGCTGCTCTGTAGCGGGCAGGCATTGGGACCGGGCTCGGCATCGGTTCCTGCTGACACCTGGGCATGGGATGGTGTCACCTGGCTCAATCTCGGCTGGGCACCCGAAGTCCGGGAGCAGGCCATGACTTACGACCCTGTTCTCGATCGTTGCGTTCTCTTCGGCGGCCTATCAATCCCCACGAACGGCGGGACGCCGTCCCCGCAATCCGAGACTTGGGTATGGAGCGGCGGCTCTTGGAGCCTCGCTTCACCGAATGAATCGCCGCGACCAATGAGCGGACATGCGATGGCCTTCGATCATGCGAACAATCGCATCATGTCAGTCAATGAGAACTTCTTCGCTGACCCCGGCCCCATGGCCGACATGTGGAACTACTTCGTTCCCCAGCTAATGCCAGAACTCAACAGCTTCGGTTCTGGATGTGGCAGCAGCGCTGGAGTCCCGGAGCTCTATCCCTGGCATGCCTATTGGCTCTGGGTCGGCGAGTCCTGCTACCTCTATCTCCAACCTCAGCCTGAGCCTGGTTCGAATCACAGCTTTGGGATCATCGGTGTCAGTGATTCATTCGATGCCAACCTTGGACTCAGCCTGCCCTACGACTTGCAAGTCATCGGCATGAACGGCTGCCCACTCTTGGTTAGCACTGAGAAGATTGTTCCGATCAATTCTGGCGGAACACCTCGCTTCTGGGGACTGGTAGTTCCTGAGGAGATGACACTCCTTGGAATGCGTATCTTTCTCCAGGGCTACACTCTGGACTCGGCAGCCAATCCGACTGGAGTGGCGGTCAGCAATGGCCTCGAGGCCGTGATCGGTTTGCGCTAGGCAGCAGTCTGTTCATCTGCAAGTAGGCGGGATAGGCTGGGCTCTATGCCTCGCTCCACAGCCATCACGCTCGCTTTGCTCTGGCTCGCTGCAGAGACTGCGGCCCAGGGTGGTGCCATCTCCCTCTACGAGCTCGGGACACCGGATATGGGGATGTCGGCAGCCGGCGCCACTGCCCGCGCGGAGGATGCCGGCACCGTGTTCTGGAACCCTGCCGGCATGACCAATATCCATGGGCATGAGCTCAGCATCGGCTTTGCCTTGCTCGTCGCCAGGCAGAAGTTGGACCTCGACTTCGACAACACGGTTCCACCAACCCCTGGCGAGACCGATGAAGGCGGTAACTTTGCTGGTGTCGCCCCGCTGGCTGGCTCCTATTTCCTGTACAGCGCCAGCGAGGACTTGAAGCTAGGCCTCGCAATCAACGGTCTTTGGGGGGGCAATGTGGACTACAACGAGGGGTGGATAGACCGACAGTACAACACCGAAGGCAGTCTGGCTGGACTCAATCTCCAGCCAACCGTAGGCATGCGAGTCAATGATTGGCTCTCCTTCGGCGCGGGTCTCAATATTGTCTACGCCAAATTGGAATTGGAGCTGCGTGCCGGTCCCGGAGCAGCTGCCCCGACGATCAAAGTACGCGATGCCGATGACTGGGGATATGGCGGCAGCTTCGGAGTCATGTTCGAACCCCGCGAAAGCACCCGTGTCGGCTTGGTGTATCGCACTGGTGTGGACCTCAAGCTGGACGGGGAGGTTCGTTCGCCCATTCCTACCACAGTTCGCTTTGGCAGCGACTTCAGTTTCGCCCAGGGGATCAACGTCGGCCTCTACCAAGATCTAAACGAGGAGTTTGCCCTCCTGGCTGATGCCGGCTGGAGCGATTGGAGCGACTTCAGTGATTGGGGCATCACCGCGGGACCATCGGCAGTCGATCTGGATCGAAACTGGAAGGACACGTGGCGTGGAGCCCTCGGCTTGCAGTGGAAACCCGTCGAGGATTGGACCTTTCGCAGCGGTGTCTCCTATGACAGCAGCCCAATTCGCGCCAAGAAGCGCCTCCCGGATATCCCAGTCGGTGAGGCCTGGCGTTTCTCCGTCGGAACTGAGCATGCACTCAGCGAAAGCACGATTATCGGCGCGACCTACACTTTCCTCTACGGCGGCAATGCGAGCTACGACAGGGCTCCTCAACCACCAGACGGCAGCGTCGTACTCGATGGGCGACACGAGCACAACTTCATCCACTTCTTCGGCTTGACCGCCCGCTTCAAGTTCTAGCGCAGGCGAAGGCGTGCAGTCACCGGAAAGTGATCCGATGGGTAGCGGCCTTTTCGATGCTCACGAACTATCCCAGCTGAGACCGCAATCCAGCTCGAATCCACGAATACGAAGTCGATCTTGCCGCGCTCGGTCTCACCATCAAAGCCGTGAAATGTGCCGACCTCCTTTGCGCGCGGGTGAACCGCTGAGAAACTGTCACGGAAGCCGGCTGTCAGCAGGCGCTTGATCGGTTCGCTTTCTGGCGTGGCATTGAAGTCTCCCACCAAAATGGTTGGCAGCCCGGAGATCTCCGCCGACTTTGCAAGGATCACGCCGGAAGATTCGAGGCGCGCCTCCTCTCCGCGATGATCGTAGTGGGTATTCATCAGCAAGAATTCATCACCACTCTCACGGAAACGCAGCACCGCCCAGGTGCACATTCGTGGCAGGGCTGCATCCCAACCCTTCGAGCCGACCAGATCAGGACTGCCGCTCAACCAGAAGTCACCTTGGCGGACAACTTCCAGCGAGTCAGTGCGCAGCATCAGCGCCGAGTACTCACCCTCCCTGCCTCCCCGGCGACCCCGGCCGAGAAAACGGTAGTCGGGAAAGGCAGCCCTTAGATCCTGCATCTGCCCATCCAGCGCCTCCTGCAGACCGACCACATCTGGCCTCCGCTCGCGGATCACCCCATAGACCAGGTCCTTGCGCAAATCCCAGCGATTCTCAGCATCGCCCGCATTGTCGTAGCGGATGTTGAAGCTCATGACTGTGAGGGAGCTTCTCGAGCCTTCTTGCAAGGAGTCACAGGAGCTGCCCAGCAGAGCAGGAAGCAGGCAGAGACTGAGACTTGGCCGAATCACAGGCTCATCTTAGCCACAGCACAGCTCAGTCAGAAGGGCTTCCGTACTTGCCTTGACCCGCAACCTATCGAGGCCGAGGATGGCGAGCTCGGAATGCGCATCGTTCACGTGGATCCAGAACAGGCCTTCTCTGGCGGAGAAGTACAGGTCTTCCTCTTGATGGACGGACTACGTAGCCGGGGCCACGACTGTGTTCTGGCCTGCTCCCCTGGGAGCGCTGCAGAATCGAAGGCCGAAGCCGAGGGCTTCGCGGTCCATAGCCTGGCCATGCGCAACGATTTCGATATCTCAGCAGTGTTGCGTCTTCGCCGCCACATCAAGGCATCCTCTCCGGACTTGGTTCATCTGCACACTGGGCGCGCAAATTGGATCGGTGGTATGGCTGCCGCTTCCCTTGGGCTTCCTGCCGTAAGTACTCGACGCATGGACCGCCGGGTCAAGCGCAATTGGCGCACTCGATTGCTCTATGGGCGGTTGGTCAAGCGGGTCGCAGCCATATCCCCTGCAGTGCTCCGACACCTCCTGGATGCTGGCGTCCCTGAGGATCGCACTCGACTGATATGGAGCTCTGTGGATCCGACAACTCTGCGGCCCGGCGAGAGCAGAGAGCAATTGCGAAGGGCCATGGATCTGCGGAGTGATCAGGTCCTGGCAATCGCCGCTGGCAACCTCGTCCCCCGCAAGGGCTACAGCAATCTACTGTCGGCCATGTCGCACCTGGAGGGACCGCAGAGCATGCAACTTTGGATCGCGGGCGAGGGAGAAGAGCGGCAGGCCCTCGAGAAGCAGATATCGGAGCAGGGCCTGGAAGACCGCGTGCGCTTGCTCGGTCAGCGCCGGGACATGCCGGAGCTTCTCGCGGCCTGCGATCTCTTCGTCATGCCTTCTCTCGCGGAAGGATTGGGGATCGCCGCGCTGGAGGCCATGGCCGCCGCAAGGCCTGTCATCGCATCAGCAGTCGGAGGCCTCGGCGAACTCGTAGTCGATGCTGAGACAGGGCTCTTGGTTCCGGCTGGTGACATACCAGCTCTAGCGAAGGCCATGGCCACACTTGCCAGCGACACCGGGCTCCGCCAGCGACTGGCGGCTGCCGGTCCGCAGAGAGTGGCCAGCGGCTTCCTCGCCGACCAAATGGTCGAGGCGTATATCCAGCTCTACCGCGAGGTCCTGGAGTAAGCAGGCCGGCAATAGGCTGTACCGCTGCGCAGGACGGGATCCTGCTATGATTCTGGACCTGCCCCCTCACCCTCCGGTTCTCATTCCCACCCCCCCCCATGAAGGCATCCGCACCCTGCGTTCTCCTCGCGTTCCTGCTCGCCGCCTGCATCCACTCCACGAACCCCGATCCACGGGCGCTCATGGATGATCTTGCTCCCACGGTCAATGACGAGGGGGGCGAGGAGGAGCTTCGCTCCCATCCTCATGGCAGTCTCATGCGCGCTCAGTCGCGAGTAAATCAGGGAGAGAGCCTGCCGCCTCGGGCCTTCAGCATTGCCCTGGACCAGCGCCGCAAAACTCTCGAGGCATCGCCAGAAGTTCCGAGCACCATGCCGGAGGACTGGGAATGGCTGGGCCCGGGCAACATCGGCGGGCGCATCCGCGCGATCGTCATTCACCCGAGCAGCACGAATACTATGTGGGCAGGAGCTGCCTCCGGTGGCGTCTGGAAAACCGTCAATGGCGGTCAGAGCTGGGCGCCCCTCGATGACTACCCAGCCAGCCTGGCCATTGGTTGCATGGTGATGGAACCCGGCAACCCAGATCACCTCTACGTCGGCACGGGAGAAGGTGGCTACTTCGACACCATCGAAGGCACCTCAAATACAGCCGCGATCCTCGGTGCCGGCATCTTCGAATCGACAGATGGCGGCGATACCTGGAACCAGATGCCAAGCACGGACAATGCCAACTTCCAGGCCGTCAGTCGCATGGTCATCGATCCACGGAACACCGCCATCATCTTCGCTGCGACGCGAGAGGGGATTTTTCACAGCCAGGACACCGGAGCCACTTGGACCCAGCGCAGTTTCGAACCTGCCTTGGACATCGACATCCATCCCACGGATTCGAGCAAGATGCTTGCGGGGCAGGGACATGATACTTGCCTCTACTCAACTGACGCGGGCCTGTCCTGGCAGGAGGCCAGCGGCTTCAGCGGTGACGTTCACCGCACAGAAGTCGCCTATGCAGTTAGCAACCCTGATGTGGTCTACGCGGCCATGTCCATCCCGCAGAATTCAATCATCAGCAGCCTGTCCATCTGGCGCAGCGATGACGGCGGACAGACCTTTGTGCGCAAGACTGTCGTCGGCGACGAGATCAACTCTCTGGCTAACTACACCACGGCCCTCTTCGTCGACCCGACAAATGCAGACCGGATTCTGTTTGGTGGCCAGACCATTCGCAGGTCTGCCGACCAAGGAGTGACTCACTTCTCTATCAGCGGAGGCACACATTCTGACCACCACGTAATCATCCCGCATCCGGCCTTCAACGGCATCAGCTTCAACAGGGTCATCGGCGGCAATGACGGCGGCGTCTTTTTCCGTGATGAACCCTTCATTTCATCCTCCTGGACAGAGTTGAACAACAACCTGGGAGTGACTCAGTTCTACGGCGCTGCGGTCAACCCCACGACCGGTGTCGTCACCGGTGGCACCCAGGACAATGGCTCCATGCGCTTCGACGGCGACCCGGAGGCATGGGTCAAGGTACTTGGCGGGGATGGCGGTTTCTGCGCCGTTGACCCCACCGAAGCGGACCTCTTCTACGTAGAAACGCAGAACCTGGGCATTCGACGCGTACGCAACGTCACCGAGGTCACCGCTATCGCCGGAGGAATCTCGGACACGGAGAACTTCATCCCCTACTTCATGGTGGATCCGAACCTGCCCGGCAGAATGCTCGCCGCCGGTCGCAGTCTCTGGCGAAGCGAAGATGTTCGCCTGGGAAACCCACCCACCTGGAGCATCATCAAGCCTAGCTTCTGCCCGGAAAACCACTTCGTCGGCAACAACCCCTGCAACATCTCGACCATCGCAGTAGCCGAGGGAGACTCGGATATCATCTGGGTAGGGCACAACGACGGCAGCCTCTTTCGCAGCCCGAACGGCAGCAGCGCCAATCCGGGATGGCTCAGGACGGACCTTGGCCTGCCCAATCGCTGGGTATCGCGGATCGCCATCGATCCACGCAATCACGGACGGGTGTACGTGAGCATGATGGGTTACCAGAGCAACAATCTCTGGCGGACTCTCGACAACGGAATCACCTGGACGCAGATTACTGGTAGCGGAGCGAACTCCCTGCCCAACAGCCCGATTACGGCGATCGCTGTGCACCCGGCCGTGTCCGGAGTATTGGTTGCAGGCACAGACTTCGGCATCTACCGGTCACTCGATGATGGCAACTCCTGGACCACGAGCTCGGCAGGCCCCGGCAACGCTGCGATCGAAGAATTGCTCTGGCGAAACGAAGACGAGCTCTACGTGGTGACTCACGGCCGTGGCATCTACAAGTCGAAGTTCAGCTTCGATGTCGCGGTGAGCGAGCACTTGGGGCAGGGCTGCGGACTCACCGGCACGCCAGCGCTCAACTCCACAGCACCTGAGGTCGGTAGCATCCTGGATTTCGATCTATCAGGGGCGAGCCCTAACTCTCCCGCAGTCCTGCTGCTCTCGTCTGGCCCACCAAGCCCCCTCGACCTTGGACTCGGCTGCATCCTTCAAGTCTCTGTCGGTCGCAGTTACGTATTCCGCAGTGGACTCACTGACGCCCTTGGCAATATCAACTTCAATGCCTCCCTCGTCAGCGCCGCAGACCTAATCGGCTCAGAGTTCACCAGCCAATGCGCCATCCAAGTCAATGGCGGCCCGGTTCTCGGCGTAGCCGAGATGTCCAATGGACTCCGACTGGTGGTGGGACTCTGAGAGAAGGGAGCGCGATTCCGATGTGCTGTCTTCAGACCTGGAGCCAACTAGGCGTAGGTCTTTGGCAATGCAGGATTCAGATGCATGAGCACATCGTAGACGGAGACGCCGGTAGCCAGAGATTGCTGACTGGGATGAATATCGGGATGCTCCGGGCCCAAGATGGTCGCGACCTGGCCAAGCTCCACTGATCGCTCAGGACCGAGCTCCACCATGCAATGGCTCGCGGACACCGCACCGACTATCGGATAGCTGTCCTTCCCGATAAGCACACGAGCACCTTTGACAAAGTCTCGGGGCACGCCATCAACGTGACCTGCCGGGAGTGTCGCGATCCAAGTCGGCTCTGTGGCAACGTACTTACGACCATAGCCCGCTGCATCCCCCTTACGCAGCTGCTCCACGCGAACCACACGGCAACGCATACTCAGAGCGGGGCGCAGCTCTGCCATCGCCATCTCTTCCTTCGGAGAGGTGGGATAGGCGCCATACAAGGAAATCCCGGGGCGCACCATGTCGAGCCTGGCTTCCGGCACATGGTAGACGCCATTCGAAGAGGCTGCGTGCAGGCGGCCAACATCGACTCCGCGGGTCTTCAATTCTGCAGCCAGCTCGACAAAGCGTCGCAACTGCACACGATCGAATTCTGGATCCTCGGTGAAGCCCATGAAGCAACCTTGAATACTCAAGTCACTGCGCTTTGCTAGCTCGGTGATCCAATCACTGGCTCGGTGATAGGGCATACCCAGGCGACCGAGCCCTGTGTCCAAGTACAGATGCGCCAGAATCGCTTTCTCGGTCTTGCGTTTGATCTGCTTGATCCGCTCTGCCTCGTCCTCTCGATAGAGACTCAGCTGGATCTCCTTCTCCACCATCTCTCGCGCTGCATCGAGACTAGAGGTACCCATATGGAGAATGGGCTTCTTGATCCCGCCAGCACGCAGGGCCAGGGCAGCATCGACTTTTACAACGGCGAAGCCCAGCACCCCTGGTTCCTGCTCGAGCAAGAGCGCCGTCGGCACGAGTCCGAGTCCATAGGCGTTGTTCTTTACCACCGCCAATACCGGGCGCTTCCCGGCGAGTGACTGCAATTGCTTGAGATTGAATTTCAGAGCCTCTGCACTCACTTCGATCCAGGGATCGAAGCGTTCATCCCCAGAGTCCTGAATTGAACCTGACCCCATGCGGGTCAGAGCTCCACCGGTAATCGCCCCGAGCACGGAGTTAGCGATGAGGTTGCGGCGAGTAAGCTTCATGGATCTCCTGACAAAGCCGAAGCGAAGCAGCCAACTATAGTGAGATGTAGGGCTAACCAAGCTCGAAGCCTCGGTATTCTTGACTCGGAAATACTGCTCAACCCCAGTCAGCAAGCATGCCAGCAGGACAGATCCCATACGCCGTGATTCTTGCCTTGTTCATGTTGGTCGCCTGCAAAGGCGAAGAGAGCCAAGCGGGACAGCCAAGGGCGCCTAACATTGTCATCATCTTCATCGATGACATGGGCTACGAGGACATCGAACCCTTCGGCGCAAGTGGCATCGAAACGCCAAACCTCAATCGCATGGCAGCAGAAGGGATGCGATTCACCGACTTCGCCGTCCCCTCCTCAGTCTGCTCCGCATCCAGAGCGGCCTTACTCACAGGCTGCTACAACCGCAGAGTCAGTATCTCGGGGGCCCTCGGCCCCAGAGCTAGCCATGGGCTGCATGCGGACGAAGTGACTCTCGCTGAGATCTGCAAGCAAAAGGGATACGCGACCGCTTGTTTTGGCAAGTGGCACCTGGGACATCACCCCAAGTTCCTGCCCCTCCAACAGGGCTTCGATGAATACTACGGCCTGCCCTACTCAAACGACATGTGGCCCTTCCATCCCGACTACGTGGATTTTCCGGAGGGCACCGCCAAGCGCAAGAAGGGTTATCCGAACCTGCCGATTATCGCCGGCAATCGAGTCATCGACAGCGAGGTCAGCGGATCGGACCAGGAACAATTGACAACCAGGTACACCGAGCGAGCGGTTGAGTTCATCGCAGAGAACAGGGAGCGCCCCTTCTTTCTCTACGTCCCGCACAGCATGGTGCATGTGCCTCTCTTCGTTTCCGACAAGTTCCGCGGCAAAAGCCAACGAGGGCTCTTTGGAGACGTGGTCATGGAACTCGACTGGTCCGTTGGGGAGATCATCGGAGCCATCGACCGCCATGATTTGACCGAGGAAACCCTGGTCATCTTCACCTCGGACAATGGGCCATGGTTGAGCTATGGGGACCACGCAGGCGGCGCGGGCGTCTTCAGGGAAGGCAAGGGAACCCAGTTCGAAGGCGGGGTACGCGAGCCAACGATCATGCGCTGGCCAGGAATGATTCCAGCGGGATCCGAGTGCGGAGAATTGGCTGCGAGCATCGACTTGCTGCCCACGATCGCCGCCATGATCGGGGCGGACTTGCCGGGTCACAAGATCGACGGCAAGGACATCCGCCCCCTCATGTTCGGCCAGGAGAACGCTCTATCGCCACATGTTGCCTTTTACGGCTACTACGCTGGAGGGCAGCTGCAAACCGTTCGCGATCGACGCTGGAAGCTCCACCTCCCCCACTCCTACCGCAGCCTCACAGCCAGCGGTGGCGGCACTGGCGGGAAGCCCAATGCCTATCAACAGCTAGAGATCGAACTCTCCCTCTTTGACCTGCAGAACGATCCCGGCGAAAGCCAGAACCTCGCGGACAAGAATCGAGATGTGGTCGAGAGACTGCTCATGCATGCGGAGCGGGCCCGTCAAGACCTCGGTGACACGCTCAGCAAGCGCGAAGGGGCAGGTCGCCGACCACATGGCGAACTCGCGCCAGGCGACGAAAGACTGGTTTGGTGAACTTCGCACCGGCTCGGAATGCCGCAGTGCTAATCAGAATTCCCAGCCCAAGCCCACCGTCCAACGAAAGTCATCGTTGTCCGGCGTGACCCCGTTGTTGTCACGCTGCGGATTACCGATGCGATCCCACTGAAAAGTCACGTCGAGGTCCAGGTCCTTCCAGAGGTCCACGGACAGGGTCGCCACCATGTGCTGATCCGTGCTACTGGTATCAGCGGGATCCGTAGCCAGGCTGTAGTCCAGGTCGAGCTCGATATCATCGGTGATGTCCCAATCCAGATTGATAATCGGGCCCAGGAAGGCACTGGAATCGTCGTCGTCTTCTCCGGGCTGGGTGTCCTTGTACCGCGTGTAGCGCCAACCACCGGTTAGGGCGATATCCCAATCTACATCGGCAGTATCCATCAGGTGATAGCCAAAGCCCACACCAGGGGTGAACTGGTAGTCGATGTTCTGGAACTCGTCGCTGTAGAGGCCAAAGCTCATGGGAATCAAGAACCACTTCTCGCTGATGTACAAGTCCCAGCGACCGTTGAGGCGATTGTTGTCGACCGTCTTGTCGCCGTCCGTCTCAGAGTAGTTACCTAGATAGTCGAGTGTGACCCGGGCGTAGGGGGAACGGCGGATGACACCTATCTGTGTCGTTTCCGTGGTTTGCTTGGTGTTGCCCGACTGAGATGTGAGGCCGAAGCTCACCTTTCCAGACCAGTAGTCCGCTTCGTCTTGCTGGCCAGGCACGATGGAAAGGATCTCGTCCCGCTTGTACTCATGGCTACCATCGGCGGAGCCGATGATGATCTTGCCCTCCCTCATAAGCAGGGTCCCTGTGTGTACTCCGAGACCGATGATCACGACCGTGTTTTGCCGTGGCGAACGAATCTCGACCACATCGCCCCAGTCAAGGTAGAGGTAGTTCAGCTCGTCACTGTCGAACTCAAAGTTCTTGTCCCGGTAGGTCTTCAAGTCACCTTTGAGCCACTCCCCTGAGACCAGTTTGATCCAATCAAAGTCCTTTGGATTGGGCGTAGGCGGCTGCCAAGGATCTTGCTTCTTTTCAGCCTCTTGCACTGCTGGTCGCGCCGGATCTTGCGGCACCCAGTGCACCGCGGCGATGGCGGATTCCGAGCTCTCGAGCTGCTGGTAGAGGTCTTGCGTGACCTTGCGCTGCTGCCTGTAACCAGCACAAGAGGCTAGAGCGAGGCAGGCAAGCAGGAGAAGACACTGCCTCCAATGCGGCATCGGAGCTGACCACAGGACCGTCTTCGCCACGTAGCTGAGGCAAGGCATGGTTGACTGGATTCGAGATGGGTGCTGCGCAGGCGAGGGGGAGCAGGATGATGCCCGATAGACCCTCGAAAAGTAAATCCTAGTTTCACCAAGAGGCGTGGATTCGCTCCCCTGATATGCTCTTCGCATCCACGTCACGGAAGAGCAAGCAGACCTTCTTGGAAATGACCCGACCGCCCGACCAGCCGAAGAACTCGGGAGGGGCCGGTCAGGGGTTGTGTACCTCACCGCGGATGCGCAGAAGCGCCCCATTGCCCGCAAAGTCTTCATCGGCGAAGGGCTAAGCAAGCTCGTCCTTTACGTCTTGACCGGGGCACCCAATCCCTACAGCTGGAATGAGGACGCGGTGCGTTGCGCTCATTACCGACGGGTCCTCCTGCAGCAGCTGGTTCGCTACTGGCTGCCCGGAAAATTGCAGCTCCCGCATGCGGCAGGCTGGGACTGGGACGAGCAGCAGCGCGTCTGGGCTCTGAGCGCCGGCTTCGTGAGGGGTCGACAAGCACCCCTGGATCTCGGCCGCCTGAGCCAGGAGCAAGACCCTCTGCGGCAACTCCTGGACGAAGTCATGCGCCCCCTCCAGAAGCAATTACTGGCGGCAGGCATGGCAGGGCTGGTATGGCAAGCGGGGCTGGGCAACCCAGTTGCCGCTAATAACTTCCTGCTAGTAGAGGCGGAAGGAAAAGCCCCCCACTGGGCCTGGATCGATATCGAGTCAGGTGTTCCAGCACTCTTCGCCCTCAATCCGCTCGCCCTGTTTGGCTTCTACTTGCCTCTGGCCTGGCGGCTCAAGCGCCCACCCTTCGACGACGTCGATATCCCTCGTCTACGCGAGTATCTAGCGGATGAATCCGCTGGCCTTCTCGAGGAGCTCGGCGAAGACAGCTTGCATGAGATACGCACAACGATCGACCAACTCGATGTCTGCCAAGGACGCTGGAAAAGCCTGAGCCGATTGCAGAGGTCCGTAGAATCCGCGCGGGTCAGGGGACGGATCAGCGATGCTGAGGCAGCGTACTACCGCCAGCATGGTCTGCGCTGGAACGCGCGGGTCTGCAGCTACGCCGCGTATCGGTCGACTGGTAAGGGCCTATCCCTGCTCAGTAAGCTGGGCGGCAGGCTGCGCAAAGTGGACTACGGCAAGTTCGCTCGCTCTGTCGCCGGCTTTCTGATCTCTGAACGCTTCCGAGAGCACATGGCTCGCAAGTACGTGGCGCTGAGGATCCGCAGCTGCCGCCGACGCCAAATGCTGGAGCAGTCTGTCGCAAACGACCTACGGCGAGAGCTGCGTGACAACGAAGCGAGCGCCTACATCACCGACTTTGGCGTGCACCTGGCAGTCAAGCCCTTCGTCAAGATCACGGAATTCTGGATCTTCCCAGCCATGTATCTCGCAGGCAGCATCGAGCTGGGCACCGTGGCTGTGTTCGGAATCCTTCTGGGTCCAGCGGCGCGCACTGCTTACACGCTCTTCCGGGCAACCCAAGCCCTGCTACGCCGTCATCCTCTACCATGGGTGGCCTTGTTGGTCGGTATGGCGCCGGTAATCGGCAATGCGGCGTACCCGGCGCAGCTTACCTACAGTGGAGCCAGGCGCGGAGCACGACTGCCGCGCTTCATTCTCCACGACTGCTGCGCCACCATGGGTCGCGCGGTGCCAATCTGGGGAGGCAAGGACACACTCTTTGAGCACTGGTTCAGCCGCCTACCCAGACTCATCGAGTTGCGCTCGCGACGCAAGCTGGCCGAGACCCCTAGCAGCTAGAGATTCTTGTCCTCAAGATCCCGAGGCGCGGCGCTCCGGCAGGTTGCGCGTAGCGAGATTCGCCGGCGGTTCCGAGCTGGCAGAAAAGATGCTGCCGGTGATCTGGTCGCACCCAGCAACATCCGCCTTGTCATCGACTGAGTCCAATGGGTCCTCGATCTGGTCGAGAGATTCCTTGGTCTTCTCATAGTGTGCCAAGAGGAGCTGACAGATGTCTTTTTCTGAGCGTCGACCAACGCGGAGTTCCAGTCTGCGCTTGCGCAAGGCCAGTGGAAGCCGCGGCAATGCCCAGAGGCTTGCGGCAAGATCGATAACCCGCAGACGGAACAGCCCGAGGATGGCCCGCAGCATCTGACGCAGCATGAATCCCCAAAGTAGATCTGCGCTCGTCAGATTCTTGGCATGCAATAGGATCCGGTTTCGCTTGCGCAGGAGCTGGACGCGATTCTTGGAGAAGTTTGTGCCAATGGTCTGCGAAACCTGATGGTGCACCCGGCTCTCCGGAACGATCTGACATGTCCACCCCCTGCGCCAGGAGCGGAATCCAAAGTCGACATCCTCGTAGTAGAAGGGTTGAAAGAGGGGATCGAAGCCACCTAATTCGATGAAGCGCTCACGGTGCAGCGCGACAGCGGCGCCGCAGGGATAGAAGGTATACCAGGGGAGACCAGCGGCTCTCGGCTGGAGGAGAGTTGACCAACGCCCTCGCAAGTAGCGGAACTTGCCTCTCTTCAGGTACGGCAGAGTAAAGGTGACGTCATGGTCCCTATCCCGCGAAGTTTGGCCAAAGATCAAAGGCATCGCCGCGAAGGTGTCCTTGCTTTCAAACTTCCTGACGAGAGGAGCGATGAACCCTGGCTCCACTCGCACATCGGAATTGAGCAGGATCACAACCGGGTCCTCGGTTGAATTCACTCCAGTCCAGCAAGCCGCACCGAAGCCACGATTCGCTTCATGCGCAACCACACGCACCGCCGGGAACTCCGACTCCAGGATCTGCAAGGAATCATCGGTCGAGCCATCATCGACGACTAGCACCTCAACTCCAGGCTCATAGCGATCTACAGCAGCGAAGACCGACGGCAGATTAGCCCTGAGCAAATGGGCTCCGTTCCAGTTCGGGATAACGATGCTGACCGGCGTCATCTCTTCCCTTGCCGACAAAGTCGGCTCCTCTTCAAACCCACAGGGAGAGCCTTCCTGAGGAGGCGTGAGTCTCTCGCAACTGTCGCTAGGCTGGCCAAAGCTATCTCGAACTCTTGTGTGTCCCGCAGGCGCTCGCTTTCCGGTCGGAAGGCGAGCACGGAGATCCATGATCTGATTCCCATGAGATCGCACCGCCTGCATCAGACTATCGTCATGCCACGAATGCTCACAAGCCGGATTCAATCACGCTGCGCTGGAGCGTAACAGAATACCTCGGAGTCCCTTGGCTTCCCCAGCGCAACGGTGATTATGCTCCAGCCAGCATCATGCTCCGGGGGTCCTGAATCCACCCACCGGCTCGCAACGGGACAATCGAGATAGCAGCTTGCGGAAGCCGAATTTCTTCATCTTGGGTGCTGCCAAGTGCGGCACTTCTTCGCTCTGGGATTACCTCGCCAAGCACCCGGAAGTCTGCGTGTCCGAGCCGAAGGAACCCTTTTTCTTCGAAGCGGAGTACGAACGCGGTCTCGACTACTACTGGCAACGGTACTTCTCTTGTTGGCGAGGCGAACAGGCAGTTGGTGAGGCGCGGCACCGAAACCTCTACCTCTCCTACATTCCACAGCGCATCGCCGACTCAGTTCCTGACGCAAAACTCATTGTCACCCTGAGGCACCCCATCGAGCGAGCTTTCTCCCATTGGTGGGATTCTTATAGTCGCGGCCTCGAGAAGCTCGATTTCACAGCTGCGATCGAGGCGGACATGCTGCGCATCGAAAAGAAGCGCGAGTTCGTCGGGGACGCAGGCGCAGATGCTTGGACTCGGCAACTCGACTTCAAAACCGGCACCAACGAGTATCGCACCTATGTCGACAGCGGTTACTACTGCGAGCAGATCCAGCGCTATCTGCGCCACTTCCCCGCTGAGAACTTGACGATCGTGTTCCTGGAAGATCTGGCCGCGGATCCTCACGACACGATCAACGGACTATGGTCTTTCCTCGGGGTCGATCCTGCGGAGGTCGAGGAAGCCATCGCCTTCAAACCCCAAAACGAAGCCAAGAGCAGCTCATATGCCTTGAAGAAACGACAGCAGGAAAAGGCCGGTCGCTCGCTGCCGGTCTCGCTCCTACCCAGCGCTTTGCGAAAACTGATGTTCAAGCGACCAGAAATGTGTCCCGATCTACGCAGCTCATTGGCGAGCCATTTCAAACCCCATAATGAAGCTCTGGAAAAACTGACCGGTAGAGACTTGTCCCTGTGGGATTGTTGAACTCATGATCAGCGTCAAGCAGCGAAAGCACGTGTTGGTTATCGGGTGCCAGCGGACTGGCACGAATCTCACCGGCCTGATCCTCGGCACGCATCCGCATGCCATATTGATCGAAGAGAGCGATGGGGCTTACGAATACCTCGCGAACGATGCAGTTGATTGCGAGCGCCGAGCCAGCAAGACCCTCGCCAAAGCTCGACGGAAGTACCTCTCACCAAGGAACCGCTTCAAGGGGCGCGATCAGCTTGATCCTGCGATCACCCACCTGGTGTTTCAAGTCCCAAACTCCACCTACGATTGCGAAGCGTTAGCGAAGAAGTTCCCAGACCTTCGCCTGGTATTCCCTAGTCGAGATGTGCGCGACGTCGTCTGCTCAATGGCCAACCTCAGCCAGGTACCAATGGTGGAGAATCAACTTCGATTCATGCAGCAGCGAGAGCATATTGCCGAGGCTTTCAAGGAAGAGATCGATTGCCTCGTGGCACCCAAAACGCCGATGCATGTGAAGAGAGCAATTGTGTGGAAGGTCAAGACTTCCCTGCTCTTCCCACTCCTCGAGGAACCCTTCGGGGCCTGCTGGATTCGCTACGAGGAGCTCGTGGCGTCACCAGAGCCAGCCTGCGCCAAAATTCTCGCCGCTGCTGGCCTGTCGAAGCATGACCATCAATTGACTAGAAACACTCTTCACGAAACCTACCAAGGGATCGGCATGGGTGGCACGGACCGGACATGGCAAATCCGCAAGAGCTCTCTGGGGCGATGGCGCGAAAGGCTTACGGCAACGGAGGAGGAAGACATTTGGGATTGCACCGCAGCATTGATGCAGCGACTTGGCTACGAGCGCTAAAAGCGATGCGATCCTCTGCATGGCCCAAACCCCATGAGCTCGCCAGACAACAATGAGAGTCGCAAACGCGCAGTAATCTACTTCGCATGGGGCAAGAAGTTCGTCCTGCAAGCCACGACCAGTGCGCGCTCGGCAAGACTCATAGGTGAACGCATAGTGCTGATCACTGACAGCAACTCAGCAAAGCACCTGATCGACAAGACCGCCTTCGACGAAGTCAAGCTGATCGAACTGCGCTACGGGAACAAACTGGACAAGTGCACTCTCTGGGAACACCTCCCAGGGGGCTACGACTCGTTTCTTCTCCTGGATACGGACACCTTGGTCCTCGGTGACCTTAGCTTTGGTTTTGAGCAGGCAGAGAAGCACGGCATCGCCATGGCCCCGGCCCCGAACTACAACCTTGGCCACCACTGGGGATTCCGCCATGCGATGCCATCCATGGGTTTGGTAGACCGCGCGCAATTACAACTGAACACCGGCGTACTCTTCTTTTCGAAGCGCGAGGACGTGGAACGGGTGTTCATGGATTGGCAAAGGCTAGCGGGACAGTTCACTGACAATGAGCACGTCGCTAGCGATCAGCCGCTCTTTACTGCGGCAATGGAGCTACAGGACTTCAACCCATACACACTTTCTCAGTCCTACAACTACCGTGGCTTGGGCGAACTGGCCGTCGGCCCAATCCATGTATGGCACTCGCACCACAAGCTGCCAATGAACCTGAACAAGGACCTTGCTGCCTGGCCGCCTAGACGATTCATCGGCGACAAAGAAGTGCCCTACATCACCGCGAGCAGAACCAGAAGAATGGCCCGATTCTTGCGCAAACTGTTCAAGAGCGGGTGAAGTAGGATCCTAGCCGTTTCCAGGGACCGCATGATCCGCGCGAAGACTCGGTTTCGATGAGTTCAGTCCGGCTGTTCCGATAAGGGAATGGTAAGTCTGGCACGGGCACCTCGAGGAAATCACAGAGCACGCCCCATCCGGCGCCATCCGTGATGCTCATCTCGAGCAAGTCTTGCGGACGCTTCTCGAAGTAGCGCCGAACTTCGGAATGGTGACGGTGGTAGGCCACCACGAAGGCTTCGCGATTAAATGTGACCGACTCGTAAATCAACATCCGCCGCTTGATGGCCACATCCATGTCGCGCGTAACCGGGAAGCGCTCGAAGATGAACCGCATCGACTCCAACCAGGAGTCCAAATCGCGAGTGGTCAGCACAAACTTCGAGTCCGGAAACTTGTAGTCGAGATACTTGTAGTACAGCGCACAGCTGTGATCAGTAGCTGCGTCGAGACATGCAAGCTGCTCGAATGCCGGATTGTGCGCCACGCGCGTGTAGCCGAGGATCCGGAAGGCCGCGCAGAGGGTTGAGGTACCCGTTCGACTGAGCCCAACCCCCCATGCCTTGTTCCGTAGGTTACCCACATCCGGATTCTAGTGAAGGCGGCAGCACGGTCTCCAACACATTCCAGGGGAGCTCAGTGCTATGGGGGCATCGGATGCAGGCCAGCCTCTGGATGCAGATTGCCGCAGGAAGTAAAATGGCTCCGAAAATCGATATCGCCCCTTCCTGACTCGAGAATCCCCTTGGCATCCTGCAGACAATTCCGGCGAATCAGCCTCTTCTTGGCCATGCCCTTCTTGGCAGCCTGCTACGACCACACAGACAGGCCCGACTTCGAATTTGAGGGAGCTTGGCAAGGCAGCGAAGACAGCGGCGTCATTCGCATTCAGTTCGACCGTGAAGAGAGTTCTGACTACTCCTACAACGACGATGACGTCTACCTGGAGTTCGAAACCGAATCCGGAACCGCTGAAGCCGGCGTCGATTTTTTCCCTGCGACTGGCGTTCTCGCCTGGGATAACTTCGACTTCAAGGCCCGCTCCTTCGACGTAATCCTCATCGATGACGCGGAGGTGGAGGGCACTGAATACTTCCTAGTCCGCTTCCCCTACAGCAGCTTGGGCATGGATTTTACTCCGCCACTGCAGATCGAGATCCTCGATGACGACGGACCGGCTCCCCCAGAAACGGGGACGATCCTGACCTACGTCTTCGAGATTGGCGAGGGCAAGGATGGTATTCGTGAGATCAGACTGAAGTCTGGCCCGGAGTATTCTTCGCGTCACTGAGGTCGCTCACATGCCAGCGAGCTTTTCGAGGATCACTGCGTTCTCGGGAAACTCGTCTCCCATCTGGCGCTTGTGCCAAAGCTCCTTGCCATCTGCGATGACGATGAAGTTACCGCTCCCTCCCTTGATGAGCTCAGTGTTCGCATCCGGATGCTGGGCACTGATGGCGGCGACCAAACTGGTCGCCTGCGGCTCGTAGTTTCATTGAACGCAATATTCGATGGTGATTTGCATGAGCGTGCTTCTGACAGTGACTCGAACGAAGGAACTCGCTTCCCGCAGAGCTACATCGCAGCAGATGGACCGTCGTGCAGTCAAGCCCGACTCGACCTAGAAAGTCTCGCAGGTCCGGCGCTGGAGAATAGGTTCGCAGGATTCTGGCAGCTACCGTAGTCAGGCTTCGAGCCCGGCACCTCCCCCCGGACAAGCGAAAGCAGACCTTTGAGGTCCAAGCCATGAGCCAATTCACAAAGACCCTCATTCTTACTCTGCTGGGAAGCTCTATCGCCCTGCCGGCGCAGGCAGGAGAGTGGAACCAATTCCGCGGGCCTGGCTCCAAGGGAATCGCCATCGGCTCTCAAGATCTGCCTGAGAGCTTCGGCAAGGAGGAGAACTTGATTTGGCGGGCCGCGACTGGCCCTGGTCACTCTTCACCCTGCATCTGGGGCAATCGAATCTTCCTGACCAGTAGCGAAGGCGATGCGGCCAAGCTTTCCTGCTTCGACCTGGAGAAGGGGCATCTCCTCTGGGAACGCCAGGTCCAATGCAAGGCCGAAAGGCGCCTGCACAGGGTCAATAGCGCAGCGACGCCCACGCCTACGGCGGACGGAGAACGTGTCTATGCCTACTTCGGTGGCTTCGGCATGATTTGCTTCGACTTTGCGGGCGAGGAGCAGTGGCAGCGACCGATTCAGGACGACAAGAATATCTTTGGCACAGCCACTTCGCCGATTCTTGCCGACGGCGCCCTGATCTTTTGTCGGGACACCAACGGGGATTCCTTCCTCGAATCCATCGATCCACTCAATGGCGAAACACGCTGGCGTGTCGATCGCAGTGGATTCCCTTCCGGATGGTCTACACCTGTGCTCTGGGAACACAAGGGGGCAAAGGAGCTCCTGGTCTATGGCGCCTTCCGCCTGAGCTCGTACGACCTGCTGGACGGGCGCGAACGCTGGTCTGTTCCTGGTTTGGCGGACGAACCAGCGATCACTCCGGTAACTGGGGAAGGCATGGTCTTCGTGACCTCGTACAACATGAACACGAGTCCCGAAGTCGTGGGCCTCCCGCAGTACGAAGAACTCTTGAGCGACTACGACCAGAACGGCGACCAGCTTCTCACCCGCGAAGAAGTGCAGGCGAACAAGAGCATTCTCTCCCGGATGGACGCGGACGGCGAAGGCGACCACCCACTACGCGGCTTCTTTCGCTTCCTCGACGAGAATCGGGACGATCATCTGGACGCCAAGGAATGGCAGAAGATGTCCAAGTGGCTAGGTGCATTCGAGCATGCCAATGCCCTTCTCGCTATCAGGCCCGGTGACGGGGATCGGCGGGATGCCGAGATCCTCTGGCAGTTCCCCAGAGGCGTGCCCGAGTGCCCCTCACCTCTCTACCACGACGGCCTGGTCTACATCATCAAGAATGGCGGCATGATCAGCTGCCTGGATGCCAAGACCGGCGAAGCCTTCTACCAAGAGAGAATCGGCGCGCGGGGACCTCGCTATTCTTCTCCTATCTATGGTGACGGCAAGATCTATGCGGCCTCTGCCCGTGGGGTCGTCAGCGTTGTCTCCGCGGGCAAAGAGCTCGAGATCCTCGCGCAGAACGACTTGGGTGAACGCATCATGGCAACTCCGGCGATCGTGAAGGGGCGCATCTACATCCGGACCGACGGCAATCTCTACGCCTTTGGTCTCGATGGCTAGGTTAGCGGCCGCCGGGCAGGCCAGCCCGCGCCTGCTCACCAGCACCAGACTCGGGTTCGCGCCAGGCGAAGCGAGCGAGACGCGGGTCACTGACTCCCTCGACCGCGTTGGCAATAATGTCGCCAAGGACCGGTGCAAACTTGAATGCGTGACCGCTACCGCCGGTGGCGACAAAAAGACCGGCCTGTCCAGGCACCGCTCCGATCCAGAAATCACCGTCAATAGAATCGGTGTAGAAGCAGACCTTGGTCGCGATCGTCGGCGCCGCTGCCAATCCCGGTAAGACTGTGGCCAAGAAGCTGCGGAGCTCGGGCTCCACTCTGGGATCAGGATCTCGACAATCAACCGCTAGCTTCCGCCCGGAACCATGATGGCCAACCTTCACCAGACCGTCCTCGCTCGCCGGAAAGCCATACCAGCCGAGGCGAGCGATATCCCAGGCCCAGAAGGGAAATCGATCGGCTGCGTACGGTCTTGGATCAGCGGGTTTGAAGTAGACCAAAGTCTGTGCGCTGGGCTCGAGGACGGGCCGCAGTGCAGGATGAAGGTTCGGGCTCCAGGCACCCGTGGCCAGCAGCACCAGGTCGCCATGGAACTCACGACCGTTTGAGCAGCGAACCCCCTCGACCCGGTCGCCGATCATCAGCAGCTCAGCCATGGTGCATTCCCCTTTCATCTCGACACCCGCTGCCCTCGCCTCTGCGAGGAGCAGGACCAAGCTGCGCTCTGCCTTGGCAAATCCCGCTGCCGGGTTGAAGTAGCCATCAACCCAGGCATCAGCAGACCACTGCGGAAACCTCTGAGCCAAGGTGGATGGCTGCATGCGCTCCACAGCCTCCTTACGCTTCAATACGGAGGCGTAGCAATGGCTCTCAAAGCTCTCGACTTCGAGAGGCTGCGAACTGGCCAACAGCATGCCCGCCTGCTCATAGAGACGTTCCCCCCAGCGCAGATTCCATTCCTCGCGCCAGATCTCGATCGCCTGCTTGGCAAGATCTACATAGAAGAGATCGTCGCCGTATTCGCTGCGCACGGCCCGGGAACTATCAACGGAAGCCGCAAGCAGGTTGGGGCGAGGCAAGGGTCCAGAATCGACCAAGGTCACCTTCTGCCCACGCTTACACAGACTCAAGGCCGCGGTCGCTCCAAAGATGCCGGCGCCGACGATGATGATCATCTAAGACTGTGCCCCTGAGAACTGCATACCATCTCAGCTCCTGGCTCTACACTCTGATCCGCAGCACTCATTCTACCGAGTTTTCCCATGGTGATATTGAGCATACTTCTCGCGATAACCTCCGCCGTCATCACAGTCAGTTTTCATGTCTGGATCCTGCTACGTCTAGCGAAGCGCCTTCTTCGTCGCCACCACCGTCCGGTTCTGCAGCTCAACCTGACCTTCTTGCTCCTAGGCAGCGCGCACATGCTGGAGATAATTTTCTTCGGCTTGATGACTTGGCTGGCCTGCGACCAGATAGGGCTCGGCACCCTCACTGGTAGACCCGAAATCAACTGGGAGGCTTATCTCTACTTTGCATTCGAGACCTACTCCACCGTCGGCTACGGCAACATCGTCCTGAATGGCCCAGCCGAAGCTCTGGGGGCTGCGGCCGCACTCGTGGGGATCGTGATGACTGCCAGCTCCGCCTCCTTGACCTTCCTCGCCATCCAGTTCATTCACCAGGGCTCGGGCAAAAGCGCAGAGGATGATGGCGGGGCAGCGCAGATCAAAGCAGACTAAAGGCCCCGTATCTCCGCAGGAGGCAACATGGTTCTGGAAGCTCGGCCCTGATGCCCCCCAAGGGATCGGGAACGAGATCAGGCCGACTCAGTATCTAGCGGACCATCATGACGCCCGACCTGGATTGGGGGGGGCGGTAGCTGCATCCAACTGGCCATCACCAGCGAAGCCTATCCGACCTCCGCCGGCCCCCTGCTATGATGATTTCCCAACAAGGCCGTAAGCAATGAAGAGAACCAGACCACTAAGCGCCCTAGCTTCCGCACTCATCGCAACCCAGTTTCTTGCCTGCACTCCATCCGCAGAAAGGAATGACAGCATGACCCTCTCATCCGATCGTCCCGCTCCCGCCGAGGGAACCGAAGTCGCCACCCTGGCTGGTGGATGTTTTTGGTGCATGGAACCCCCCTATGAGAGTCAGCCCGGGGTCTACTCGGTGATATCCGGATACAGCGGCGGCCCTGAAGTGAATCCTAGTTATGACAAGGTCGCTAGCGGCCTCACCGGGCACACGGAGGCCATTCAGGTGACCTTCGATCCGGATCAGATCGACTACGCGGAGGTGCTCGATATCTTCTGGCGCAGCATGGATCCGACAGATGCCGGCGGGCAGTTCGCCGATCGTGGCAGCCAGTACCGCCCCTCGATCTTCGTGCACGGCGCCAAGCAACGCGAGATCGCCATGAAGTCCAAGCAGGCTCTGATGGATTCGGGCAAGTTTGACAAGCCCATCGTGGTGGAGATCGTGGACTTCGATGCTTTCTACCCGGCAGAGGACTATCACCAGGACTACTACCGCAAGAACCCAGATCACTACAAGTCCTACCGCCGTGGCTCCGGTCGCGAAGGCTTCCTACAGGACACCTGGGGCGATGAGTTGAAGAAAATGCAGAAGACTGGCAAGAGCTACGAGAAGCCGAGCGACGCCGAGCTTCGCAAGCGCCTCGATGACTTGCAGTATCAGGTCACTCAGGAAGAAGGCACCGAGCCCCCCTTCAACAACGAGTATTGGGACAACAAGCGACCAGGGATCTACGTCGACGTGGTTTCCGGCGAACCTCTGTTCAGCTCGCATGACAAGTTCGAGTCGGGCACGGGCTGGCCTTCCTTCGTCCGACCTCTCGTGCGGGAGAACATCGTCACCAAGGAAGACCGCGGCCTGATGATGACCCGCGTGGAGGCGCGCTCAAAGCACGGTGACTCCCACCTGGGTCATGTGTTTTCCGACGGGCCAAAGCCAACCGGCTTGCGCTACTGCATGAATTCTGCGGCCTTGCGCTTCGTTCCCGCGGATGACTTGCAGAAGGAAGGCTACGGAGAATTCGTAAAGGAATTCGTCAAGCAGGCCGGCAAGTAGACCAGATCGACTAGGACCGTATGACGCGACCGGCGGCGGCGGTGATGCGGCTACCGTCCAGGTAGGCAATCGCGCGCCAGGCCACCGCCTTATTGGCCGGCGCCATCTCCCATACCCAGGCAGGCACCTGGTACTGCTGCTCAGCGAAGGGAGCTTCATGCCAGCTGCTGCAGAACTCCACCGTGACGAAGTCATCGAGAGAGAGCTCCAGTTCATATTTGGAGCAAGCAGCCACCGGCGACCAGCTCAGGATTGGTGCGGCGGCAACCTCCACCGGCAGCGGCTCGGCAAAGTCGATGCGCATACCCAGAGTTACTAGCTCATGGCTGCTCTGCTCCTCCTCAGCCGGCAAGGGCATGCCGCGCAGACGTTCGCCGATCGTCTTGGGGTCTTTGATCTCCCGGATCCACTGACAACCGCGACAGACCGGCTCCGGTGTCTTGGTCACCATGCGCGATCGCATCTGTCGGTAGGCCGGACCATTCCAGATGTCGGCGAAACTCTCTTGCTGAAGACTACCGAGCACGGGCACTCCCGGCACACAGCAGGGGCGCACATCACCATTAAGGCTGATCTCGGCCCGACTCCACAGATAACCGCAGGTCCAGATGGATTCGGGCATCTTGGAGGAGTCCAACACTTCCCCATCGAAAGCGCTTGGCGCCTCAACGGCAGCTCTGGCATCAGCGCGCAGAGCCTCGATCTCTAACCTGCGCGAATCTTCTGGATCAAGCCCCGGTCGCTGACGACACAAACCCTCGTTGACCGATTGCTCCTCGAGCCCGGCGAAAACACCATGGTCGCTAACCGACGGGCGATTCCCATCGCTGCTGGTCGCCGTTTGCGAGCCAATGAGACCGAGGGCGTCCACGGAGAAGGGAAGGCCCAAAGTCCGAGCTCGCCCCACAGCACGATCGATGCATTCTCTGGCCAGCTCACCATGGTGGGCGAGACAATCTTGCTTCGTAGCCTCGTCAAAGGGATGCACGTGGTGGCAAGAGACCTTATCCACGCCCAGCTCAACCGCCAAGTCGACCAATTCCGGCAGCTCTTCGATGTTGCGCCGCATGATCGTGGTCATCAAGGAGATCACTGGCCGCCGCGCATCCGGCAAGGCCTTGGCACGGGCGATGGCAGTCTGCAAATTGGCGACGATCTTCTCGAAGTCCGAACCGTTCCGAATCGCCTCGAAAGTCGCCTTGCTCGGCGCGTCGAAGGAGACACATAGATGGCCGAGCACCGGCATTAGCAGGTCAAGCATGCGCTCGTTGAGCAGCATGCCATTGGTGAGGATGTCGAGACGAACACCATACTTCGCCGCCCGCTCCAGGAGAGCGGGCAGGTTCTTGGTCATCAGAGGTTCGCCACTCACTGTGGGTTGCACCCGATTGACCAGAGGCAGAATCTGCTCAGTGAACTTCTCGAGAAGCTCCGGATCCATGTGCGGGCCCGTGGCCACGCTACCGAGATGAACGAACTCGCACATAGTGCAGCGCAGATTGCAGAATCGCGTTGTCTCGATGCTCACGCAATCCGGAAGGGCTGCACGGCCATCGTAGGTACTCTGCTGTTCTTTGGTTTCCACGCTTGATCGATCTTGAGAGGTACTCCGCGCCCGCAGCTCCCCTGCAACGTACCGCCCAGAGCTGCCCTGTGGATCATCTTCGGCAGTCTCCCTGCCAAAAACCTGAGCAACCGACAGTCACCGGATGCCCGGAGAACCCGTCACAGGCTAAGATTCGCGAGGCTGGAGCCTGGACCCTCCCATGCCACCGGCAGCTAAGCAGTCATGGAGAAGTCATGCAGATTCAGTACGTGATGGTCATGGTGAGCGACATGCAGGAGGCCATCGCCTTCTATCGTGATGTGCTCGAATTCCCCCTGAAGTTCGAGTCGCCAGGCTGGACCGAGTTCTCCACCGAGGGCGCAACCCTGGCGCTCCACCCAACGAAGGAGCCGGCCTCAGCTGACATATCGGTCGGAGAATCCGCCGGGACGGTACGCTTCGGCTTCAACGTCCCCGACCTGGACGCCTACCACGAGAAGCTCTGCGCACGCGAGGTCGCCTGCGTCCAGGAACCAAAGCTTCAGTTCGGGGCAAAACTCGCCCAGTATCGCGGACCGGATGGGCTGCTGTTTTCTGTGGGAGAGGCGCGGCAGGGTTGAAGTCTTGACCCACGGTGGTGAAAGCGAGACGATTCGCGGCTTGCGCGCTTCGGCGTGCCACGGTTTGCGGCCGTAGCTCAGTTGGTAGAGCGTCAGCTTCCCAAGCGATTCACCTCGAACGCTGAGCGACAACCGGCCTGCCGATCCAAGATCCTGCCGATGACCGACATGCGGTGAACCTGCCTCCTCCGGCAGAGCGGCACTTCGCCCCCGCCGGGCGAAGCCTGCCGGCCAAACAGGAGGAGGAACAGCAGGATGTCCAGGAAGCCCCGCGTGCCGCAGCTCCGCCGCAATAAGGTCGGCGCGCACATCTACGCCGTCGCCAAGTTCAACCGGCGCGAGCGGTTTTTTTGGCAGGTGGGACGATCCGCAGTCGGTGCTCAAGTTCCACGCATACTTGAGCCGCTGGGCGGAAAACGACCGACGACCACGGCGAGGAGCTGGGCCTGTCGGACAAGGGCCGGGGATGGGAGCGAATGCGCCGCATGCTCTACGGTCGAGTCGTGAGCGTCGATCGATGAGGCCCATGCGGGTGCCCCTGCGCTGGACGAGCGGGATAGGTGCCCGTAAGAGTCGCGGCTCGGGTTCGTTCTGTGCCCAACCGCACCGCGGACGGGACACCGGCGTGCTCGCTAGCTGACCGGCTCCGGATCGCCGATCTTCCAGGTCCTGTCATACCAGGGCTTCGTCGGCCCATAGATGCGCCACAGCATGTTCCAGCCCTTACCGGGGACCGTCTGGAGCCAGTTGCTCTCCTTGCCGGCGGGAGCCGTCGGCCCGAAGAAGATGTCGTAGGAGCCGTCCGCGTTCTTCTGCAGCCCCTTCTTGTTGCTGTCGATGCCCGGGAACTGCTGATCCGTCTGGAGCTCGGAACGCGTCTGGTTGTCGTAGAGCGTGAACGACCAGAACGACTTCATCGGCACGTTCGGTGCCACGTGGACCCTGTAGGTCTCGGCGCCGTCGAGCGCCTCGCCCTCGGAGTCCATGTAGGCCACGGCGTAGACCGAGCCCTTGCCGTACGGCGCCTGCGTCATCGCGGGGGTGATGCCCGTTGCGTAGAAGTGGAAGTACGCGCGGGCGTCCAGGTAGCGGGCGTTGTTCTCGTCGAGGAAGAGGTAGCTGCCGCCGGGGAACGGCGTGGTCCACACTCCCTTGCCGGGGTAGTAGTAGAAGTCATCGTCTCGGGGACGCGACGCGAGCGCGCGCACCGTGACGGCAGCCACGTCGGCCGCCTCCGCGAGGATCTTCTGCATCCGCGCATCCGGCTTGAAGGGCTGGCCCTTCTTGATGCCGATGGCCGCCAACTGGCCAAGGATCTCCGGGTCCTGGCCGTCGCCGGGCTCGCGCTGAACGACCTCGTTCACCTCGTCGAAGAAATGCGCGTCCATCGAGTGGATCGTGTCGAAGTCCTTCCCGGACACGTCGATAAAAGTCATCTTCGGCGGGCTGTCCTTCTCTGCCAGTGGGTAGATGCGGAACATCTTCTTCGTCTCCGCGATCGCCGGAGCGGTACTCCCGTTCACCTGGGCTCCGCGCCAGATGACCCAGGCACCGAACGTCTCGCACTTCTTGACGAAGTAGCCGTCGGGGATGTCGCCTTCGAATCCCGGTGGCACTAGCAGGAACTTGCCGCCCTCGTTCTTGTCCGGCCCGACCTGGCCGAAGTCGGCGACGTAGTGGAACCACGCGTCGTCGATGAGGCCGATCACCTTGGGTGGGGTCTCGATGACCATCGGGCCGCGCGACATGTCGAGCCACGACGTCATGTAGATCGACGTCGTGTTGGGTGTCAGGAACCTGGTCTTCGAGTCCATGAGGCCCTCGAAGAGCAGAGCGGTGGTGTTGGCCGGTCCCCACTCGAGGATGCCCTTGCGCATGCCGTTCATGGACGCGATCTGGATGCTGCTCAGGTAGGCCTGCACCGCACGCTGGAAGTCCAGGTTGTCGTAAACCTTCTGCGCGGTGGCAGCATCCGGCACGCCATCGACCGACGTCAACGTGCCGAGGCGCGTCTCCAGACGATCAGGCGTCCCGACCCCGGGCGGGATGTCCGTCGTCATCTTCATCTTCTGAGGGGCCGTCACCGCCCCGGAGGAGCATGCCCCTGGAACGAGAGCGACGGCCAAGGCCATCAGGCTCTGAAATGTCCTCTGCATCGGTTCATGTCCTTTCGTTGACGTGCTTCGGCTCGCGGTCCTCGGGGGGAGCTACCTCTGACCTGCCCCCAACAACGAGTCCACATCCTATGTTAGACCCAACGTGTTCTCCAGCCCCTGTAGATGCAGGTTGAGCGGAGCGAAACCTGCATCTGCAGGGAGCACAGCCACCGGTGCTGGCGGTCGATACCCCAAAGAGCTGTGCGGACGAAATTGATTGTATAGCTGTCTCCAGCTTTCGATCAGCACGCGAGCCTCGCGCAGGGTGTAGAAGATCTCTCCGTTGAGCAGCTCGTCTCGAAGCTTGCCATTGAACGATTCGATGTAGCCGTTTTCCCAGGGTGAGCCTGGCTCGATGTACAGGGTCTGAGCTCCGACCCTCTTCAGCCAGGTGCGCACTGCCTTGGCCGTGAACTCGGGGCCGTTGTCGCTGCGGATATGAGCTGGGACTCCACGCTCCACGAAGAGCCGGCCAAGTCGGTAGAGAATATCCTCCGAGTCCAGACGACGACTGACGTCTATTGCCAGGCATTCGCGGCTGTACTCATCGATCAGGGTCAACATCTTGAAGAGCCTGCCATCGTGCGTGCGGTCGAAGACGAAGTCATAGCTCCATACGTGGTCCTTTCTCTCAGGTCTCAGGCGGATGCAAGATCCATCGTTGAACCACAGGCGACCACGTTTGGGCTGCTTCTTGGGCACCTTAAGGCCCTCTCGTCTCCAGATGCGCTCGACACGCTTGTGATTCACAGGCCAGCCCTCCCGCTGCAGAAGGGCTGTGATGCGCCTGTAGCCGTAACGGCCGAACTTGGAGGCTAGCTCCACTACCCTTGCAACCAGGAAGACCTCGAACGGTCTAGGCGATGGCTTGCGTCTTTGCGTGGATCGAGTTTGACCGAGAACGTGGCAAGCACGTCGTTCGGACACGCGATGTCGATGCATGGCCCGCTTCACTGCACGCCTGCGGCGGAGCGGGCTTAGAAGTTTCCCTCCGCAGCGTCACGCAGGATTGCGTTATCGAGATTGAGATCGGCAACAATCCTTTTCAGGCGGCCGTTTTCCCTCTCTAGGTCTTTCAGGCGTTTCGCCTGAGCAACTCGGAGACCTCCGTACTCCTTGCGCCAGCGGTAGTATGTCTGCTCGGTGATCTCGAGTTTCTTGCAGACCACCTTGAGGGACATTCCTTGCCCGAGATCAATCTCAGCTTCCCTCAGCTTGTGTATGATCTGCTCCGATGTGTGTCGCTTCCTTGGCATTCCTGACCTCCTGGTTGAGGACCAGAGACTATCATTGTCTCTGGACCGGTTTCAGGGGGGCAGGTCAGTGCCACTTGCCGAACATGGCGGTGGCATAACCCACATCGCCCAGCATCTCCGGCATGGTGTACTCCCACTGGGTCAAACCATAATTGCCGTTTTGGAGCGGTACCGAACCGTTCCCCGTACGTACGGCATAGCGCCCTGTCAGTAGCGCTGCACGACTGGGCGTGCACTGCGCCTCGACATTGAAATTCAACAGCCGCATCCCTTCACTGGCTAACTTGTCGATGCGCGGCGTGGCGCCACCCCGGAGAATGCCCCCTCCGTAGCACCCGAGTTCTCCATAGCCGAAGTTGTCCATGTTGATCAGGACGATGTTCGGCTTTCCGGCCTGCTCTGCTTCCGCCGCTTCCGCCGCTTCCGCCGGCGTGGCCGCAACGGCAAGCGTTGCCCACGCCAGCAAACAACTGACGAGTGCCCATCGGCCGACCTTGTTTTCCGAGCTTGTCTTCATGTTCATCAGCGTGACTATTGAAGTCGTGTTCATTGTTCTGTTCTTCCGGGAATGTGGCGCGGACCGACTTGCGACCCGCGCCACCGATTATCGTCTCGTCTAATCACTTCACCAGTTCGATCTCGCCGATCTGCCAGCTCTTGTCGAAGTACGGCTCCAGAGGGCTGTAGATACGCAGGATCGTGAACCACCCCTTGCCGGGCACGGTCTGGATCCAGTTGGCTTCCTTGCCGCTCGGCGCTTTCGGACCGAAGTAGATGTCGTACGAACCGTCAGCGTTGGGGACGGCCGCCGGTGTCGGATAGGACTGGCTGCCCGCCCTGGGGAAGCGCTGCGGCGTTCGCAGCATGGAGCGCGTCTGGTTGTCGTACACGGTGAACGACCAGAAGTTGTTCTCGGGGATATTCGGGGGCAGATTCACCTTGTAGGTCTTCGCGCCGTCGAAGTACTTCTTGTCGCTGTCGACGGCGGCGATGAGATACTGCGAGCCGACGTCGGTCAGACGCATGCACATCGCCGGCGTGACCCCAGTGGCGACGGCGAAGAAGCCGAAGCGGGCGTCGAGCATGCGGTAGGAACCGGGCGGATACGGCTTGATCCCGGCCTTCGTCACGGCGGGCGGCGGCGTCTGGTAGTTGTAGCCGCCCTCCCAGAGCATGTTGTACCAGCCCGAGTTCGGATAGAACGCCCAACCGTTGCGGAAGCGCCAGTTCAGGGACCGACCGGTGGCGGCCGCGACCTCGGCGGCTTCCTTCAGGATGTTCTTCATGCGGGCATCGGGATAGAACGGCTGCCCCTTGATGATGCCGATCGACGCGAACGAGCCCATGATCTCCAGCGACAGCGTGCCGCTCGGCTGCTCCTGGACGAGTTCGTTCAGCAGGTCGTAGTATGTATGGTCGGTCGGCGGCAGCGTGTTGATGACGAGCCCGGTTCCCTCGACGAACTTGAGCGGCTTGATGGGCGCGGGCTTGCCGGCCTTCACGTTGCCCTCGAGCAGCGTCGCGATGCTCGTGCCGTACGTGCCCGGCGTGTACGGGTAGATCTTGAGCGCCTTCTTGATCGTCGCGACCGTGGGCTTCGGGTCGTTGTTCGCCATGAAGCTGCGCCCGAACGCGGCGATTCGGTAGGTCGTACTCTGCGCGACGTGATAGCCGCTGTCCGGCAGCGGGCCGTCGTAGTCCGGCGGGAGCAGAAGGAACTTCCCGCCCTTACCGCGGTCGGGACCCGGCCGGCCGAAGTCGATGACGTGCTGGAACCAGAAGTCGTCGAACAGGCCGAGCGCGTCCGGCGGCGTCTCGACGACCATCGGCCCGTCCTTCACGTTCACCATGAAGATGTAGTAGATGGTGTCGGCGTTCGCAGTGAGGAACAGCGACTGCGAGTCCATGAGGCCGGAGAAGAGGAGAACGCCTTCGTTGTCGTTCACACCAGCGGAGACGAGTCCTTTCTGCATCGCCTGGAGCGATACGAGCTGATAGCCGTTGACGTACGCTTCGAATGCGCGCGTGAAGTCGAGGTGGTCGAAGACCTTCTCGACCGTCGCGTCCGACGGCGCGCCGTCCGTGAACGTGAGCTTGCCAATCCGCGTGTTCATCTCATCCGGCACGGCGATTCCGGGCGGGATGTCGGCGGCCGTCTTCATGCGGGAGGTCTGGGCCCAGGCCGGAACGGCCAGTCCGGCCGAAAGCAGCGCCGCCGCAGTGAGCGTGATTACTGAAGTTGTGTTCATTGTTCTGCTCCATTATCAGGGAATATGGTGCGGACCGGGTTGCGACCCGCGCCGCCGGCTGTCATTCAGGTTCTCAGATTACTTCACGAGCTCGAGTTCACCCGGCCGCCAGGTCTTGTCGAGCCAGGGTTCGAGCGGGCCATACATCCGAAGAATGATGAACCAGCTCTTGCCGGGGATGGTGATGGACGGTCTCTTGGGCGTGCGCGGTCTGCGCACCGAGCGCCAGCCCGCATGCGAGAGGGAAGTATCGGATGACGTGCGATGTGCTCATCGATCAGTTCCCTTCTACCAGCTCGATCTCACCCGGACGCCAGGTCTGGTCGATCCACGGCTGCAGCGGCCCGTAGGCCCGGAGGATGATGAACCAGCTCTTGCCGGGGATCGTCTGGATCCAGTTGCCCTCGTGCCCGGCCGGCGCCATCGGCGCGAAGTAGATGTCGAACGAGCCGTCGGCGTTCTTCTTCAGTCCCTTCGCGCTGCTGTTGATCCCCGCGTAGCGCTGATCGGTCTGGAGCATGCAGCGGGACTGCGTGTCGTAGATCGTGACGGACCAGTTGTCCTTCACGGGCACGTTCGGCGGGAGGTGCAGCTTGTAGGTGGCGGCGCCGTCCAGCGGCTCGTGCTCGCCGTCGAGGCCGGCGATCGCGTAGTCCGAACCGGCGCCGGGCTTCGTCAACGCCATGGCCGGAGTCACCGCGATGGCGTTGTAGTGCATCCACAGACGCGAGTCCATGCGACGCGCTCCGTCGATCTCGAACGCCGTGCTCTTGTCCGCGAACGCCATCACCCACTCGCTGTCGGTGCCCTGGTAGATGCGCTGACCCGGGTCGCGCGGGAAGACGGTGTTGGCGCGCGCGTAGCCGTTCGCGATCGCGACGGCGTCGGTCAGGATGCGCCGCATGCGATCGTCGGGCTTGAACGGCTTGCCCTTCACGATGCCGATCGCCGCGATCGTGCCGCGGAGCTCGGGATCGAGGAACTCGATCGGCTCTTCCTGGATCAGCTTGTCGAGGAGCTCGTAGAAGCTGAAGTCGTTCGGCGGCACGGTGTTGTAGCCCTTGCGGCCCGACATGCCGATGAACTCCATCTTCGGCGGGTCGTCCTGCCGCGAGAGCGGATACACCCTGAGCTTGCTCTTGATGCCGTCCGCCGCGGTCTTCACGCTGTCGCGCACGTACCCGCGCATCATGTTCCAGACGCAGTAGGTCGGGGACTTCACGACGTAGTAGCCGCTCGGCACATCGCCCTCGTAGCCGGGGGGCAACACCAGGTACTTGCCGCCCTTGCCCTTGTCCGGCCCCGCGGCGCCCATGTCGCCGAGGTAGCGCATGTACGCGTCATCGAGGATCCCGAGCACGTCGGCGGGCAGCTCGATGACCGTGGGACCGTCCTTCTCGAGATCGAGGAAGCCCCACGTGTAGAGCGATGTGTTGTTGCCGGTCAGCACCAGCGACTTCGAGTCCATCAGCTCGTCCCAGATGAGGATCTGGTGGCACTCCTTCGCGCCGATGTCCCGCTGCCCCTGGCGCAGCTGATACATGGAGACGGCTGGGAGCATGTCGATGAACACCTGCACAGCCCGCGCGCGATCGACGTAGTCGTACAGCAGGTCGACGGTGTCGTGCGTCGGCACGCCGTCGAAGTACTCGAGCGTTCCGATCGACGTCTTCACCTCGTCCGGCGTCGTGATCGACACAGGCATCGGCTCGGTCATCTTCATCCTCGGCTGTGTTGCCGGCCCGGAGGCGCAGGCCCCCAGGACGACGGTGGCGGCCAGGGACATCAAGGCAATGGAGTTCGGTCGCATCGCTGCAGTTCCTCTCATGTTGTTGTGGGTCGGACCGGTGCTCAGTCGACGATCTCGATCTCACCCGGGCGCCAGGTCTGATCGATCCAGGGCTGTAGCGGGCCGTACATGCGCAGCGCGACGAACCAGCTCTTGCCGGGGATCGTCTGCAGCCAGTTGTTCTCCTGGCCCGGGGGCGGCTTCGGCCCGAAGTAGATGTCGTACGAGCCGTCGGCGTTCTTCTTCAGGCCTCTGTCCTGGCTGCCGCGCGTCGGGAACTGCTGATCGGTCTGCAGCTGCGAGCGGGTCTGCGTGTCGTAGAGCGTCAGCGCCCAGAAGTCCTTCACGGGCGGGTTCGGCGGCATGTGGATCTTGTACGTCTTCGATCCGTCGAGCACCCGGCCCTCGGAGTCGAGCATGGCGATGCCGTAGTCCGACCCCTTCCCGGCGACCGTGACCGCCATGGCCGGCGACACGCAGATGTAGCCGAAATGGAAGAGCACACGCGCCTCGAGGCGCGCTGAACCGTTACGCGTGAACGTCGTGTCCTTGTCGGCGTAGGCCATGATCCAGGCGCTCTCGTCGCCGTAGATGAGGTTGCCGGGATCGCGGGGGAAGTAGCTGATCGCGCGTGCAGCGGCGTTGCCGATGGCAGCGGCGTCGAGCAGGATCTCCTGCATGCGTGCGTCCGGTGCGAACGGCTTGCCCTTCTCGATCCCGATGGCGGCGAGAACGCCTCTGCGCTCAGGACCGAGGTAATCGTCGGGCTCCTGCTGGAGCAGTGCGTGCAACTTTTCGAAGGCGCTCACGTCGTTGGGCAGGACCGTGTTCATCTCGCGACCGGAGACGTTGATGAACTCCATCTGCGGCGGGCTCGAGGCCTTGGCGAGCGGGTAGACCTTCAGGTTCTTGCGGATGTTCTCCGACGCCGCCTCGATGCCCTTGTCGAGGTAGCCGCGCATGAACAACCACACGCCGTTCGTCTTCGACGGGACAACGAAGTAGCCCTTGGGCGCTGCGCCCTGGTGGCCCGGTGGCAGCACGAGGAACTTCCCACCCTTGCCCTTGTCGGGACCGGCGACGCCGAGGTCGGTCATGTAGTGGAACGCCATGTCGTCGAGGATGCCGAGCATCCGCTCGGGCAGATCGATGACGGTCGGGCCGTCCTTTGCGAGGTCGAGGAACCCGACGGCGTACATCGTCGACGTGTTGCCGGTCAGGAGCAGCGACTCGGAGTCCATCAAGTGATCCCAGATGCAGATCCTGTTGCTCGCATCCGCACCGACGCTCGCCTGGCCCTCGCGCAGCGCGGATATCGACAGCGCGGGCAGACAGTCCAGGTATGCGTTCACGGCGCGCGAGCGATCCAGGTAGTCGTACACGCGGTCCTTCGTGGCGGAGTCTGGCACGCCGTCGAAGTACTGGAGCGTGCCGATCGACGACTGGACCCGGTCTGGGACCCTGATGGACGCCGGGATGTCGGTCGTCATCTTCAGTTTGGGCGGCGCGCCTGACGGTGCGGTCGCGCAGGCGGTGGCCAGTAGTGCTGCCATGCCGATTGTGACGGCCGTGCGATGGTTCATTGTTGTGCTCCTTCGGACGCAAGGGCGGCCTTCAGTTTGTCGAGACCCCCGGCCTCCAGCTGCTCCACCGCGTACTCGTAGCTGACGCGGTAGATGTCCTCGTACTTGTCGAACTGCATGATGTTGAACCCCTCCACCGGCGGCTTCAGGTTCAGCGTAGCCTGGCGGCGGGCCCGCGCCACCTCGATCTGACTGCCAACGACGGTGCACCTCATGATGAGCTCGACGATGCCCGGCGGCCGGACCTTCTCGGCGAAGGGCAGCAGCTTCTTGCGGATGATCCCCCACCCCGACGCCGTGCTGCCGTACGCCGGATCCAGGTTGGGCGGCATGGAGTCACCGACGTCCACGGCGACCACCGGTCCGCCATCACAGAGGCGGGCCATGGTGCCCACCGGCAGGTTGTCGAGCAGCCCCCCGTCGACGAGGAGATCCTCGCCGTAACGCACCGGCGGGAAGATCGCGGGCAGCGAGATGCTGGCGCGGATGCTCTTCCACAGCGATCCCTCCTGGTGGACGAAGGCCCCGGGACGCCCGAGGCTGGTCGACGTACAGAAGAACGGGATCCACAGGTCCTCGATGAGCAGGTCCTCATAGAGGCCCTGCAGCACGCGCTCGAGCTTGTTGCCGACGGTCAGCGCGACCAGCGGAAGGGTCAAGTCGATGAGCGCGTTCTTGACCTTGAAGACGTCGCGCACCTTGTCCAGGATCGTGGCCGCGTCCCACCCGCGCGCCCAGCCGCCCGCGAAGATCGAGCCCATGCTGGTGCCGCCGACGTAGTCGATCGGGATGCCGGCCTCGTTCAGCGCCTGCAGCACGCCCACGTGCGCGATGCCCTTCGCACCGCCGCCACCCATCACCACGCCCACCGCCCGGCCGAGCAGGCGACGCGCGATCCGCTCGAGATCATCGGACTGGCCCGCGCGGACGTGGTGGTGCGCCGTCACGGTGCCCAGCTCCAGCCACCGCCGCGTACCCGACGGCATGCCCGTCTGCGGGTCGTGCACGAACATCATGTCGACGCGCTGGGCAGCGATTCCACGGCGGCCACCGGCCAACAGCATGGCAACCCGCTCGGGATCCTGAGGCGTGCCCGCAGCGACGCAGACCATGATGCGGTCGGCCTGTCGCAAGACCGTCTCGTTCCACATCGTCGGCGTCGGATCGCAGGCATAGAAGACCATGCGATGGCTCTCCTCCAGACCATCGAGCCAGGCCGCCAGGCGTTGGTGCGACGTGGGGGCAGGGCTGTCCAGAATCTCGGCGCCGAGAGCAGCCTCGAGTCTGTCAGCGCTCACGGAAACGACGCTCCCCATGCCCCCGGCGGCCTCGGCGAGCGCGGAGGCGATCCCTGCGAGCCAGGGGTGAGCCGAGCTTGGGACGACCGCGACGCTGACGACGCGCTCCGCCTGCTGCTCGAAGCCCTCGATCGAGCGGTACGCGGCCTCGATGATCGCACGCGAGACTTCCATCAGAACATCTGGATGGCGGTGCCCCAACCGCTCGAAGTCCGATCGCGAAAGGCGCAAGAGAACACTGTCTCGCACCGCGTACACATCACCGAGACTCTCGCGATCGCTGAACAGGAACTCGAGCCCCGCGTCATCTCCGCGGCGGAGATCGAACGACGAGACGACTCGGCCCTCCGCATCGCGCCGCACTTCTCGCAGGCGACCGTGCACGACGACGTACTGAGAGCCATGCGGCTGCCCTTGCTCGATCAGCTTCGCACCCCCAGGGATGCTGACCAGCTGGCAGACCTCAGCGAAGTCCTCCAGGGCGCCACGAGACACACCGGTGTAGGCGGGCGAAGCCTCCCAGAGCTCGCGCAGCTCATCGACGCTCATGCGAGCATCGGTGGCTTCGGGCTCGCTCCAATCATGGTACTCCGGGGTCGAAGATCGGGGCCCAGGGTCACTGGGTGCGGTTCCGTGAGTTGGTTCGGAGGATTCACGGCTCATGGTTCATCCTGGATCCTCTCAACACTGAGTATCGGCAAGTGCAGGTCGTGGAGGTTCTCCAGCAAGCTGCTTAGCTCGACCTGATCTCGGATAGGGCCCCGCAGGAACGTGTGTGGCGAAGCTCCCTCACGGATCTCTGTGGAAATCGTCAGCTGGTCGAGCCGGTCGCTCCATCCCCCGTCCAGGGTCCCCTGGACGACGATCCGGTAGGTCGCGGGGCCCCCGAAATCGATGTCTTTGTACTTGTCCGACTTGGCCATTCGCAGCATGCACTGATATAGCCCAATTCTCGACTCCTGCGTGGGTCTTCGCATCCCGAGGAACGAGGGGAAAACAGGGGGGGCGGCCGGCAGAAATACTAGCGCCAGCTAGGTGTTGACGCAGGGCGGCGTATTGTCTCTCAGCCACGCGACCAGACCAACTCCCCGTCCTAGGTTGAAAACTCAGCGGCAACTCATTCCTCTCATCCGAGCCAAGCTCCGTCGGTCTCCCTTGCCCGCGGATTGCGTGCCACGCCCTCGCCTGCTCGATGCGCTGGCCAGGGCCCTCGAGGTGCCGGTGACGCTGGTTGTGGCCCCGGCTGGATACGGCAAGAGTGTGCTGATCAGTCAGTGGATTGAGGAGCTGAACTGCCCCAGCGCATGGCTGCCTCTTGACGATCGCGACAGCGATCTTCGGGTCTTCCTCGGATACTTGTTGGCGGCGATCGACATGGCGGTGCCCAATGTCTGCCTCGCAACTCATGAGCTGCTTGCCGCGCCCAAGCTCCCCGGCGTCGAGACCTTGGCCGGCTACTTGATCAATGACCTCGACGCGATCGACACTCGGTTTCCGATCGTGCTCGACGACTACCACCAGCTGGGTCGCCACAGCGCCGTGCACGAGTTGATGAGATGTCTGCTGCGGCATCCTCCATGCGCAACCCATCTGATCGTCATCACGCGCCGCGACCCACCGCTGCCTCTCGCGCGCTTGAGGGCAACGGAAGAACTCGTCGAGATCCGCCTCCAGGAGCTTCGATTCACCGAGCAAGAGGCTTCGGATTTCATGGCCCGGACAATGGATCGCGGCCTCGGCGAAGCGGCACTCGATTGTCTCGCGCAGCAGGTCGAGGGGTGGGCGGTGGGTCTGCGCATGGCTTCGCTGGCAGCGCGTCACGCGAATGACCCCGATCAGCTGATCGAGAACCTGCCCGGCAACTTCAAACAGACGCAGGACTTCCTGATCGAGCAGGTGCTGGCGGCACAGGCACCCGGGGTCCGTGCCTGGCTGCTAAGGTCCTCCGTCGTGGACCGCTTCTGCGTCGAGATCCTCGACGCCCTCGGCGCCCCGGATGATGCGCCGCCCGAGCTCGGCGCCCTCGAGTTTCTGGACGAATTGCAGCAGCGCAATCTTTTCGTGATTCCACTCGATGCACATGGCAAGTGGTTCCGCTACCACCACCTGTTTCGGGATCTGCTGTTCAGCCAGCTGAAGCGACACCATCGGGCCAGCGAGATCGCCCGTTTGCACATGCGGGCCAGCGCACGGTTCGAGCAGAAGGAGGCGATCGAGGAGGCGATCGACCAGGCTCTCACCGGGGGCGATCCGGTGCGCGCGGCCGAGATTCTAGAGCGACACCGTAGCGTCGAGTTTGCCTGTGACCGCTGGCATGTCGTGAAACGTTGGCTGGCGAAGCTACCCTTCGGCATCAAGCAGGAGCGGCCGGGGCTACTGCTGACTACCGCGTGGGTTGAATACGGCCGACTCCAGACGGGCCGGATCCAGTCGATGGTGCAAAAAGTCGAGCGCTTGCTCGAAGGGCAGACAGTCGACCCGACACGGGCAGGAGAACTCGCCTTCTTTCAGGGAAGCATGTCGTACTGGATGGAGGGCGACCCGGAGGGCAGTCGGCAGCGTCTCGAAGGCGCCCTGTCGCTGCTCGCCGGGAGGGGAGCTTCCTACGTCGAGAGCGAGGCCGAGCTCGCCCTCGCTCTTGCCCGGTGCATGTCTGCACAGACGGACCAGGCGATCGAACGACTGGAGGACAGGATCCGGGGTACCGATCCCTCCGATGTTCCAGCGGTGTCGCGCCTGATCGGCTCGGTGAGTTTCTCACACCTGCTCTCAGGTGATCTCCCAAAGACCGTCGCTGCGACGCAGAGGATGCAGATTGTCACACGCTCTACTCAGCACCTGAACCTCGACGCCTGGAGCTCGTATCTCCTAGCCAGCTGCCACCTGCACGCCTACGAGCTGGACTCCGCGTTGTCCGAGTTCACCCATGCGGTCGAACGACGCTACGTGCTGGACTCCCGAGCCGCTGTCGACGCTCTCGCGGGGCTCGCGCTCACACAGCAACTCCAACAGCAGAGCGACGACGCGGTTCGAACGGTGGAGCTGTTGGACGTGTTCGTTCGAGACCTGAGGGCGCCAGAATTCCTCAGTTTGGCCGAGTCCTGTCGGGCCAGGCTGGCCGTTCTCCAGGGAGACACTATCTCGGCCATGACCTGGGCACGCTCGTTCGCTGAGAAGCTCGATCCAGCTGCCCTCTTCACTTGGTTGGAAGCTCCCTTGTTCACCCAAGTGAGGGTTCTGATCGCGGAGGGGTCCGCGGAGGCTGTGCGGAAGGCAGCGGAACAGCTCGAGGCGATCCGCGGCAGGAGCGAAGCATGGCGGTATGCCAACCAGACAATCGAGGCCGCGGTGCTGCAGGCGTTGGGTCTCGACAAGATGGGACGCGCCGAGGACGCTCTTGACGCCGTGCAGGAGGCGGTGGTTCTTGCCCAGCCTGGCGGCTGGATTCGACCATTCGTCGAGGCTGGTACGGCCATGCGGGAAATGCTCGAGCGCCTGCATCGCCCCGGCGACCGCACGGCTGATGACGACATTGTCGCCCGGATCTTCGCGGCCTTCGCAAGTCACGCCGCGCCGGCGGCGTCATCAGCCGGCAGGGCCACGCCGGTTCGCGGGATGGACTGGTCCACAGTCGACGGCCTGACCAACCGTGAGCTGGACGTCCTCGAACTCCTGGCGAAGCGACATTCGAACGGTGAGATCGCATCCGAGCTGTTCGTCTCGACGCACACCGTGAACGATCACCTCAAGCACATCTATCAGAAGCTGCGTGTGCACGGCCGGCGGCAGGCCGTCGCTCGCGCCAGCGAGCTGGGCATCCTCAGCGGCAGCTGACGCTGGACGACTCGCGACGATCTCGCTGCGTGCCAACGCCGGCCACGCCTGCGTCCAGGTCATTGCGGGCCGAGCATGCTCCTATCTTCCGGATGACCGGGCCAGCCCCCTCGAATCCCCCTCGTTCCAGGGGACGTGACCGAGTCGAGGATCCACGATAATTGGAACCTCATCGAAACCAGGCTCGATCCGAGGACACGGATCATGGAACGACTCACTCCAGAATCGACCGGCCCGGCAGTCTTGTTGTCGGCATTGTTGATCATCGCGTCGGGCTGTGCGTCCACGCGCGGGCCCGAGCTCGTCGTGAATTCGCACGTCGAATACAACAAGGCCATCAGCCAGGTCCTGCAGGAAGAGCTCCTGCTCAACGTCGTGCGACGGCGCTTCATGGAGGCGCCGCAGTTCCTGAACGTCTCCAGCATCTCGACCAACTTCACGACGTCGGCTGGCGTGGGGGCGGGCGCAACCGCCCTGGACGTCGGCACACAGAATGTGTGGAACACGAGCGTCGATGGGAGTGTTTCCTTCTCGGATTCGCCCACGGTCACGATCACTCCGCGGCAGGGTGAGGTCATTGCGCGACAGCTGCACGCACCTGTCAGGGTCGACGTCGTGGCCGATCTCTCCGGCGCCGGATATCCGGTCGACTTCGCCCTGAAGCTCCTCGTGGAGAGCGTCAACAACCTCCGCGGCCCCGATCTCCGCTTCGACGAGTTTCGGTCCGGGCAAGCCGAGTGGCGCGAGGCCATGGAACTCATCTTGAAGCTGTACTCGGACGGCAGACTGATCGTCGACCGCTTCAAGTGGAACGACCCGTACAACGACTATCCCTATCCCGCTGCCTCCATCACTCCACAGATGTGGATCACCACGCTGTCGACCGGTGAAAGGCGCTGGAAGAGCTACGACGGGGGCAAGACGTTCTCCATCACAACCAACGAAATGGCGCCGGCTATCTGGCTCGACCCCGAGGCGCGCAATACCGCGGATGGTCAACGGCTGATGGAGCTCCTCAACGTCCAGAGCGATGTGAAGAAGCGAGCCTGGATGTTGGAGTCAGCACGAGTCGTCAGCGGATCGGATTTCGAAGGCCAGAGCGACGACCCGCGATCAGCGCTGAAGCTGCGGATGCGTTCTCTCTACAACGTACTCAACTTCTATGCGTATGCCGTACAGGTTCCCCGCGAGGACGAGGAGTCAGGTCGCGCCATTGACCTGAGATCGTACCGAGCCGCGGTCGAGCGCGGTGAGGTCGAGGACATCTCGGAGATTCTCGCCATCAGGTGTAGCGACACGAAGCCGGCGAATGCCTTTCAGGCAGTTCAGTATCGCGGTCGTTGGTTCTACATCCGCGACGAGGACCTCGTGTCGAAAGCTGGGTTCAACGCCCTCTACGACACCTGGCAGCTCTCCATCGAGGCGCCGAAGGCCGGGACCCGCCCGGTCACCACCATTCAAGTGAACTGAAATTCTCGCCTCCGCGCCTATCGCGCGGCGGCTGTTCTTCCACCATTGGTCCTCATCCGACGAGTGGTGTCATCAACCAACGGGATCCAGATCCCAAGTCAATCAGAGGAGAGAGAGTTGTAATGAGCCTTCCAGGAAAGACGATGAAGATCGGTGGCCACGACTACCACGTGAGTGATCAGGGCAAGGGCGACAAGGTCGTGTTCCTGGTCCACGGCATGCCGGATGACGGCAGCTGCTGGAAGTACCAGGCCCCGGCGCTGCTGAACGCGGGCTACCGGGTGATCGTTCCCGACACCCTCGGTTACGGCAAGACCGATCGTCCGGTGGAAGTCGAGCACTACAAGGTTGAGAAAATCATCGCCCACATGTTCGAGATCATCGACACCCTGGGTCTGAAGGATATCAACTTGGTGGGTCATGATTGGGGCTCCGCCATTACATGGGCCATGGTCATGCAGAAGCCGGAGCTGTTCAGAAAATTCTGCAGCTTGTCAGTTGGTCACTTGGGCTGTGTGTTCGGCCAAGCCCACGACATGACTCAGGAACGAGGCACCCCCGAGCGCATGCTTGAATCCGTTAAGACCAACTGGTTTACCTACCATCATACTCAACCAGGTATGGAAGAACTTTATATGGCGAACGACTTCAAATACTTCGATCTCTTCTTCTGTTCGCATCCTGAAAAACAAGAGGTCAAGCGACTCATCAAAGAGACCGGCCGTATCGAATGGCTGAACTATGACATCGCCAACCCTATGGTCATGGACTACCTGGCAACGGCCAAAGATCCGAACGTCTATCCGAACGTCAAGGTGCCGGTCATGGTGATTTACCCTGAGCAGGACATGTTCTTGTGGCCGACTCAGGCAATTGATACTCCTTCACGTGTGGATGCTGAGTGCCGTATTGAATTCATTCAAGGCGGCCATTGGTCCATGCTGGATCACCCGGACGACGTCAACGTACGGATGCTGGACTGGTTTGGCTCTGAAAGCTTCAACGTGCGAGCAAATGTCGTGGAGGCGTAGCGAGCGCAGCGATGGTCAGTCCAGAGAAATCTGCGAAACCCGTGATGACGGGACTGCTGGCCTGGGGCTTGCTGGTGTCTGTTGCGGGCTCATGCCAGGTTCAATATCAACAGACATCAGAGCCGGCTCAGGCTCAGCAGGGACCGGAGCAGACCAACGACGCGACTTTCGCGGGCCCGGATGCCGTGCAAAACCGACTCGAGACGGATCGCGTCAGTAGCCCCGCCCTATTCGACGTGGATCTGTTAGATCCCTACTACGACTGGAAGGACCGCCTGTATGAAGACACCGGCTTCGCCTTCGGGCTCGTTCATGTGTCCGCGTTTCTGCAGAGCACGGACGCTCTGCCGGGCACGAAAGGCTCCGCGGCTGGCGGCGTGATGCGCCAGTTCGGATCGTGGGATTTGCTTGGACGAGGAACCGAAACGACGGGGTCGCTACGCTATCTCGTCGAGTACCGCCACCTCTACACGGACAACGATCCAGCTGCACTGTCACTCGATAGCCTTGGCAGCGTCGGTGCGTCCGAGATCCCCTTCACCAGCGGTGGATGGCATCTGACAAACCTCTACTGGGATCAGGAATGGAAGGGTGGAGAAATCGGCGTCTATGCAGGCTTCCTCGACGTCACCGACTTCGTCGACGTCTTTGCTCTCACCAGTCCCTGGACGGATTTCTTCAACTTCGCGTTCAGCATTGGGAGCGCGACGATGGATGTGCCGGACGATGCCGCGCTCGGCGCGGCCGGTGGCACGTACATAACAGACGGTGTTTATGTGATGGCTGGTATCATGGACATCAACTCCGACCCCGAGGATCCGTTTCAGGGGTTCGAGTCGGTCTTCGAGGACCACGAGTATTTCACGTCCGCGGAGATTGGCTGGGCACCTGACAAGGACCAATGGTACCTCCACAACTACCACGCTACTCTGTGGCATGCGGACAAACGCGACGATCTTGGGCTCGACGACGGTTGGGGGTTCGCGTTGTCGTTCTCGGAGCCTCTGGACGAGAGGTGGTTGCTCTTCGCCAGGGGGGGCTACGCCGATGCTGATGGCAGCCTGCTCGAGCGATCGGTGAGCATCGGCTTTGGTTATCAACCGGGGGGCTCGGGAATAGGCGTTGGTGATCAGTTGGGAGTGGGCTTCAACTGGGGAAAGCCCAACTCAAAGCTCTTTGGTCCAGGGCTCAACGATCAGTATGCCGCTGAAGCCTACTATCGGCTGCAGGTCACCCGCGGTATCGCAATCACGCCCAGTGTGCAGCTCCTTATCGATCCAGCTCTGAATTCGAACGACGAAGCGATCGGAGTCTTCGGTGTTCGCGCGCGGTTCGCCTTCTAGGTAGCTCCCGTGATTGCACCGGTTTCCAGGACAAGACCAACCGGAAGCTCGGTATGCTCACGATTCTGTCGGCGATCTTCATGCCGCGGGATAGGTGGGATGAGAAGGCCAGCCTCCGCACCGGGGTACCGTGAAGTCCCCAAACATCAGACGAGCTCGAAGGCTCAGGAGGAGGCTGACTACGGCGCGCGTTACCACGACCCACGACGCGATGACGATCGGCATCGACCTCGGCGACCGAACCCCCGCCTGATCCGCGGCCAGCATCTCGCGCACCTCAGCGGGCAGCTCCGGATCCCCACCCGCAGACTCCCGCAGCAGCCGCTACAGCACCTCGCCCTCGACCTCCAGCGCGTCCAGGAACAGCTCCTTGATTAGGCGATGACGGTCAGACTGCATCGGAAGAGCAGCGTAGCCCGCGTCCGTTCGGCCGCCACGTCGCGGAGCCTTGACTCAAGCCTCCTCGGACGACACGATGCACTGCGCATCGTCGTTAGGCGGTGCGCATGCGGCCGTAGCTCAGTTGGTAGAGCGTCAGCTTCCCAAGCTGAATGTCGAGAGTTCGAATCTCTTCGGCCGCTCCAGTTTCTTTAGAAACCCGCTTGACGCGGGCTTCTTGCGTTTAAGCGTGAAGGGCATCGGGCACCGCCCGCCTCGCGGCCGACCGACCCGGCCCACCTGACCCACGCGCCGGCTCGTAGCCCTACTGGCTCGCGATCGATCTCACCCCTGCTGGCATCATTCCGGCGCCTGAACTTGCAACTACCGATCTACTACGAGTACGTCACCCTGCTCGCACTCTGGCAGGCCGAGAGCAACGGTGGCAAGAAGCTAGTGGCAAAGGCGTGGGGCTCGTAGGGCACGTCATTCCTTGCTGCTCTCCTTCCTCTGAGCAGTGACGTCCCACACCTTGACCGACTTGTCGACGCTGCCCGACGCCAACCGTTTTCCGTCCGGGCTGAACGCCACGCTCCTGACCGGGCTGATGTGCCCTTTCAACGTCAGGGACTCCAATCCTCTCCCGGCGTCCCACACCTTCACAGTATGATCGAAGCTCGCCGACGCCAGCCATTTCCCATCCGGGCTGAATGAGAGGCAATTGATCTCGCTGGCGTGCCCATTCAACGTGAACGACTCCTCTCCACTCGTGGCGTCCCACACTTTCACTGTCGTGTCCCCGCCGCCCGACGCCAGCCGTTTCCCGTCCGGGCTGAACGCCACGCACATGACGTAGCTCGTGTGCCCTTTCAAGATGAGCAACTCCGCTCCGCTCGTGGCGTCCCACATCCTCACTGTCTCATCCAGGCAGGCCGACGCCAGCCGTTTCCCGTCCGGGCTGAACGTCACGCTCCAGACTTCGCCGGTGTGCCCCTTCAAGGTGAGCTACTCCGTTCCACTCGTGGCGTCCCACAACCTCACCGTTTGATCCGAGCTGGCCGACACCAGCCGTTTCCCGTCCGGGCTGAAGGCCACGCAATAGACCCCCATGCTGTGCCCTCTCAATGTGAGCGACTCCACTCCGCTCGTGGCGTCCCACACCCTCACCGTCTTATCAAAGCTCGTCGACGCGAGCCGTTTCCCGTCCGGGCTGAAGGCCACGCTCGAGACCACATGGGTGTGCCCTTTCAACGAGAGCGACTCCACTCCGCTCGCGGCGTCCCAAACCCTTACAGTCTTATCAGAGCTCGCCGATGCCAGCCGGTTTCCGTCCGGGCTGAACGCCACGCCATAGACACGGTTGGTGTGCCCGTTCAACGTGAGCGGCTCGTCAGCAGCCGACTGCGCAGTGGCGAAAGCCATGCACATGACAACCGCGCCCGATGCGGTGGAGAATCTCGCCGCCCACGAACCGTCGCGAAACCGTCGTTCATTCGATCGAGTGATTCTCATTTCCAGCCGTCCTCTTTCTGCAGTTATGTGGTGTGCCCCCGAGACTCACCGTCCGGGAATGGTAAGGGAATGCGACAGGTATCCCATCGGGACGCATTGCCACGCCGAAGATTCCACCGGGGAGAGACTGGATAACGATCCGTTTGCGCATAAGCGATTCAAGCTCGCCCTTCCCACGCTTCTCGCGACCCGGAACTCGCCAGAGGACGGCCCCGAGCGATGTAGTCGGCGGTTGAGGAGCACCGAGATCAGGGCATTCACCCCCGATCCAGACCGTCAGCTCGGCGAGCTTCTTCTCGTCCCATTCGCCGCTGACCCGGTTCAGGGCGATGTTGAGCGCGGTCTCGCCGCAATCATGCTGACCTTAGTGGCTCAGCGCATCATCGGGCTGGCCTGGGCGAAGGTCCAGCGGTTGCCTTCGGGATCAGCTGCTTCGTAGGCGCGGAAGCCGTGCTGGTGGATGTCCTGGATGATCTCGGCGCCCTGCGCCTTGGCATGCGCGAAGTGCGCGTCGAGGTCGTCGACGTAGATGAACGGCGTGTGCGTAATCGGAGCGCCCGCGCCTGAGGCGGCTTCGCGTCCCCAGAGGATGATCGAGCTGTTGCCGACGTGGAACTCGATCCAGGTGTGGCTCGGGTCGTCGGGCTCGACCTCGGGGACGTTGTTCGCGGGTTCGAAGCCGAAGACATCACGTAGCCAGCGCCCGGCGGCTGCGGGCTTGGCGTAGTGGACGACGACGGCGAGCCGCGCCAAGCGCAGGGGCTCGTGCGGGACGTGATCGCGCTTCCGGATCCAGTCCTTCAGCCAGACCGGGCTCATGCGCACCCAGGCCGTTCCGCCCTTGTCTGCCCCGTTCTCGGGGATCGTGGCCTGCACCCTGACCTCCGTGCCGCCCGCGCTCTCCTCAAAGAGGATGTCGATCTCGACGTCGTCCAGGGAGCTCGTCCACGCCAGGCGCTTGCCGGGCTCCCAGACGGTGATGCGCGCGAGCTCGAGGCCGTCGCCCGTCTTCTCGTCGTAGACCTCGACGATCCGGCCTCCGACTCCAGGCTCCATCCGCTTGTAGCACGCCCGAGCGGCATCGAAGAAGTTGATCGGACCCTGGATCCACCAGCAGTCGAGCTCTTCCGTAAAGACCTTGAAGGCGGTGACGGGATCGACGGCGACCTCGATCGATGAGTTCATTGAGTGGGGAGCAGTCATTTCTTCTTCCTCCGTTCGACATGCCGCTTGAACGAACCCAGCTGGGCGTCCCACTCCTTCTGGAGCTGTTCCAGCCAATCGTTCACGGCCTGCATGGATTTGGGGAGCAGGCGAAAGACCCGCGCGCGAGCGTCCTCCTTGGGACGCTCGTCCGTGGCGATCCCGGCGTCGAGCAGGACGCGCAGGTGCCGGCTCATGGTCGGCGGCGAGGTCCGCGTCGCCGCTGCAAGCTCCCCCGCGCGGCGCGGCCGCGAGCCGAGCAGCTCGACTACCGAGCGCCGGGTGGGATCGGCGAGCGCGTTGAAGACTCGATCGACTGTAGCTCCTCGATTCCTTGCCATTGGAGAAAATAGTTATCAGAACACGCAACTAATGTCAAGGCCCCGAACGCGCTGAGGAGGAGGGGTTCCATCAGGCAGCACAATTGCGCGCAGCAGCCTACCGCCACCTCCGACTAGCCTAACTCGTCGTAACTAAGCTATAAGTTGGGCCACTAAATCCAGGAGGTTCCCATGATGGCAATCCCCCGCCCCGATCTCTCCAGTCGACCGCTGCAAATGACCTGCGAATACCTGGTCCACGCGAAACCAGGAAGGGTCTACGCCGCCTGGACCGAAGGCTTCGACAGCTGGTTCGCGCAGTCCGGAACGCTCGCCATGGTGCCGGAGCCCGGACGTCCGTATTTCTTCTACAACCGGGACGATTGGGGCAGGCATCCCCATTACGGCCGATTCCTGGACGTGAAAGAGGACGAGCTCATCGAGATGACATGGATGACTGGCAACGGGACCGCC